>JBFYQC010000023.1:0-5354 GCA_041302975.1 Bacteroidota bacterium
ACGCGGTGGTCGCAGCTTAAGGTAACCTTCATTACATTGGCTACTTTCATTTGGCCGTTTTCTACAATCACGGTTTCTTTAGCTGCACCTACTGCCAAAATACAAGCATCAGGTGGATTAATGATAGCTGTAAACTCATCAATACCAAACATGCCTAAATTAGAAATCGTAAAGGTGTTGCCTTCAAATTCGTTTGGTTGTAATTTTTTGTTTTTAGCTTTTTCAGCCAATTCTTTAACCTCAGCACTAATGTGTGATAAACTTTTGCTATCGGCAAATTTTACTACCGGAACAATTAAACCATCTTCAATAGCCACTGCCACACCAATGTTAATGTGGTGGTTGTAACGTATTTTATCGCCCAACCAACTTGAGTTTGCCGCAGGATTTTTGCGCAATGCACCTGCAACAGCCTTAATAATAATATCGTTAACAGATATTTTAACAGGACTAAACTCTAACATTGCTTTTCTGGCTTCAATGGCCTTATCCATGTTAATGCTCATGGTTAGGTAGAAGTGAGGAGCGGTATGTTTACTTTCGCTTAACCTGCGTGCAATTACTTTACGCATTTGCGATACAGGTACTTCTTCAAAACTTTCCTGACCAACTACCGTAGGTAATGTAATATTGGTTTTGCTTGCACCTTTTGCAGCCGGAGTAAATGTTTCAACATCACGTTTAACAATACGTCCACCATCACCACTGCCACTAATGCTATTAATATCAATCCCTTTTTCGTCTGCTATCTTTTTAGCTAAAGGCGATGCTTTAACTCTAGAGTCGGTTGATGTATTTGCAACAGGAGTTGATGCAACCGGAGTAGCAACTGTTTCTACCTTAGCTTCTTCTGTTTTTGCAGGAGCAGCAGGAGCAGATGCACCATTTAATAAAGCTGAAATATCATCACCTTTTTGTCCAACAATAGCTATTAATGCATCAACAGGAACACTGCCACCTGCAGGAATACCAATGTGTAAAAGGGTACCTTTAACGTAATTTTCTAACTCCATAGTGGCCTTGTCGGTTTCCACCTCAGCCAAAATATCACCCGGTTTAATATCATCGCCCACTTGCTTTAACCACGATACAATAACACCTTCGGTCATGGTATCACTCATTTTGGGCATGCGTATTACTTCTGCCATATCTATAATGTGTTTATCTTATTTTGTTAATTCAAAAATCAAGCAAAAATAACAATACTATTCATTTAAGCTACTCAAACTTAAAAATCTCTATAATTCAATTTTATATCAAACCCAACTTTAAACCAGCGACCGGGCATTTGCACAAATCCTGCTTCTAAGTATTTGGTATTAAAGATGTTTGATGCCTCGGCAAACACATTTAACTGTTTGTAGCGGAATACTATTTTACTGTCAAACAGGGTGTAATCGGTCATGGCAAGCCTGTTTACGTGCCTAACTGTTAGGGTTTGATGAACCAATTTGTGCCATTTTATACCCACCGTTGCCACAGCTTGGTGTTTAATGTTCGATAAGGTATAACGACTTTGATAATTCTCGCTCGCACTCGCATCGGCATCAATAAAAGTATATCCGACCTGAATTTGGTTAATAGGTCCGTTAAATACTTTATTGATGTTTGTTTCAAAGCCTAATAAGGTTACTTTATTTAAGTTTAATGGTTGCCATTTTTGTGTAGCATCTGTGCGGGCCCAATCAATTATGTTGTTTGATGTGCGTTGGAAAAGCGATGCGGAAACGAAAATACTTTTGGCGGTATATTTCGCGCCAAATTCACTCGATAAGGCTTGTTCCGGAGCAAGTAGGGCATTACCAATATTTGATGGTCCGTTGTAATACAAATCAGTAAACGTTGGTAAACGCATACCTTTATCAACCGAAGCAAAAATTACCCATTTAGGTTTGATCTTATAATACGCATCAACCCCTGGGAAAAATGCTGATTTATCGTTGGCATATTGATTAAAATAAAGACCTGGTGTAAGTATTAGTTTTTGGTTGAGTAGTGAGAATCGGTGTTCGATGAACACACCAAAAATATCCCGCTCCCGTTTGCCTAAGTTACTGCTTTTTAAACGTTCAAATCGGCTATCAAAACCAATACCTGTTTCACCAATTTTTGATTGGTAAGTGGCATGGATTTCTGCCCCTATTACATGCGAGAAATGCCTGTTTTGGAAAACACCCGGATTACTTCTAATATAGATGTAATGGTCTTGATTGTAGCGGTAATAACCTTGTGTTTTTAGTTTAAATCGGTTGTGTTTATACTCG
Organism: Bacteroidota bacterium; assembly: GCA_041302975.1. Lineage (GTDB taxonomy): Bacteria > Bacteroidota > Bacteroidia > UKL13-3 > UKL13-3 > UBA6183. The sequence continues at coordinate 2,265 of JBFYQC010000023.1, forward strand.
TGCTTCATGCCTGCAAAACTGGTTTGAATGGTTTCGTATTCGGTTGGGTTCGCAACGTAAAAACCACGTGCACCAAAACTTCTATCGGTATGGCCACCAGTTAAATTTAAGCTCGATTTGTTAAATTTCGCAGTGGCTTGGTAAAACAACTGACTAAGATTAAAGTCTGTATTAGGTAAATACCCGCTTGATGATGATTTACTAAAAGAAACGTGCTGACCTACATTTTTGTAATGCATTACAGCACCTGCTTTTAGACCGTATAAACCAAAGTCGCCTCCAAATGCGCCAACATATAACATATTTTTTTCGGGTACTTTGGTAACCATATTTACAGCACCACTTAATGCGTTAATACCGTAAATGCGCGATGCGCCTGTTTTTATCACTTCAATTTGTTCAATGGCTTCGTTAGTAAGGGGCATATTAAACATGTGGTGACCGGTTTGTGGATCACTTAGTTTCATGCCATTTAAAAGCATTAATGTTTGATCAAAAGAACCACCACGAATGCCAATATCAGCTTGCACGCCTTCGGGTCCGCGTTGTCTGATATCAACTCCGCTAACCATAGCCAACCAATTGGCTGGTGTAGTACCTGGTAATAAACTAATTTGTTTGCGTGTAATAACAGCCGATGGACTTAGTCTGGTTTGAATGCGGTTACTGTTAATGGTTACATCTTTTAATACTAAGGTGTCTGTTTGGGCCGATGCATTGATGCTGTATGCCGTTAAACATGCAACACCTAATAAATTTGTAAACTTTTGCATAGATTAAATTTGGCGCGAGTATAACGCAACAAATGATTAAACAATACCCCTATTTGTAAAGATTATGTATGATATTGGAGTATAGTAGCTTGATGCTTCTAGTAACAACTATTTTATAGGCTGTTTTTGCCTAAACCATGCAGCATGTGTGCTAAAATAGGTTCACACTTTTCTTTGCAGCAAGGATAAAATGTTCCATGTTTCCAGTTAACAGACTTGGGTGATTGTCCCCACCAAAACTCGGCTAAGGCAAGGGGTTTTAATTGGTGTAAAAATGCGTATTGTAATAGTTTGGGTGCAGCACATTCGCCTGCACCGGCAGGAGGGTTTTTATATGATGCTTGTTTAAAAATATCGTTGATATTTTTGGTGTCGCCATTTTGGTTGATGAATGAATAGCGGTTAAAAATTTCTTGTTGTAAATTGATGGAATGTTGCTTGCGGTTCTTTTTAAGTTGGTTAATGGCTGCTATGTTTTCAGGGTCGTTAGCCTCCAGTAATTTTATCTCGTTAATCAACTCGGTTAGTGCTTGCATACCGGTGTTTAAAAAACTGCCTTGTGTAAGCAAATCGAAAACAGGGGGTACAAATTTAGGGTGATGATTTCCGCCTGCAAGTTTGCCAGAAAACGCAGATAAATATCCTACTTCGTTTTGTGCATTTTGAACCACCAATACGCCAAACATTTTTCCTACAATGTTGCTGTTTGATTGATCTGATAAACCAAAATTATGTTCCCAATCAGTTTGTGTTTGAATGTGTTGTTGCAATTCTTGCGCAGCCAATAAACTCAATGGGTGTGGAGCGTCATCTTCCGTTTGTATAATAAAACAATCAGGAATTGAAGTTGCATCAACAACAGATTTAAAAGGGGTAAAAAACGGTGAATATAAATGAGGCAAAAGCTTATGTGTTAACTAACTCATTCTTTCCATCAAATCAATGGCCGTTTGTTTAAGTAATAATGTATTTTCGGTAGGTAAACTTAACTGGTTAAGGTGCTCAAATGCCAATTGTAAATGTTGTTCTTTTAACTGTTCAGCTTTTTGGCGCACATTGTATTTGTTATATAAGTTAAGTACGGCTTCTATTTTTTCATCACTTTTGGCTCCAAGCCAATAGTACAATTCATCTTTATCATCACCGGTGGCGCTGTTTAATGCCTCAATTAATAAAATGGTTTTTTTGTTGGCAGCAATATCACCGCCAATTTTTTTGCCCACTTTGTCACCTTCTCCAAAACTATCTAAAATATCATCTTGTAATTGAAACGCTATACCAATGTTTTTACCAAACTCATATAAATGGTTGGCATCATCGGTGTTTGCACCGCCAATTAATGCACCAACTTTTAATGCACAACCTAACAGTACTGCTGTTTTTAAGGTAATCATCTTCAGGTAGTCTTGTTCTGTTACATTGCTTTGGGTTTCAAAATTCATATCCCATTGCTGGCCTTCACATACCTCGGCAGCTGTTTTATTAAATACCGAAATCAAGTTACGTAAATCGTTGGTTTCTGTTTCGCATAATAAATCGGTGGCTTTAATCATCATTAAATCGCCCGACAAAATAGCTATAGTTTGATTCCACTTAATGTGCACAGTTGGCTTACCGCGCCTGATATCGGCATTATCCATAATATCATCATGCACCAAGGTAAAGTTATGAAACATTTCTATGGCTAACGCGGCTTTTAAAGCTTTGCGGGTTTCGCCACCAAACATATCGTTGGCCATTAAAGTAAGCACAGGGCGCAGGCGTTTACCACCCAATTGCATAATGTATTCAATAGGTTTGTATAACTCTTCTGGTTGCTGAGTATAAGCTATGTTGGCAATTTCTTGCTCTACTTGCGCGTATAAATCTTTGTAGGTTTTCAAAAAGTTTAAATCTTATTAATTGGCTAATGCAATAAAACACCCAACACACAAATAAAGTTTGTTTGGGTTAGTTTGTGCATGTAATTATACCGCTACAGGTGCTTTAATTCCTGGATGTGGGTTGTAGTTTTCAAACGTAAAGTCATCAAACGTAAAATCGAAAATGCTTTTTATGGTTGGGTTGATGCGTAAAGTTGGATAAGGTCTTGCTTCACGACTTAGTTGTAATTCTACTTGCTCAAAATGATTGCTGTATATGTGTGCATCGCCAAAAGTGTGTATAAAATCACCCACCTGTAAATCACAAACTTGTGCAATCATGTGGGTTAATAATGCGTATGAAGCAATGTTAAACGGCACGCCCAAAAACATATCGGCACTGCGCTGATACAATTGGCAACTTAACTTTCCATCAGCCACATAAAATTGAAAAA
>JBFYQC010000024.1:0-6109 GCA_041302975.1 Bacteroidota bacterium
GCACGTGCTAAATCACCTTTTTGTTCATCGCGTGGTTCGTATACAGTAATACCATTTGAGTTTGTGCCAAGTTTACCAAAACCAGTTGGCGAAGTATAGGTTGCATTACTAACTATACCGAATGGGTTATTACTTCTTTTTGCATTTGCGTTAATTTGATGTGCAGGAAAAAGGTTGTGTAAGTCGTTGTATTCTAAAACTTCTTTTCCGCCTATTTCAGGCCAACCGCTGCCAACCCCACCATTACTTGGCATCCAGCTTTGCGCAAAAGTATGCTCGCGAGTTAATGTGCCGCTGTTGTTACCGTTCCACCAAATAAAAGGATCTTCATATACATGTCTTAAACCGGTGTACACACACTCAATAACCTTACGACCCATGCTGGTATCGCGTGCTAAATAGTTATTAATGATTGTTGATGTGTAGTTACTGTAAAAAATGGTATCATGTGGTGTTCTAACTCTAGTTCCTAATAAGCCAACAAAGTTAAAGCTGTTAGTATCAACGTTGTTGTAATAGTTGCCTGGGGTGCCATTTTGTGTAGTTGCTGTGGCAGTTGGTGCTGTGGTTGTATTGTAATTCTCAAAACCTGCAGGACCATTAAATGCAAAAGCAACAAATGAATAAGTGGTGTTTGCTAAAATATAATTAGGACGAACAAGTGCAGTATCGTCACCAATATAGGCTACTTGTGCATCGCCAATATAATCGCCACGTTGATAAGATGTTCCATCAACAGGAACTTCCGTTAAACTAGCGCCTGTTTTACGTAGTAAAATGTATTTTTCTGCACCGGTTGCTCTGTTAAAACTAACATTTAACGTATGTGTTCTAACATTACTAATATTAACCGTACCAACTTGGTTAGCAGGTTCGGTAGCAAACTGTCCGCCTACACCGTAAAGGTTTACATCAAAAGGGTTACGGTCGCTGTCGGTACTGTATATTTTTAATGTAGCAAATCGAGAGCCGTTTGCACTTGGGTTAAAGTATACAGAAAAAGTATCAGTTCCATCATTAAATGGAGTGATGCTATCAAAAGCACCGATGCTAAAATCAGATGCATTGGTACCTGTTAAAATAACGCTGTCTATTTTTAAATCGGCAGAAATACCAAAGTTTTGAATAGTAAATAGCTTACTTGGTGTGTTGCCATAAGAAAAAGTGTTTCCGTTTACCAAAGTAACATTATTTTGTTTTACTAAAATGCCTGTGGCAGGTGGAGGCCCAGCTAAAATCATCACACTATCTAATTGTACGTTACTTCCAGACACTTTCGTTGTAAAAAAGAATCTTACATAACGTGCGGATGATGACAGGTTATCTGTTGTTCTTGTAAGGGTTGAAGTCATGCTATTGATGGATCTTACAGAAGTCCAATTTATACCGTCAATAGACTGTTGCACATCAAAGGCTCCTTGAAACGGTGGGTTTGGGTTAATGGCTGTTCCTTTAATATAATAGCTTAACTGTCCTGGTCTGTCGGCAAAATTAATTTGCAAGTATTCGCCTTGTTGGTCGAGTCTTAATGAAAGGTTATCTCCTACACCTGTTGCATAGGATAAGTTTCCTGTAATGTTGTGACTCCATCCGGCAGGAGGTGTAAGCACAGCTGGTGTGCTGAAATTCCAACTGGTTGGTAATACCGCTTGTGAAAACGCCAAAAATGGCATCATACAAATTGAAAAGAATATTTTTTTCATATTAATTCGCCTAAAAAAGCCCTGCAAGATAATTATTGTTGATTTAAAAAACCTCGTTATCAATGCTTTTTATAAGTTAATTTATTGTAAGTTGGTTTTGTTGGTAGATGTAACAGTTTAGGCTCACTAAATTTAACTATCCTCAAACAGTTTTTATGTATTTCGGTGTTATACGGGTTAATTGATTATTTTCGCACTTTAAATTATGGCGCTCGATCAACTTGATGATGAATTTGTAGATCAGAAGGAAATGAGTTTCTTCGATCATATTGATGCTTTCAGAGGGCATGTAGTAAGATCTGTTATTGCGATTTTAGTGCTTGCTATTGCGGCATTTTTAAATAAGTACATTCTTTTTGATGTGATTATTTTCGGGCCTATTCATACCGATTTTTGGACTTACCAAGTCATGTGTGATTTGTCTCATTTGGTTACCGAAGGTGATGAATATTGTATTAAAGAAATGGGCTTTGTGCTATCAAACATCAGCATGAGCGGACAGTTTACAGAGCATATTTTCGTTTCATTTGTTGCCGGATTAATTCTGGCTTTTCCATATATTTTGTGGGAGGTTTGGCGTTTTATTAAACCGGCTTTAAGCACTAAGGAAATTAAATATGCAAGAGGATTGGTGTTTTTTAGCTCATCATTATTTTTTATCGGAATATTGTTTGGCTACTATTTTCTTTCACCACTTTCCATAAATTTTTTAGGCTCATATAAGGTAAGCGAGTTGGTAAGTAACGAAATTAACCTCGACTCTTATGTTTCCTTTATTGCCACCTTAACTTTTGCTACAGGTCTTATTTTTGAAATGCCTATTTTGGTTTATTTCCTTGCAAAAATTGGTGTGTTAGGCAGTGGCTGGATGCGTAAAAACAGACGTTATGCAGTTGTAGTAATTATGGTGTTGGCTGGTTTATTAACCCCTTCACCAGATATTGCCAGCATGGTGTTGATGTTTATTCCGCTTTATGGTTTGTATGAGTTAAGTATATTGGTAGCGGTTAGGGTTGAAAAAGGAAATGTAATTAAGTAATAATTATAAACTGTTGTAATATGAAAATAGCAATTGGTGGCGACCACGCAGGTTTTGCTTACAAACAAGAAATAATAAACATGTTAACCGAGGCCGGACATGAGGTAAAAGACTTTGGTCCGTTTAGCGATGCCTCTGTTGATTATCCTGATTTTGCACATCCATTATCAACTTCGGTTGAAGGTGGTGAAAACGAATTAGGCATTTTAATTTGTGGTAGTGGTAATGGTGTTGCATTAACTGCCAATAAACACCAAGGCGTTCGTGCCGCTTTATGTTGGTTGGATGAGTTGGGCGCGTTGGCCCGTCAGCATAACAATGCAAATGTTTTGTGTTTACCAGCACGTTTTATTTCGCTTGATTTGGCCAAACAAATTACCAATACGTTTATCAGTACTCCATTTGAAGGCGGAAGACACGAGAACCGTGTAAACAAAATTTCGTGCGCTTAATTTTTTAGTGTGAGTACCAATATTCCCGACATCTTACAACAACTTTATCATGGCGATAAACGTGCCCTAGCGCGTTGTATTACCTTGGTTGAAAACGAGTGGCCGGGATATGAACAATTGTTGCAGCAACTTACTTTTAGTAAAAATACTCCTGTAATAGGCATTACTGGTCCTCCGGGTGCTGGTAAAAGCACGCTTATAGGTGCCTTAGCCGGTTATATCGTATCATTAGGGAAAAAATTAGCCATTATTGCTGTTGATCCCAGTTCACCGTTTAATCGTGGTGCGCTTATGGGCGATAGGTTACGCATGAGCGAACATTACCTCAATCCTAATATTTTTATACGAAGCATGGCCAGTAGGGGCAGTTTAGGTGGATTAGCGCCTAAAATATTTGAGGTGGCCGATATCATAAAAGCATCAGGGTTTGATTATATTATTATTGAAACAGTAGGTGTAGGTCAAAGTGAAGTAGAAATTGCTGCATTGGCCGATACTACTGTTTTAGCTCTTGTACCTGAGGCGGGAGACGATATTCAAACCATTAAAAGTGGGGTAATGGAAATTGCTGATGTATATGTATTAAACAAAGCCGACCGTGATGGTGCGAGTACTTTTGTAAAAAACTTAACCATGTTAGCGCATACCAATGCCCGTGATGGATGGGAGGCGCCAGTAATAAGAACCATAGCTACTAAAAACGAAGGTTTACCTGAACTTTTAGCCGCTATAGAAAAGCACCATCAACATGGATTTAGCAGCAATAAAAAAGTACATCTAATGGCTGAAAAAGCCATGATGTTGATACGCAATATACGTACGCGGGATATTTCATTTGAAAACATTGAACAAGAGTTGCAACAATTAATGACTGATAAAAACTTTAACCTATATCAGTATGTTTCTAAATTTGTTTAGAAGCAATCATCAATCATGAATATTTGTATCATATCAGGTTCTGCAAGAGCCAATAATAATACCATAAGGGTAGCAAAAGCAATAGCACAACGTTTAATCGCAAATGGCAATCAGGTATCATTAATTGATTTTATAGGATATGATATCCCACTTATTAATCAAGGCGAAATTAGAACAGAGCTGTTTACAACGTTTCAACACAATTTGGTTAATAGTATGATTGCAGCTAATGCTATTATTATTATTACACCCGAATATAACTGGAGTACCACACCCGAAATTTTAAATTGGCTACACCGTTTTGGTGATAAAAAATTTGCTGATCTGTTTAACGAAAAGGTATTTGCCACGGTAGGTGTATCAACCGGAAAAGGAGGTAAAGCACCTGCCATACACTTACACAGCATACTAAATAAAATCATCAGCTTTACCGATTTAAACAGTGTGGTGTCGCCCAAAATTTTCGAAGCACATTTTACCAAAGAAGTATTAGATGAAAATGGAAACTCACTTGGTAACCCTATGTTTGATGCCGGCCTAAACGATTTTATACAATACACCTTAAGGGTAACAGAACGTTGGGGCGCTGCATCTAAATAAAGTGCTAAAACCAATTCTTGGTCGTTAATTTTTATTTGGTATCAAAAAGGGGGGGGGGAGATTTTGCCCAAAAATCAATGTTTTTTTGAATGTAAAATATTTCGATTTTAAAAAGTAAATATTGCAATTGAATGTGGTTTAAAAAATCGCATTACAATCAAAAAAATACAATAAATCGCATTTTATTTTAATAAATTGTTTTTTTTATTGCGCTATGTTATAAAATAATAGCACTTATTTGTTTTGTCTTACTTCTGTTATTACCCTTAACACTTGAACTCCAAATATTAGCAACATGTTTTTCGTTTTTGTATCGAATAAGGACATTTTTATGTACCGAGCTAATCGGGGTTTATTAGCCTTTTTTTGCAGAAAATAAAATATAAAAATGAAGTCATTTTACAAAAATCTCGCGAGAATATTTGTGTTCTTAGCTATTTTAGGTAGCCAAAAAACGGATGCTCAATGTACTTTCAATTTACCAGATTCTATTTTTGGTTGTGGTGACAGTGTTTTAGTTTCTGCAGACATAGGTTATGCTTCATACGCTTGGAATGGTGGTGGATCAACCCGAACTAAATGGATAAAATCTGCAGGTCGGGCTACTTGTACAGTAACTGGTGGGACATGCGGTGTTACTCAGGTTGATTCTGTTTTTGTAAACATTATTACAAATAGAATTGTACAAAACGATACTGCAATATGTGCAGGCGTTAGTAAGCAACTTTCTGTTTTATCAAATTCATTTTTATTAGCTAATCAGGGAAGTGTTTGTGGTACTGCCGATGAGGGTTTCTTGTTAACACTTACCGCACCCAGCGGAAGTATATTTACTGCAATTAATTTTGCAAGTTATGGCACTCCAAATGGCACTTGTGGTAGTTATACTACATCAGGATGTCACGCAACAAACTCACTTCAAATTGCACAAGCGGCTTGCATTGGTAATTCAACGTGCACCATATCTGCAGATAATGGAGTATTTGGAGACCCTTGTGGTGGCACATATAAACGATTATATATTCAAGCAACCTATGGTTCGAATGTAAATAATATTGGAAAAGTACTTTGGTCAAACGGAGACACCAATTCAACCATTACAGTAACACCAGCTACATCAACAACCTATTATTGTACCTCAACACTAAATGGCAGAACGTGTACAGATAGTGTAAGAATAACGGTTAATGCTAAACCAAGCGCAACTATCACACCATCGGGAACAGCATCTATTTGTTCAGGAGATAGTTTGAGCTTTTCAACCACTACCGGAACTGGCCTTACTTACCAATGGTTACGTAATGGATCAGTAATATCAGGAGCAACAAGTTCAACCTTTAAAACAACAACAGCGGCATCATACCGAGTTGTGGTTACAAATGCAACAGGATGTAGAG
>JBFYQC010000025.1:0-3412 GCA_041302975.1 Bacteroidota bacterium
TAGATGAAGAAAATAATACATGGATAGTTGGTCAATATAGATTCCCGTTAAACCAATACACTTGGGAAATACCAGAAGGCGGAGGATTGTTAGATGTTGATCCATTGACATCTATTAAACGTGAGTTATTGGAAGAAACCGGTATTAAGGCTGATTTATGGATACACATACAAAGTTTGCAGCTAAGCAATTCGGCAACAGATGAAATTGCGCACTTATACGTAGCCAAAAACCTTACTTACCAGAAGCCAGCGCCAGATGAAGACGAAACGTTACAACAGCAAAAGATTTCGTTTGATGAATTATACAATTGGGTTTATAACGGTAAAGTAACCGATGCACTAACTGTTGCAGCTGTTTTAAAAGCTAAATTGATGATGTTGGAAGGTAAATTATAACTTCAACCTCATCATGTAATCATCGCATAAACGTTCACCCAATTGAAACTGTCTGGTTTCAAAAACTTCGAAACCTATTTTTTTATAAAAATGAACAGCCCTTTCGTTTTCTTGCCAAACGCCTAAAAACAAAGCATCGAAACCATTTTCTCGGCTATGTGCTATTGCTTGTTGCATCAAAACCTTTCCTGCTCCGCTGCCAAAATAAGAACCTAAAACATAAATCTTTTCCAACTCAATACACTTACCACTTAAGCCTTCGTAGGTAGCATCATGTACAAGCTTGATGTAACCAATTACTTGCTCATCATCATAACATAAATAATAAGCAATATTGATGTTAATTAAGTTTTGCTTGATGACATCAATGGCATATGCTTTAAGGATGTATTGCCTTATATCATTTTCGGTATTAAAAGGACTAAAGGTTTCATAAAAAGTATCTCCCCCAATTTTTGATAAAATTTCAGCATGTTGTTTGTTTGCTCTTTTAATCAGAAAATCAGAAGAGATATTCAACATTTTTTAATGCTTTATAATTTTAACGGTTTCATTTACACTGCGTAAAAAGTATATACCTGCTGGTAAGTGAGCTATATTTATTTCTCCATCTGCAGTTATTTCTAACTGTTGTTTGCCGGTTATATCGTAAACAATTGCTTTACCATTCAATCCGGTTACTGTTAGTTTTTCTGTTGCAGGATTTGGATAAACTTGTAAGCTTGTTTGCACTGCTTTTGATAAAACAATACTAACTGTTTTACTCGTGGTATTTGTTCCATCCAAATCAACCTGAACTAATCTGTAGTATACCGTATTATTCAAGCCGCTTACATCATCGTTAAATTGGTAATTGGTATTGGCACTCGTGTTGCCGTGCGATTTTACTTCACCACGCACACTCCATTTTAATTTGTCTGTTGAGCGTTGAACTACAAACTTAGCCGAGTTGTACTCATATGAAGTTTGCCATTTTACCTGCGCGTTATTGTCATTCAATAATCTTGCCTGTAAATGAGTTAGCTTAACTGGCATTGGGTTCTCTAACTGATCTCCTCCGATACCCAAATCGCCTGCTAAATTAGTTAATCCAGTACGCGCTACAATTGCTGATGTATTACTACCACTGTTAGTAGTTGCATTTCCAGCTAATGTCCAATTTCCTCCAATATTTCTGTATATTAATCGTAAATTACTATAGTTAGAAACGCCCACATAATTATTAGCAGTATATGTGGCCGTAATTGTACCTCCGGTAATTCCCGTTGATGTATACCTTACCACACCTTCTGTTGCAGCCTTATCAATAAATACGAATCCATTACTAAAATCAAACTGAGGTAAACCTACATTACCCGGTGCACCAGATACAAATTCACAAGTTAATTTACCACCTGCACTTGGCGCTGATGTAAATTCTATTTGTATAGGAGTATATTTTGTTGCTGTGCCTATTGGATATAAACCCGTAGTTCCTGTATTGGTAGTGTTGGTAAACCAACGGCTAAATCTTCCTATAATACTTCCATTAGAGCGGTTTAAGGTGCCGCGTGTAGTTGCATTTATTCCTAATGTTAACTCGTAGGTGTTACAGTTAATTGACGAAATCATACCTAATGCGCCTCGAACATTTACATTACCCGACAATGTTTTAGTTGATGAGGCTACTGCTATATTTTCATAAGTACCACCGGCTATAAGCTGAGGCGTAGCACCTATGTATTGTACGGTTGATGATGTACCTGCTCCTAACTTATTGCTCTGTAGTGTCCCGTTAACGGTAAGTGTACCCGAATTATGCACAAAAATTGAATCTGAAGACAAAGTATCTGTTGATGCAATTGGGAAATTAAATGCTGATGAGCCATTACCAAAAACTAAAACACTGTTTGTGCCATTTATCCTAAAATTACCTGATAAATTTGTATTGCCATTTACAACATTGTATGTTGTATTGCTCGAATCAAAACTTAATGGTGATGCTCCACTGCCATCTGGGTTTGTACCCCAAGTGCTTAACTGATTAATTGACCCTGTAGATTTGCTGTAGTATGTATAATATCGATCCGTGTAAGCGAGGTATGTAATTTCTGATCTATTAAGTGCTCTGTTATATATTCTTACATCATCTATGTTCCCTGTGAAATTCCATGCATTAACTAAATGGTTACCAATTGTTAGTGTTGGCATACTTGGTTTATAAAACGAGGATAATAATACTGTGTTATACAATGTATCATTAATGTATAGAGTTAATGTGTTGTTGGAAGCTATAACAAGGCAAACATGATTCCATGTATTAGGGGTAAAAACTTTATTTGAAGTAAAGTTGAACCCGTATACCGTTTGGTTATAATTAACAATCTCAAGCCTATTTGTGCCAGATATATAACTAATCTCTACATTGGTACTATTTAATGCTGTTGTTCCAGTTTGCATGTTAATAATTCTTCGGGTTGAACTAGTAACATTGGATTTAAACCAAAGTGAAATACTCAAGCTGTTGTAATTACTTAAATTAAGTGAACTAGAAGGAGATGCGCTTATTTTAGCATTAGAGGACCCATCAAAGTAATAGGCTTTTGAATTTACATTATACCTATCGGTTGATGAACTCGCCCCTGAGCTTGCTATAGCATGATTACCTTGTCCACTGCTGTCACCTGCATTACCATTTAGAGGATAATAAGCAACTAAACCGTTACTAAGGTTAACTTGAGCAACTGAAAATAATTGATGAAAAGTAAGTAATACTAATAATGTAAATAATTTCTTCATCGTGGTTAATTTTGGCATTGATTAACGAAAATAAGAAACAACAGAATTAAATCCAAACAAAAGCGCTAGCCAGCTACCTTATCAAGGTGTTGGTAGCATATTAATTTTTAAGAAGCCCTCCCAAATCCTCCGTGTTAAGTATGTAAAAATACACACACTCGAACAATCGTTATGATATGATTAATTAGTATATTATAATACATTTGCTATACATTAAGAAACTATGAGTTACATTG
>JBFYQC010000026.1:0-3483 GCA_041302975.1 Bacteroidota bacterium
CAAATATACAGTTTTAAAGTTTGTGATGAGATTTATACCTTTGAGGCATGATAATATACAATGTAACCATAAATGTAGAAGACGATGTGTGCGAAACATGGGTAACATGGATGAAAGAAACCCATATACCACAAGTAATGGCCACCGGTTTTTTTACAGCATTTAGCTTTAATAAATTGTTGATCCGCCAAGAAGATGAAACCGGAACTACTTACGTAATACAATACACTGCGCCTAGCATGCAACATTACGATGAATACCAAGCTAACCACGCACCGGCCTTACAGGCAGAAACCAAACGTTTATTTGAAGGAAAATTTGTGGCCTTTAGAACTTTAATGGAGAAAGTTTAATGAAAAAATTTGCACTAGCCTTATCTGTACTTTTTTGTTTTTTACAATTAAAAGCACAAGTTGACACTAGCGTTATTTATTTTGATTGGAATGGGAATAAAACCACACAAAGAACATATAACACTAAATATTTGAGAAAAGCCTACCAAAAAGATAAATGGTGTGTACGTGATTATTATATTGAAAGTGGGAACTTACAAATGACAGGCAGTTACTTGGATGATGCATTTGAAATTGAACACGATTCATTTATATTTTATCATAAAAATGGCTCAATATCTCAACGTGGTGCATACAAAAATGGCCGTAAAATTGGTGTTTGGTTAAAGTGGTTTGATGATGGTAAACTTGACTATAAATGCACATACAAAGATAACGATGTAAAAAAATGTGTGTATTACCACTATAACGGAGAAGTAAGTGCTGTTGTCGAATATCAACATGACACACTTATACTCACAGCCCGTATGTGGGATTCTACGGGTATGCCTTCAAAAAACGAATACCTGATTATTCCTCCCACATTATATGGATACGAGGATGGTTGGAGAAAATTTATGTCTGAAAACATGAGTTATCCTGAAGATGAAAAGGGTTATCCTATTGAAAGCGATATTGATTTTCGGGTAAAAATAGACCGATTTGGTAAAGTGCACTGGGTGGATGTGATTGGATCTGCTCACCCTAGTTTAGCGTTAGATATGGAAAATTTATTTAAAAAAATGCCACTGTGGACACCTGCCATAGAACAAAACCGGGCAGTTGATTACATCCTAATAATTAAAGTTTCATTCAACTTAGAAGACTAGGCCTCTTCATCCTTTTTCTTAATCTCGTTAAACAACTGCTCCATTTTAAATACGTAATCCAAACTGTCATCAATTAAAAACTGAAGTTCGGGGATAACGCGCACTTGCTTGCGGATACGGGCTGCTAACTCTCGTCTGATGGGAACTTTTTGCAAATCGACCACACGCAACAGTTCGTCTTTGTTTTTTTCGTTAAAAAAACTCAAGTATACTTTGGCAAAACTTAAATCGGGCGATACCGTAACATTGCTAATGGTAATAAAAGCATTGTTAAACATTTCAGAACGGTTTTGTGTGAACACATCTGCCAACTCTTTTTGTATTAATCTCCCGAATTTTTCTTGTCTGATACTCATGCTGCAAATATGCGCATTTTATGGCTGCAATAAAAATGCTTAACGCTATAGGGTTTTGTTCAGCTTATAACTTAAATACACCGAGTAACTAAACTCCATCAGGCTACTGCGCACATCGTAATACGGTTCAAACCTAACGTTTAGCGATAAATCAGGTGCAACTTTTTTACCGTAAATAAACCTTACAAACAACAACTCACGCATTTTTTCGGTATATCCTGGCTTATCCAACGAAACCGATTGATAAAGTGATGTTCCCCTATCAGCAATAAAACTGTTGCCTAACCAATAAGTAGGGTTGATGCTAAAACCATTTTTTGCCACAAGTACATGTGCCAATAATCCGTTACCTGTGCGGTAAGGATAAAATCCGCTGTTGGTATTTTCCTGATATAATACACCGTAAATTTCGGTTTTAAAACTGTAGTTATTGGGAGTGATGAATTGATAAGATAAACCGGCTGCTCCATTAAACTGCATCACCATGTTGGATGTATCTTTATCAATTTGTCCGCCTTGGTGATGTGCCGTAAATTGAAAAATAGGTTTGAGTAAATAATGTGTTTGGGTTACTGCCACGTTCATTCCATTTGGGTTAAGTGCTTTTGATTCGTTTGTTTTGGTTTGATACAACACCAAGTGTGTGTTTATTCCGGCCGTAAATTGTTCTTTATGCGGTGAACCTCTATCAATAAAACGTTCCCAATTAATCCACGTATCAAACCAAATATTTTTTGTGTTGATTTTAAATTGTGCGCCATTTTCAACCCTTCTTAAAATAGCCGAATTGATATCAAACAAAGGCTCTATTAATTGGTGAGCAAGCGCGCCTTCTAAGGTTCCGAAAATAAAAGCACGTTGGTTATTTTCACTTTTTAACTTTACACTAAACGTAGGCAAAACAAGAGTTAAGCTTGGTACAGCACCAAAATCTTGTTGTAAAAAAACACCCGCTTGCAAAGTGGTTTGTGCATTGGGTTGATAAGATAAACGCGGGTGAAGTTGTGTACCAAACAATGTACGACCCAATTCTATGTTGTTAAAATATTCGGTGTTACGGAGGTAATTAAAATTGCTTACAGTTACAACAAACTTACCGCTATCATTGGGGTTGATGTGGATTTCATCACTTAAAGTGGTATTATTTATTTGGGCAAATAGCGATACATGCAACAACATCAAAGCAAAAACAAAACAAAACTTTATATGCTGATGAAATGGCTTCATCTTACAAATCCATTGCTGTAGCAACCAACTCAGCAATATCTTTTACTTCAACTTCTTGCTCTTTATTGTGGTGTTTAACGCCATCGCGCAACATGGTCATACAAAACGGGCAAGCAGCTGCAACCACATTTGCTTGGGTTTCCAGCATATCATCAGCACGTTCAATGTTCACTTCTTTTTTACCGTTTTCGGCATCTTTAAACATTTGTGCACCACCTGCACCACAGCATAAGCCATTGGCTTTACTGCGTTTCATTTCCACCAAAGCACCATCTAATTTTTCTATCACCTCACGTGGTGCTTCGTAAATGTTATTAGCACGACCCAAGTAACAGCTATCGTGGTAAGTAATACGTTGACCTTTAAATGCGCCACCTTTAATGGCGATTTTACCATCGTTTAAAAGTTGGTTAATTAAAGTTGTATGATGCAATACTTCGTAATTACCCCCTAATTCAGGGTATTCGTTTTTAAGGGTATTAAAACAATGCGGACAGCCCGTTACAATTTTCTTAACACCATACATATTTAATGTAGTGATGTTTTGCATGGCCATCATCTGGAACAAAAATTCGTTACCTGCGCGTTTAGCAGGATCACCGGTACAAGCTTCTTCAGTACCTAAAATGGCAAATTTTATTTCTGCCGCATGCAAAATTTTTGCCACTGCTTTGGTAATTTTTTGTGCACGTTCATCAAAACTACCTGCACAACCCACCCAAAATAAAATCTCGGCTT
>JBFYQC010000027.1:0-4327 GCA_041302975.1 Bacteroidota bacterium
TAAAATAGGTGTTGTAGTTTTCAGGGTCTTCTACCTGCGATAAAATCATTACCCCACCCGCTTGAGCCATGGCCTCAATAATTAACACACCCGGCATAACAGGGTTGTTAGGGAAATGGCCAGGGAAAAACGGTTCGTTAATGGTTACATTTTTAACGGCCACAATGTGGCTTTTGCCCATTTCAATCACCTTATCCACCAACAAAAACGGGTATTTATGCGGCAAAAACTTGCTGATATCGTTGATGTTAAATATAGGTTCTTTGTTAGGATTGTATTTTGGAATATTATTGGTTGAACGTGTTTTTTTGATTAACGCTTTGATACGTTTACCAAACTCTACATTGGCCGCATGGCCCGGACGGGCAGCCATAATTTGGGCTTTTATTGGTGTGCCGATTAAGGCTAAATCGCCAATTAAATCTAATAACTTATGGCGAGCAGGTTCGTTGTGGAAACGTAACTCAACATTATTTAAAATACCTTCTTTACGTACTTCCACTTTTGGCTTATTAAATAATTTAGCCAAATGATCCATCTCTTCGTCTTCAATTACACGGTCAACAATTACAATGGCGTTGTTTAAATCACCACCTTGAATTAAACCATGCTTTAACAACATTTCAAGTTCGTGTAAAAAACAAAAAGTACGGCAACTTGCAATATCTGTTTCAAACTCTTTAAGGCTGGTAACAGAGGCATGCTGACTTCCCAAAACTGGAGAATTATAATCAACCATAACCGTTAAACGATAATCGTCTAAAGGCATGGCAATCATTTCTATATTTTTCTCTCCTTCGTTGTAATAAACGTTGTGTGGCACCGCAAAATACTCGCGTTCTGATTCTAACTCTTGTATACCGGCATCTTTAAGTGCTTTGATAAAGTAACGAGAACTACCATCCATAATTGGCGTTTCAGTAGCATCAATCTGCAATAAACAATTGTCTATTTCCAATCCCGCTAACGAAGCCATCACATGCTCAACAGTAGCCACACGAGCACCATTTTGTTCGATGGTGGTACCACGCGAAGTATCAACAACATTATCTACGTCTGCATCAACAATTGGCTGACCGGGCAAATCAACACGTTGAAATTTAATACCATGATTTTCTATTGCCGGAAGAAAAGTTAATGTTACATTTTGTCCGGTGTGTAAACCTACACCACTAATACTTACGGCTTTTTTTATCGTAGTCTGTTTCACTATATAATTCCTTTTATTTTTTCTCTTTTAATAATTTTTCTAAAGCCAATACCCTTTTTTCTAATTCGGGTAAATTGCGGTAAACCACACCTGCTTTTAGTGCCTGACGTAGTTCAATTGCCGGGCTACCAAACCATCTTCCGTTGGTTTGAGTAATGTTTCCTCCTACTCCGCTTTGTGCACCAAACTGACTTCCATCTGCGATGGTGATGTGTCCTGCAAATCCAACTTGTCCACCAATTATACAATACTTACCAATTTTTGTACTACCGGCAATACCGCTCTGAGAGGCAATTACCGTGTGTTCACCAATTTCTACATTATGCGCTACCTGAACCAAATTATCCAGTTTTGCGCCTTTGCGAATTATGGTACTTCCCATGGTTGCCCTATCTATGGTGCAATTGGCTCCTATCTCCACATCTGCTTCTACAATTACGTTACCTGTTTGTGGTATCTTTTTGTAGCTTCTGTCAGGTAATGGCGCAAAACCAAAACCATCACTGCCAATAACAGTACCTGCATGTAGTATACAATTATCGCCAATGGTGCATAAATGGTAAATTTTTACACCCGGAAACAAGGTTACATTGTTACCAATTTTAACCCCTGCACCAATATAAACTTGTGGATGAATCTGACATTTTTCGCCAACCTCCGCTTCCTGACCAATATAAGTTAATGCGCCCACAAATGTACTCGAATGAACCTTTGCGCTTGCGTCAATAACCGCTGATTTATCAACGCCTGCTGCGCCTTTGCTCACATTAGCAAACTGCTCTAATAAAAAAGTGAAAGCTTGGTAAGCATCATCAACCTTAATTAAAGTAGTGGTAATGGGCGATTCTGGAGTAAACGTGCGATTAACCAACACAGCTGTACTTTGTGTGGTATAAATGTGTGGTTCGTATTTAGGATTAGCTAAAAAAGATAATGCTCCTGATTGGCCTTCTTCAATTTTGGCAACGGTATTTAGTAGTGCATTTTCATCACCAACAACCTCGCCCTGAAGCAATTTGCTAAGTTCCTTTACTGATATTTGCATTAATTTACTGTAACTAAATCACGTGTTAGCCCGGCAATTTATATATTTTTCGGGTAACATAAAAAGTATTTGGTAACCGACTTTGCTAAGGCCGATATATTGTACTGATCGGATGCGGCTGTAATATCGGCTGTAGTGCCGTTTTTGTACAACACTTTTATGTTAAACCCCTCGGGACTGTAGGCCTTGTTGCTTACACTATCCGTAAACACATAATATTCTGCATCTTCCAAGCTAATTCCTTTTTGTGCAGCCACTTGCTGCTTAAGGGCTTCAACCCTACTAGGGTCGAAAGGCTCTTCGTTTTTTAACTCAATTTTAGGTAAATGCCTGTCACGTATTTGGGTGCACAAATCACTCAACACCTTATCGTTGTGTTCACTCCAAACTTTTATGGATAAAAAGATGTCACTATCATCCAACCTGCTATAACGCATCAATACTTCAGGGTTATGCAACAATTGTTCAGCCCCGGGTTTTTCGTACAAAAAGAATTTAAAATCGGGTGAAGCAAACAAATCAACCCCTTTATTGGCCAAATAACTGGCACGTTGTAGTGCTTTAACCAAAAGGGTTTCGGCAGCAATTACCGTTTTATGCAAATAAACCTGCCAATACATGAGCCTGCGTGCAATCAAAAATTTCTCGATGCTGTACACTCCTTTTTCGTCAATTACCAATTCGTCATTGTATACATTAAGCATGTTAATGATGCGATCATGGCCAATTACGCCTTCTTGTACACCGGTATAAAAGCTATCTCTGCGCAGGTAATCAAGCCTATCCATATCTAACTGACTGCTTACCAACTGATGTAAGAATTTTTTATGGTATTGGTTGGTAAATATTTGAATGCACTTACCCAACTTTCCTTTAAACTCCTCGTTCAACATCATCATAAATGCCAACGAAAGTTGTTCGTGGTGCACATCTTTAATCAGCACTTCTTCTAATGTATGACTAAATGGCCCATGTCCTATGTCGTGTAACAACACCGCGGCACAAACAGCATCTTTTTCTTCATCGGTAATTTCTACACCTTTGGTTCTCAGCACATCAACCGCCTGAGCCGTTAAACTCATCGCACCAATTACGTGTTGAAAGCGTGTATGTAGTGCACCAGGGTATACTAAATTAGATAAACCCAATTGTTTTATTCTGCGTAAACGCTGAAAAACAGGGTGTTCTATTAAATCAAAAATTAACTCGGAGGTTATATTTACAAACCCATA
The DNA here is from genome assembly GCA_041302975.1 of Bacteroidota bacterium. Taxonomy (GTDB): domain Bacteria; phylum Bacteroidota; class Bacteroidia; order UKL13-3; family UKL13-3; genus UBA6183. The sequence goes on from JBFYQC010000027.1 coordinate 3,488, forward strand.
AACAGGGTCGTTAATTATTTTCTTTTTGTTTGGGAAGCTTTGCACAATATTTGTCTACTAATTCGTTTCTTGATATACACAACTCAGCAAAAATAAACTTAATATGAACAATACCCACATCCTTTGGGCCGATGATGAAATAGAATTACTCAAACCACACATTATTTTTTTAACCAACAAAGGTTATACCGTTGATAAAGTTACCAGCGGGGTTGATGCCATTGAAGCTTGTAAAAACAAACATTACGATATTGTATTTTTAGACGAGAACATGCCGGGTATTAGTGGCTTAGAGGCCCTTACTCCCATTAAAGCATTATTGCCTGATGTGCCTGTGGTTATGATTACCAAAAGCGAAGAAGAGCATATTATGGAAGATGCCATTGGTAGTAAAATTGCCGATTATTTAATTAAACCGGTTAACTCAAATCAAATATTACTTTCTATTAAAAAATTGTTGGACAACAAAAGGCTTGTAAGCGAAAAAACGGCACAAACCTACCAACAAGAATTTAGGCATATAGGTATGGAGCTTAACGATGTAAGCGACTTTACCTCGTGGGTTAACTTGTATAAAAAGCTGGTGTATTGGGAGCTTGAATTGGCATCGAGTAATGATACCGGAATGGACGAAATTTTATTGATGCAAAAAACAGAAGCCAACCGCGAATGGACTAAGTTTATTAAAAAGAACTTTACCGGATTTTTGCGTAAACCTGATGAAAACACTCCGGTGATGAGCCATACCGCCATAAAGCGTAAGGTATTACCCGAACTAAAAAGTGATGTTCCGGTGTTTTTAATTATGCTTGATAACTTTAGGTACGACCAATGGAAAGT
>JBFYQC010000028.1:0-15830 GCA_041302975.1 Bacteroidota bacterium
GCTTATAACTATTACCATAATACTGGTAACTTAAACAAACTTGCACCTGCATCAAATGAAATTGCTATTGCCTTCAACTTCCGTAGACCAGAGCGTAGGGTAAAAACTCCTGAAGTTGTGAATGAACAAATTATTCAAGACCAAATAGATAAAGTAAACAATAAGATAAATGCGTTAATTAATATTGAACAAACCAATCCGGGTTTAGTTAATATTAAAAACGAAATGACTAAGTTGAATAGAGATTTAGAAAAGATTCTAACCAAGTATAAAATCGAAAACATGGGTCAACTTAAAAAAATTAAGGAGTTACAAACCAATATCGAATTGTTAATTGCCAAATACAATGACAAGTAAACAAGCAAAATACATATTTAGTATTGCATTGATGGTTTTGTGGTTAAGTAATGTTAGCGCACAAACCAAAAGAGATAGCAGCAATGCTGAAATTAAGCAGCAAGCCATAGAAATGCGTGAGAAGCTTAACAAATACATGGCAGATAAGTTATTGGAAGAACAAGTAAAAAAAGATCCGGGAGTGCAGGTGTTTTTCGACTCGATAAGCACAACTTTGAACAAGCAACAACAAGAAATAAACGAGTTGAAAGAGCAGTTTGCTAATTTAGAGAAGCTGCTTAACGAAGGTGCATACACTAACGGTACACCAAAACAAAAGCAAATTCTTGACTCTTTGATTAGTGATGTTGCTCGTGGTGTTGCATTTCATAGAGTTAGTGATAAACAGTTGAATTTTTATTTTCCTTTTGATAGGTTTGGTTTAACCAAAGACCAAAGAGCTGAGTTACGTAGTTTTTTAAGTTCTCAAAAGGCCATTGTGGTGAAAGTAAATGGATATACTGATTGGATGGGAACTGAAAAACACAACAAAGAATTGGCATCTAACAGATGCTTGTCAATAGTTAAAGTAGTAAACGGATTTAGAATTCGCCATAAGGTTTCAACTAATATTAATTGTAACAACAACGAGGTTTACAATGTCCAAACTGCAAAGTGGTGCCGCAGGGTTGAGGTTATTATTCAATAGTATAAGAACTGTTCATGTTAATCCTCCTTCTCAAATTTCAGAAGGGGGATTTTTTTTGCTATTTCGGTAATAACAAGTCAATGACTAAATACATCAATTTCTTTAAATACAAAATAGATAAAAAATATTACACCATAAAACAAAATGTTGAATATGTACCACATGAGTACATGTTTATGTATGAACTTGCAATGTTAATCTGAAAGCTACACTATCATTGATAAAAAGCAGTTGTTAGGAGATTAACAATAGTCTAACAAAATCAAGTGTGATTATTTAATATTTATACATGATTTAATTTAAATATCATTGATAGCCCTTCTCTGTCTAAAAATTACCCATTATTAATTGTTAATTATGAATTTTTTGGTTCACAAGATGAGGCGAGTTTATGTTTTAGGGCTGTTGATTTTACTGTTTTTAACTTTTTCAAAGCAGGCATTCTCCCAGTTTATGTTTCAACCCTTGACACACGTATCTGCATTTTATATGAATGGTGAATGTGTGCAGAGTAAAATCAAAATCAGATTTCTATACCAAGAAAAGAATGATAAACGTGATGTTAACAACATTAACTTTTATTATCAAACGCAAAGCGGAAGTTGGATTCAATTTGCTCAAGCTGAGAACAATACTACGGCTTATGCCAATGATTGGGCTGATAGGTGGTATGGTAGTGGCGATATTTGGTATTCTCTTGGAGCGGTTGGAGGTCATTCTATTACCATTGGAAACAAAACTAACGAAGGCTCGTTGAGTTATATAGACTTTGTTTGGAATAATATTCCTGCTGATGCCTACAAAACCAACGGTTTTATAAATATTTCTACTGGAGGTAATTTTGGAGGTATTAGCCCATGGAACCATTTGTCAACCGGATCCGTGTTAACGGTTTCTTTGCCAGTATTAACTTCGCCAAATACACTAAACTCAACAAATGGTGCGCATTGTACTAAGGTTGCATTAAATTGGAACTTACCTGGTAGTTTCCCTTGTTCATACGAACAAGAAGTATATAGGGATAATGTAAAAATTGCAACCTTAAATTCAACACAAACCACATATGACGATTTTAATACCATACAAGGGCCTTTAAACTATTATGTAAAGGCTGTAAGAACAACAGCTAGCGGAGCTAAAATATCAAGTCAAAATTCTAATCCGGTAATAAGTTCATTAAATGCTTCCGCAACTCCACCTTTTGGTATAACAGCAACAACAACCAGGTGTGATGGTATAGTAAATATTAGTTGGGGCTTTAATGGTGTCAACCCTCCTAACTTTAAAGTTTTTAGAGGAACTAGCACATCAGGCCCTTGGACCGAAGCTACTAGAGCTGCAACTTTAAACGGTAGTGAAAGAAGTTTTGCAGACGTTCCTCCATCAAGGTCAACTAATTATTACTACAAAGTGGCCACAGTAGGAACCTGTGGTGAAGCATTGTCATCTTCTTATTACGTTGGACAGGCTCCCAATGCCCCTGCTGCTCCTACAAACATTAACGTTGCTGTTAACGGTGCAAATAATGCAATCGTTGTTAATTGGACTGATGCATCTACTAATGAAAACGGATTTGTTATAGAAAGAATAATTCAAGGACAACCCGGATCTACCACTTTTACCGTTGGCGCAAATGCACAAACTTACTCTGATAATTCTGTAATTTCATGTGTTAACTATATTTATACGGTTAGGGCAAAAAATGATTGTGAACCCGGTGGAACACCGTCATTGCCTTCTGCTGCTATTAGAATATTTCCTGATTTATCAGGATCGTTTAATAATACAACTGCTAAGTTAAAATGCTCTAAGGGGTACCACACTAATATGGTTAAGTTAGATTGGAATTCGCCTAATGTTGACTTGTTAAATTTTTACCGTATTTATAGAAAAGTTTATGGTACAACAGCTGATTCTGTTTTAATTGGAACAAGCGGAGAAGGTACTGAGAATTATATTGATAATAATGCAGTATCAGGAATATTATATAAATACACCATAATAGGTGTCATGAACTGTGCTGGGTTTACCCGTTACAGTAATGTTTCTGAAGACTTAGGATTTCGTTCTGCATTTGGTACAGTTAGTGGAAGTGTTTCTTATCAAGGTGGATTTGCTTTAAATCATGCCAAGGTAATTGTTAGCCCATCTGCTGCAAGTTTTGTTGGGGCATCAATGTATTTTGCAAATAATGCAGGAAAGCTTAATGTCCCAGCTTCAGGTAAAATGAACTTGACTTCAGGAATTACACTTGAAACATGGTTTAATGCGGCAAGTACAGTTGGTAACAAGAATTTACTTCTTCTAACTTCAGGATCAAAAACTTTTTCGTTAAGACTTCAAGGTGCTAACCTACAAGTACATGCTTATAATGGCAGTGCAACATTAGCTGTTTTATCTGCGCCTGTTTTGGCTAATAATTATAATCAAGCAACAGCAGTTCTTAGGTCGGATTCTATGATTATTTATCTAAATGGAATAAGATCAGGCGGTATTGCGTTGGCTGGATTTTCTCTTTTGCCTATGAATAATTCTTCTTTGGAAATGGGAACTAATTTTGTTGGATACATGGATGAGGTTAGAATATACAACCGTTCAAAAACTGCCTTCCAAGTTACCGAAGACTTTTCAAGAAGAGTTAACCCAGACGACAATGGTCTTTTGGCATATTACACATTTGATGAAAAAATTAGCGGATATAATGGTTTTTTTGATTACTCAAGAGTAGGTTTAGTATATAACGAACATCATGGTATTACTACAAATGGTTCATTTAGTGACTCTATTCCATCTACCTCACAATTAGCATATGCAAGTTTTACAGACGATAAAGGAGCATACGTAGTTACTAATATAGGCTATATTGGTACAGGGCAGGTTTTTAGTGTTACACCATCTTTTGAAACACACGCATTTACACCAATTAACAGAACAGTATTTATTGGCGAAGGAGCTGGTGTTCATAGCGAACAAAATTTTATAGATATTTCTTCTTTTACAGTTAGCGGTTCAGTTTATTATAATGGGACCAGTTGCCCTGCAGAGGGCATACAATTAAAAATAGATAACCAAATCGTTAATAAAAATAATACACCTGTACTAACCAATCAAAATGGAACATTTGAAATAGAGGTTCCAATAGGAAACCATGTAATTACCGTAGAAAAGGAAGGTCATGTTTTTAGTGCAGGTAGATTTCCAACTACGGGTGAATTTAATTTCCAAAACCCTAAGGCTGATATACAATTTGTTGATAGCACCTTGATTAAAGTAATTGGTAGAGCAGTTGGTGGTCCAATTGAAGCTGCAAAAGTTCCTGGATTAGGTCGTTCGGTAAACAACATAGGTAAAGCAAGAATTCATTTTAAATCGCAAATGGGTAATGGTTGCAAAAGATTATCTGTTGTAACAAATGATAGCACTGGTGAATATTTCGCTTATCTACCTCCATTAGTTTATACTATTGATACTGCCAGGGTGCCAACACAACTTGATATAAATTTTGGTATACAAAATGTTTTAGATTTAACAAGTTTCGTAAATCAGGTAACAGCATATGATACGGTTTACTTACCAGGCACTACAACCATATCTAAAATAGATTCGGTGAAGTATCACACCCAAAAAGATTTTATTTATTACAATTTACCGAATATAGAGTTTGCACGTAAAACAGGTAAAACACCTACAGATAGTGCCTTTGTTGGTGAGCTATCTATAAAAATAGATAGCGTAACCACATTTAATCTCACCCCAGTTAGCCCGTTCAGGTATCCTGTATTTAATCAATTTCAAACCTATAATGCTCGTATTTATGCATACGACATTTACACCAACAAAGACAAATTACCTAACGTTATAAGTAGGGTTCCATTAAATGGTTCTGTTGTTATTAACAATGGTATGGCCACACTTGACACAAAAAATCAAACCTTAGAAGTTACCAATGGGTATGCCGAATACTCTTTCAGGTGCGGAAATCCTAATATTACAACAAATGCATTAAACCCTTCTCAAAGTTTTACTCTACCCATTCAAGCCACATTTTTCACTACGGGAAATAATGGTGCAAGAACAAGGAATTGGCTACCAAATGCAGGCTCATCTTATAGAGGAATTGTGTTTGGTGCAAGAGGAAGAGGCGGAGCATCTTTTATGACCAGTGGTCCCGAGAAGGTTGATTTAATTTTAAGAGATCCTCCGGGTTCTGCAAGTTCAGCCACATGGTCTCAAGGTACAAATTTTACTTCTATTAAGCGTTATTCAAACCTAAGTAGCACTGGAGGTAATTTTATGGCTACAGCATATGCTGGTGTTGCTTTTGAAACTACTTTTGGTTTAGGAGCGATGGTAGGAACTGAAACAGAAATTGGGGGCTCTATTGGTGGAGGCTTTAATAAGAACACAACAATAGGTACAAATGGCGAAGAGATTTCTACGTTAAGTACTTCTATTGATTTGTCGACTGGTGGCGGCCCTGATCAAGTTGGTGCTAAAGCGGATGTTTTTTTCGGACATTCTACCAACTATGCTTTTGGATTAGCCGATAATTTGTTGTTGGTTAAAACTGCAGATTGCGGAATACCGGGTGCAATTTGTGGCGATACCATTATTAATGATTACAGAATAGGTATAAAGCAATCTATTTCAATTGATCCTAACGGAATAAATACGGTATTCGCATACACTGTTGGTGAGATAGAAGATATTATTATTCCTAACCTTAAAAAGGCAAGAAATTTAGTTTTAACACAAGGCAAGAAAAAGAATAATCAACCTAGGTATTTAATCAATTTTAACGATAACTCCGATCCTGATTATGATACTAAATATGGTGCTAATAATGATGATCCAATTTGGGGTAACATCAGAAATAAAAACAATCCTTTGGTGTTAGATGAAAATGATAAAACAGGACCTAGTTACACTTTCAGGCCCGATACTTTGTATGAGATAGATTCAGTTCGTTATTACAATAACCAAATTCGAATTTGGAAAGAAACCCTGGCCAAAAACGAGAAAGAAAAGTACGATGTATTTAATTTGAATATAAATAACGTACAAAGCAACGGTACCAATACCAGTATTGGTAAGGCAACTCTTACAAGAACTTATGCCACTACCAAAAGTAAAGAAAGCACCAGTTATGAGGAAGTTTATTTTGACTCACAGGGTGCGTTTGGATTTGAAGCTTTGATTGCAGGGTCAGGTGTTGGATTTGAAGGAGGCTTTACAATTGGTACAACAGATGTTTCTGATAATGGAAGCCTAAGCGATACCACTACCACAATCAGTTACACTTTAAATGATGGTGATGATGGTGATTTAATAACTGTTGATGTTGTTGATCCCAAAACAGGTAATGGGCACGTATTTAAACTTAAAGGTGGGCAAACATCTTGCCCTTACGAAGGACCACAGTGGGCCAATTACTACAAACCAAGCGATACTGTAGCTGCCACTACCTATTATAAAGAGGGTGAAAGTGTGCAATTAACAGATGGAACTTTGCAGCGTCATGTGCCTTTAATTACTATTCCACAAGCTATTAAATTTAATGTTCCGGCTGATGAAGCTGCTACCTTTAATTTAAACTTAGGTAATATTAGTGAGTCTGAAGATGATCAAACCTATGACCTAAGAGTTATTGAATCAACAAATCCTCATGGAGCTGTTATAACAATAGATGGTCTGGATCCCAACAGAAGTTTTACCGTGCCTTATGGAACAAGTATAAATAAAACGCTTACACTTAGAAGAGGACCTGAATATTACGATTACGAAAACATCTTGTTAATCTTTAAATCACAATGTGATGACGACTTAGTTGATTCAGCATATATAACAGTTCATTTTATTCCTACATGTACTAAACCTACTGTGCAGATACCAATGGATAAGTGGACCTTAAACAACAGTTTTAAAGATACCATGAATGTTATTATTAGTGGTTACGATTACAATTTTGGTGGGTTAAAAAATATAGAATTTCAGTATAAACCGGCTTCTAGTTCTCAATGGAATATTCTAGAAACATTCCATAAGAACCCATCAGATTCTTTATTGTCAGACATACCATCTAATCAACCATATATCGAGTATATATGGAATATGCGTCAGGTAACAGATGGTCCTTATGATATTAGAGCAGTAAGCAGATGTACTGCTCCAGGACATCCTGATGCACTTGTTGAGTCAGATGTTAACAGAGGTTTGGCAGATAGAATTAATCCAGCACCATTCGGCAACCCTTCGCCTGCAGACGGGATTTTATCACCTAATGATGAGATTAGTATTCAATTTAACGAACCTATAGACAATGCATCACTAAGTTTCCAAAACTTTGATATAAGAGGCGTACTTAATGGCAGTGCAACTGAAAGTAACGTTAGTTTGTATTTTGATGGAAATAATGATTATGTTGAGATACCAACTGGATTAAACTTAAATAAAAAGTCTTTTTCACTTGAGTTCTGGGCCAGAAGAGACGCGTTGGGTAAACAAGTTGTTTTCTCTCAAGGAATTGACCCTAATCAGTTTTTTGCAATTGGATTTGATGCAAGTAATAGGTTTTATTTCCAAATAGGTTCTGATAGTGTATATACCAATAATGCAATAACTGATGTGGTTAATTTTAACCATTATACCGTATCATTTAATACTGATTTAAACTCTTGTGAGTTGTTTATTAATGGTGTTGTTAGTAACACGGGTAGAACCACCATTTACAACAAATACGAAGGTGGTGGAAAAACAATAGTAGGAAAACAATCTTATAACGATGCTTTTTCATACAGAGGTAATTTGAGAGACCTGAGATTATGGTCAAAAACAAGAACATCATCAGAAATCCTGAGTTCTATTAATAGAACTTTAAAAGGAACTGAGGCGGGCATTGTTGCAAATTGGAGGTTTAATGAAGCAAAAACCAATACTGCTAAAGACTATATCCGCTCAAGAAATGCAGAAATTGTTAATGCTGTTTGGGAAATAACACCTAAAGGAAGATCATATAAAATAGTTAATGAGCCAATAATTATTGAGGCATCTAACATTGCTTTTACACAAGAGAGCGATTTTACTATTGAATTTTGGTTTAAAGGAAACAATGTAGGTGGTAATGTTGCCTTGTTCTCTAATGGAAAAGGCGACTCAACTGACGTTAACCCTTCTATTCGCTGGAGTATTGAGAAAGATGCATCAGGTAAAATCTACGTGAAACACAAAGGATATAATTTTGAAGCTGTAACCTCAAATTATTTTGATGGCAATTGGCATCATTTTGCTTTAGTAATGCAAAGGGCTACAAGCCTAACCGCCTTTGTTGATGGCAATCAGCAGAACACTGTTAACTCATCAGGTTTCGAGATGTTTGGTGGAAACAAAATATGGATAGGTGCAAGAGGATATCAACCTGCTGTTGGTCCAGATGTATTAGATAGATCGTTTAATGGCTTTGTTGATGAAATAAGAATTTGGAGTTCGGCAAGAACACAGTTTCAGGTTGAAAGAGATTACGTAAATAGACTAGGGGGTACAGAGTCGGACTTGTTATTGTATATGCCATTTGAGCTTTACACCATTGATTTAGGTGTACCTGTATTAACGCCAAGCTTAACAGATATCAAATCACCAACAAGAGTTATTACTGGTAGCAATGCCAATGGAAGTGGTTTAAATGCCGAAACTGCTAAAATTAAATTACAACGCCCTATTGAGGCCATTAACTTTACATATTTGGTAAACAATGATCGTATTATTTTAACACCAAATACACTTCCATCGCTAATAGAAAATGTTACACTTGATGTAACGGTTAAAGATGTGTACGATTTAAATGGTAACAAAATGCAATCTCCTAGAACATGGATTGCTTACGTTGAAAAGAACCAAGTTAAATGGCAAGATCAGGATTTTACTTTTAATAAGTTAAAGGGTGCAGCTTTAAGCTTTAGCAGTAAAGTAGTAAATTCAGGTGGTGCAGTAAAGCAATTTACTATTCAAAATTTACCAGAATGGTTAACTGCAAGCCCATCATCTGGTAATATTTTACCTAACAGTACAGTTACAGTAGTGTTTACTGTTGACCCTAATGTAAATATTGGCTCGTATGAAAATGAAATACAAGTAATCACTGACTTTGGTTATCCTGATGGCTTGTTGGTAAAGTTAAAAGTGTATGCCGAGCCTCCATCATCATGGTCTGTAAATCCTACTGCTTTTCAAAATACAATGAGTATTGTTGGTCAAATTAGGGTTAACAATATTATTTCAACTAATCCTGATGATAAATTGGCCGCATTTGTAAATGGTCAATGTAGAGGTGTTGCTAACCTTCAATATTTTTCTCAAATTGATCGTTATTATGCATTTTTAAATGTATATAGTAATGTAACTAGTGGCGAAACAATTGAATTTAGAATTTGGAATGCTACTGAGGGTAAAAGTCATACTGAAGTTACTCCATCATTACCATATGTAGCAAACAGTTTAATTGGAAACATTACAAACCCTCAAGTTTTTAACGCTACGGATAAACTTACAAGGTATGTTCCAATAACAGCTGGATGGAATTGGATTTCATTTAATTTATTAATGAAAGATTCAAGTGATATCAATAAGTTGTTGTGGAATGTAAAAAGTACGGATGGCGATATTTTTAAAGATCAAACCGCATATGCTGATTATACTTCTTTAAATGGTTGGGCTGGAACACTTGCTAATCCTGTAAAGGGTGTTAAACCTGAAAAATCATACCGCTGGAAATCAAGCACAGTAGATACTTTAGTAATTACTGGAATTGAAGTTAACCCTTCACTTAGACCTATTCACCTTGATGCTGGCTGGAATTGGATTGGCTTTGAGTCTCAAAGAAACTTGAGTGTTATTGAGGCATTTTCTTCACTAAACGCAACAAATGGCGATTGGATAAGTAGTCAAACACAATTTGCCATTTATGATGGAAACATTGGTTGGGTGGGTAGTTTAACAACTATGTTGCCTAATAAAGGGTACATGTACAAATCTGCTGCTGCACGAGATTTTGCTTATCCAAGATCAGCAATGTTTAGCAAAACAGAAGCCTCAGATAATAGATACCAAAGCAAATATTTTAGTTACAACCCTGAGCAATTTGAAAATACTATGAGTGTGGTTTTAGAGCCAGGTATTTGTAATGAAGCACTATCAACCGGAAGATTAAGTGTTGGTGCGTTTGTGGGTAATGATATACGCGGTATTACTAAATCAACACGATTAAGTAATGGTAAAAACTTATACTTTTTAAATGTATCATCAAATAAAAATGCTGAAGAAATATCCTTTAAGTTATTGGACGAGCAAACAGGTGAAACAATTGACTTGGATGGTAAAGTTGTTTTTGGTAATGGGAACTTAATTGGAACACTTAGTATGCCATATCATATGCAAACTGTATCTGCTGTTAAATGCGAGGATTATTATAATGGAATGGCTAGTAGCTTTAGCTTGTTTGCCTACCCTAATCCTTATAAAAAGGAAGTTCATCTGAATGTTCAAGGTGCCTTATCAGAAAAGTTAAGTGTTAAAGTATTTGATCTTACTGGTAAAGTTATTGACGAGTTTGAGTACAAAAATGTAGGATCAAGTAGCTCCGTAAATATTGAGTGGAATGCTGATTTAAGAGGAAAACAAGTACAAAGTGGTTTGTATTTTGTTGAAGTTGTGAGCGATGGAAATGTGGTTAGAACAAAATTGATTAAGTATTAAAAGAGAATTTGTATATGAGAATGTTTAGGATATTATTGGTTTTTATTGGCTTCTTAATAGTAATTACTTCTAAAGCAGCTATGCCAAATTGGAGTGTTAATTCAAGCCTATATCAGTTTTCAATGACTGTAACTTCTGTTGCCAATGTAAATTGTGTTGAGTTAGCTAATCCAGGTAGTAAAGTTGCTGCTTTTGTTGGGGCAACTTGTAGAGGCGTTTCTTCAACAAGTACAATAATAAATGGTAAATACATTGCTTATGTGGTTGTATATAGCAATGTTAACTCAGGAGAGACGGTAACATTTAAAATATATGATGCAGTAACTGATGTTGTTCATGATGCTAAGGGAAGCGTTGTTTTTCAGGACAATGCCGCTTTTGGTGTAACTACTAGTCCATATACACTCAGAAACAACAATTTACCAACTGCACTAAACTTGAGTAACTCATCCATTAATGAGGGTGTTGCCATTAATACTAGTATTGGCACATTTAGTTCACTAGATCCTGACTCACCCGAAACGTTTACTTATACTCTCGTATCAGGTGTTGGAAGTAATGATAATGCTTCTTTTAATATTTTGGGTAATGCACTTCGATCATCGCAGATATACAACTATGGCTCAAAAAGTGCTTATAGCATTAGGGTAAGAACTACAGATTCAAAAGGCTGCTATTTTGAGCAAATATTTACTATCAGTGTTATTGATGTTAATACTGCTCCAACCGGGATATTTATTAGCGATTCTTCCATATCAGAAAACGCTGGAATCCCCGCAGCTATTGGTGTGCTTTCTGCAAATGATAATGATTCGGGAGATCTAATGACATATAGTTTAGTTAGCGGTTTTGGTAGCACTAATAATGGTAGTTTTAATATTTTAGGTAATACACTTCGTGCTTCTGCTTCATTTAATTACGAGGTAAAAAATACTTACTCTATTCGTGTGCGTGTAACCGATGCTGCCAATAATATTTATGAGCGTGCAATAACTATTATAATTGACGATGTTAATGATGACCCAACTAACATTTTGATTGATGGAAATGCTATTGGAAAAAGTTTTGCAGAAAATAAACCTCTGGGTGCAGTAATTGCCACTCTATCCACCACTGATGAAGATGTTTCAAATGTTTTCACCTATTCGTTTGTAAATACAGCGGGTAATAACAACAGTGATTTTTCTATTATTGGTAATCAATTGCGCACCAATGCACTGTTTGATTATGAAACCAGGCAGAACTATGTAGTTTTTATTCAAACAAATGATGGAAATGGAGGCATATTTACAAAACAGTTATTGCTTACAGTAACAGATAGTAATGATGCACCAACTAATATTAACATGACTAATGGTCAGGTATACGAAAATACACCAACTAGTTATTTTGTTGCAAAAATTTCGGCAACCGATCCTGATGCAACCGGTAACTTTACATATACACTTGTATCAGGAGCGGGTAGTTCTGGAAACATAGGTTTTAAAATAAGTAACGATACCTTATATTCAAATATGGTTTTTGATTACGAAACTTTAAATAGTTATAGTATTAGAATTCAAGTGTCTGATGGAAATGGAGGAATATTACAGCAAACCAAAATAATAACCATTTTAGATGCTAACGACACTCCTACAAACATTAACCTCACACAAAACCAAATAGAGGAGAACTTACCAATAAACGTTCCAGTTGGCAGTTTTGCAACGATAGACCAAGACGTAAACAATACATTTACTTATAACTTGGTAAGCGGATTAGGCTCATCAGACAACGGTAGTTTTAATATATCGGGTAATATATTGCGAGCATCTGTATCTTTTGATTACGAGACAAAAAGTAGTTATAGTATACGAGTACGTACCTCAGATAATGTTGGAGCTTTTTACGAGAAAGTATTTACTATTTCAATAATAAATGTAGTTGATGCGCCAACCAATATTACACTAAGTAATGATAGTATAAACGAAAACACAGCCGCCAATACACTAATAGGCTCATTTGGCAGCACCAATCAAGATACAAATGTAACTTATAGTTATAGTTTTGATAATTCAGTGTCGGGTAATGATAATGCTAACTTTATTATTTCAGGCAATCAGTTAAGAAGTAACTCAGTATTTGATTATGAATTTAAAAACACTTACACACTTTATATCACAACAACATCAGGAGCTACGTCATTTACAAAGCTCATACAAGTATTTATACGAAATGTAAACGATGCACCAACCAATGTAATTTTAAGTAACGCTACGTTACCAGAAAATAATGCATTAAAAACATATATCGGTAACTTAACAACAGCCGACCCTGATAACAATACAAGCTACACCTATAGTTTAGTAAACGGTATCGGATCAACACACAATGGTATGTTTATGGTTTCCCAAGATAGCTTGTATAGTAATAGTATTTTCGATTATGAAAACCAATCGAGTTATACAATACGAATTCAAACCAACGATAACCAAGGCGGTATTTTCCAAAAGATATTTACAATAAATGTAAGCAATAGTAATGATGCACCAACTAATATAACGTTGAGTGAAGTTACAATAAATGAGAATATGCCAGCGAACAGCAATATAGGCTCGTTTAGCACAACTGATCAAGATACAGGAAATAGCTATTTTTATACGTTGATAAGTGGTACAGGCAGCACGGATAACGGATACTTTGTAATATCTGGCAATATACTTCGTGCCACATCTCAGTTTAATTACGAGCAAAAAAGCAGTTATAGCATACGTGTACGCTCAACTGATAACTTAGGGTTGTGGTATGATAAACAATTTATAATATCAGTGATTAACACTAACGATGCACCAACTAATATTACACTAAGTAACGATAGCATAAGGGAGAATAGACCAAGCAATACACTTATTGGTTTATTAAGTACCACAGATGAAGACTTAGGAAACACGTTTATATACAGCTTTGTCAATTTAACAGGAAATAACAACAATCTTTTTACATTAACAGGTAATCAGTTAAGAACCAATAGTGTATTAAACTACGAGCAACAAAGCGTCTACTTTGTATACGTACAATCAAATGATGGTAACGGAGGTGTTTATGTGAAGCAGTTTCAAATAAATGTAAAAGACAGTAATGATGCTCCGAATGATATTGCATTAAGTATTAATAGTATAATGGAAAATAGGCCTGTAGGATCGTTTGTAGGTGTTTTTAGTAGTACCGATGCCGATGCTAACAGTAGTTTTAATTACGCACTAATTAATGGAGTTGGTAGTGCTGATAATGTTAGTTTCCGTATTAGTAATGATAGTTTATATACTACTTCGCAACTTAATTTTGAGTTGAAGAACTCATACTCTATACGTGTACAAAGCGTTGATAATGGTGGTTTAGGCTTTCAAAAAGTTTTTACCATAACAGTAAATGATAGCAATGATTTGCCAACAGATATAAATATCAATATAACTTCGGTTAACGAAAATTTACCTTTGGGCACATTAGTAGGCACGCTAAGTACAATAGATACAGATGCTGGTCAAACGTTTACTTATTCGTTGGTATCTGGAGTTGGCTCCACCAATAACAGCCAATTCAGTATCATAGGCAATCAGCTACTAACCAATAGTATTTTTAACTATGAGGTAAAAAGTAATTATACAATCCGAGTTCAAACTAACGATGGTAATGGAGGGACATATGCAGATACGTTTAATATTAGTGTATTAAATACCAACGATGCCCCTACCAATATTTTATTAAGTAATAATGTGATAACTGAAAATAGATTAGTGGGTTCGGTAGTAGGTTTATTAAGCACTATTGATGAAGATGCCAATACATTTACTTATCAGTTTGCCAATATTGGTACCAACGATAATTCAAACTTTTTAATCAGTGGCAATCAATTACAATTAAATGGATCATTAAATTATGAGGTAAAGCAAATCTATCAGGTACAGATACAAAGTAATGATGGTAATGGAGGAAGTTTCACAAAGCAATTTTTAATTAACGTAACAGATAGTAATGATGTACCAACAGATTTAACTTTAGACAATAATCTTATTCAGGAAAACCGACCGTTAAGTACATTTATAGGAAGATTTACCACCACCGATATTGACTTGGGCTCAGGTCCATTTATATACAGTTTTGTAGGCGGAGTAGGTTCCAATCATAACTCAAGTTTCCGTATCAGTAACGATTCTTTGTATACCAACACGTTGTTAAACTATGAGACCCAAAATACTTATTACATAAGGGTAAGAACTACGGATAATGGGTTGTTTATCGAACGCCAATTTACCATTACAATAACAGATGGTAATGATGCACCCACAGCACTTTCAATAAACAATACCAGTATACGTGAGAATGTAATAAACCGCACAAGAGTAGGAGAATTTAGCACAACAGATGTTGATTTAACCAATACGTTTAGTTATAGCTTGGTATCTGGAGTTGGTTCTACAGATAATGTATCATTTGTAATATTAGGTAACCAATTACAAACCAACAGTTCATTTAACTACGAGCAAAAAAGCAAATACTTTGTAAGGGTGCGCAGTACAGATAACGGAGGTTTATGGGTTGAAGATACTTTTTCGATAAACATAGCAGATAGTAACGATGCTCCAACACAAATAAGTTTAAGCGGCACTAGCATTAAGGAAAACAAACCCTTTGCCAGTTTGGTGGCAAACATTAGTACTACAGATGAGGACTTAGACTTCTTTACCTACACGTTGGCCAATATACCAGGTAACGATAACAGCAATTTCTTTATAACAGGTAATCAGTTAAGAAGCAATGTAATTTTTGATTACGAGAGTAAACGTATATACAATATTTACATACAAAGTTCAGATGGATATGCAAGCATAACACGTCAGTTTGTAATTAATATTATAGATTCAAACGATGCACCTAACAACCTTATATTAACCAACAATACGGTAAACGAGAACAATATACAACAAACATTTATCGGAACATTTTATTCGAGTGATGCAGATTTAACAGATATGTTTACGTATACATTGGTAAGTGGAAC
>JBFYQC010000029.1:0-46968 GCA_041302975.1 Bacteroidota bacterium
GTGTAAATATTATAAACAATAGAATAGAGGCACCTAATATAAATGCCTTTATGTAAGTTGTAAATGATGTTACTTTTATCTCTATTTCTTGAAGTTCTGATTCTCCGAAATGAAAGGATGAATAAATAATAAAAACCAAAAGTGATAATGAAGGGAGAATTTGCCAAATAAAGTAATATATCAGTATTGTGGCCAAGTATTTTATTATAAATTTAAAAAGTGATTTCTTGTTGTATGAAAAGGTTAAATGATCTAATGCCCCATGCGGAATTCCTACCCAAAACATTCCAAGTATTATGGCTGAGTAACTGTAATATGAAGCAATTGTTTGGTTATATTGGCTGATAACGAAATAGGCAAATAAAATTATTGATGTAGCAATGTATCGTAACAACTGTTTTTTTTGTGCATATATAACAAGAGATTTTAGGAAAGGAGTGATTGGAAGCGATTTGAATATATTTATTTCTTGTGCAATAGATGTCTGCTCATCTAAAAAAGAAAATATGGTATTTACATGCTGGCTTGAAAATAATTTAGTAAATATTTTTTTGCCTTCCTTAGGCCAGTAAAGAAGTATAATCAACAAAAGGGTATCATAAAACTGATACCTCTTTTTTTTCGTTAATGATATTGAGTTTAAGTTTTTCGCATTGTTTTGCATGATTTCTTTTTTGACCATCTCGGCAAAGTGAAACATGTTTTTAAACCCGTAGCCTGTGCTAGGTTTAATTAAATTGGCATGAATACCTGTGTTTAAAACACCGTTATAAACACTTGGTTTATGCAAATAGGTGGTCATTGGTATGCACCCTATTTCTTCGTCAAGAATTTCATAGCAACCTAGTTTAATATTAAGCTGCTCTACTAATAATTTTTTTGCGTAGTCTATTTCAACCTTTTTATCACCAAATCTTGTAAGTTCAATAAGAGCCTCTTTATCTGAGTAGGGTAGTGTATACAAAAACTGAGTGTAGTTATTTTGATCGATGTTAAAGTTCATCATCTCAAATGTGCTATCCTGAAATTGTGCAGTATTGCATTTTACCCTTAATCCATAAAATGATTGATGCAGGGAAACTTCTTCAATATTAGGTATTTCGTGTTTTGATATAACGCTATTAAAAACATGTTGAGTTTTGAAACTACCGTTAGAAGTTTTCAATGTATGGTAATCTTCACTTGAAACAATTTCATTTACGAAACAATTGAAAATGGGTATTTTTGCATTTTCTAGTTTTTTACTTACCAGACTGTATAAGTCAATGCTCCTTATTAGGTAGTAAGGTTGGGTAGAAATATCCTGTTTTGCACCACCATTGATTGTAATATTTTTATATTCATGTCTTATTATCGACCGAAGTTTTATGACTATTGGGTCTTCTGGATAGGCCCAAAAACAATATGTTTTATCGTTGATCGTTTTTAGAGACGGTTCTATTATGGCAATTTTCTTATTTAATAGCAGATTGTCTTCAAGTAAAGACAAAATGATGAGACTATTACTGGCACCAAGTCCTGAAAAGATGTAATCATAAACATTTTCGTTATTAGTAACTTGGCTTGATAATTTCATAAGGCGTAAGATTTTCGCGAATCTTGATAAAAAAAAGAGGACATTCAGTAAACTGAAGAGTCCTCTTTTTAAGTTATAATGTAAAATTTAGTCTTCGCTTCTACTTAAAGCATAAATAACTAAACCAAAACCTATTTTATTTATGGCATCTGCTATGTTGTAAACAATATCCATTGCGTGCAATGCAGCTGCTTTATCTTGTACTAGTTTCATTCCAAATAAACCACCTTCTGTACCTAAAATGTATCCAAGTGGGTAAATAGCCCAACCAACTAAAACAAACCAAGCTAAAACACGAGTAGCTTTGGCAACCTGTGGACCAGCAGTTTGAGATAAATTTGCTACTTCACCAAACCATACTAGGTAAGCGATATAGAAGTAAGCCGCACCTGAAATAACACCCCAAAGTACGCTTTGTGTTGGATCTAATACTTCTCCGATGTAGCCTGTAATTAACATCACTAAAGATGCAAATATTAATTTCCAAAGTAAACTGATTTTAGCACCTGCTTTTTTGGTAATTAAATAAAACTCAACGCACATTAATGGCACAGTTAAAATCCAATCTACATATCTAAAAAACGTAGGTGAATCACCTGTTTGTAAGTTGTAACCTCTCATGTAATAGTAGTGTACTGCCGCAATAAATGTGATAAGTCCAGAAACTAACAAGGACGTTCTCCATTTTTGTGACGTGTTACCTAATTCGAAAAAGAAGAATACAGAGGCCGCCATCATGGCCATTGTTCCGATAAAAAACGTAAATGCAACGTAGTTGTCGCTTGCAATCTTTAAATGTTCCATTTTAAAACAATTAGTTATGACCTACTCATATGGCTTTTCGGATTACGCCCCGTTGATTAAAGTGGTTTCTGGACTCCACAATGCATTTTGAACATTTTGCATTGTATATGGTTTTCAGTGTGTTATTTTAGAGTATTGTACTTTTACTACAATAATATAACTTATTTTAATAGCTATTCGGTCTTCTATAAGTCATATTTATTGGGCTTAGGTGTGCTTGAGCAAACTGGGCTAAAGTAGAAATTTTGTTATTTCTTAAAACTTAAATTTACAGAAAAATGGATTTTTAGTGCTATTAATTTATATTTTACGAAAATATGAAGTAGACGTAATCAAATTGTTTTAATAAGTTGATTTATTAATAAGTGTTGATACTGAAGAGGAAGATGTTTGTTATTTTTAATATGCGATAGTTCACAAAAAAACAAACCCGATACCTATCCTTCAGGACAAATATCGGGCGTTATATTTTTGATTGAAGTATGCTATAGTTTAACCAATTTGGTGGCGTAAGTGCTGCCGTTTTCAAGTGTTAGCATAACATGGTAAATACCTTTTGGTAATGCTTGTACATTTATTTGGTTGTTGCTTAATGTTGTTTGATGTAATACACGTCTTCCTTGTATATCAAATACTGAAACTTCACTTGACCTGCTTGGGTGTGTGGTATTCAAAGTAACTAAATCAACTGCAGGGTTAGGATAAACCGATAAGAAATCATTTTTTAAGTTTTCCATTAAACCAACAAAACCTTGTTTGTATAAACGCAGTCGCGCAAGGTAGGTTTTATCACCATCTTTATGTCCTTCATGGTTTGAATTAAACGCACCATAAAACACTACTTCATTCACATTAGTTGGGGCAACCCAGTCAAAAGTCCAACTTAATGAATCAACCCCCTGAACACCATCAGCGCGATAGGTTACATATTTATCATTGCCCACCAATTTGGTTTTGGTAGTATCTGTGATTACCAAAGTACCTAATAAATCTCCGTTAATTGCTTGTGGCGAGACAGAAAATCCAAAACGAGTTGCACCAATTTCTGTATTGGTAGCTTTAATGGTGTAACGTTGTCCGGGTACAAATCCTGTTTGCGGAACAGAGGAAGTAATCCATCCCTCTACATCGGTGGCAGTACCACCATGGCAAACTGTGCAATTTTTCAAGCTGTCGCCAGGAGAGCCTGTATAGCCTGGCTCTGTACCATCACGTTTGCCGAATTTAACTCCAGTAAACGAACCTAGAACAACAAATGCCAGTGCGCCTAGGAAAGTATAAGTAACTATTTTTTTCATAAAGTGTATTTGATCTGAACTCAAATATAACGCAGAAAGTTTAAAATGAAAGGAATAATAGTTTAAAGTTGGGGAGAATATTATTCATAAAAAGCCAGTGAAGTGTTAGGCGACTATTCAAATTCAATCAATATAGAGCCTTTTTCAACGGCTGTTTTTTCAACTGCATTAATTTTTTTTACCACACCATCGCCTGCTGCTTTAATTACATTTTCCATTTTCATTGCTTCTAACACTAATAAAGCATCGCCTTTGTTAATTACGTCTCCCACTGCCACATTTATGCGTAACACAAGCCCAGGCATTGGAGCTTTGATGTTATTAACTTTACCAGCAGCCAACTTATCCATGCCCAACTTTTTCAATAAGGCATCAAACTGGTTTTGCAGATCTACTTGGTATTTCACGCCATTTACCAAAATGCTCATTTGTTTGCCAGTCTCGTCTACACCACCTAGTTCTATGGTTAAAGACTGGTTGTTGATAATTGCGTGGTATTTATTTTCACCAATAAAGGTCCAATCAGGGGTAATGGTTTCTCCGTTAAGTGTAATATTATTCGATTTTATATCAATTTCAAACTGTTGGTTATCGTTTACTTTGGCAGTAATCATTTTATTTTATAGTTTAAGTTTTTATCCTTTAATTGTAACCCATGATCAGCATCAACAAAACATATTTATTCGCTTTTGCTAGTATGGTAATAATTACAGCATGCAAAGTAAATAAAAACAGTTCATCATCAAATACCCAAGTTCAAAAAAGTACAATAAATACGGTAACAGTAAGGCCAATTGTAAAAGGGCCATATCGTGAAACGGTTGAACGACACATTGATTTGGAGCATATGAAGCTTGGTGTAAGTTTTAATTACCAAAAACAGCATGTTTTGGGTAAGGCCGTTTTAAGTGTTCGTCCGTATTTTTACGATTTAAAAAGTGTTGAGTTGGATGCACGAGGTTTTGATATTAAGCAGGTAGCTCTGTTAAATGGTAACGATACTATAAACCTAAAGTACAATTACAATGGCGATAAACTATTGGTGTTTTTAGACAAAACCTACAACCGCAAACAAAACTTTAAGTTGTATATTGACTATGTGGCCAAGCCTAATGAAATAAAAGGAATGAAGGGAGTTGCCATTAAAGACGACAAGGGATTATACTTTATTAATCCGTTAGGTGCAGAAAAAGATAAGCCACGCCAAATCTGGACACAAGGAGAAACGCAATCAAATTCTTGCTGGTTCCCAACCATTGATGCTCCTAACGAAAAAATAACTCAAGAAGTTGCCATTACTGTTGAAGACAATTATATCACACTTAGTAATGGAGAGTTGATGATGAGTAAAAATAATCCAGATGGTACCCGCACCGATTTTTGGAAACAAAATAAACCACATGCTCCATATTTGGTGATGCTTGCTGTTGGTGAGTTTGCGCAGGTTAAAGATTATTGGCGTGATAGTGTAGCTGTTGATTATTATGTAGAGCCTGCCTATAAAAAATATGCTAAAATGGTGTTTGGTAATACCCCAGAGATGATGGAGGTGTTTAGCAAAAAATTAGGTGTTGATTACCCTTGGAACAAATACAGCCAAATTGTGGTTCGCGATTTTGTGAGTGGTGCTATGGAAAATACATCTGCTGTAATTCATTACGATGCATTGCAACATGATCACCGTGAACATTTGGATAATCCTCACGAGGATATTATAGCACATGAGTTGTTTCACCATTGGTTTGGCGATTTGGTTACTTGTGAAAGCTGGAGTAACATTCCGTTAAACGAAAGTTTTGCTACTTATGGCGAATACATTTGGCAAGAAAATAAGTACGGTTTGATGGAAGCTGATTGCGAGTTTAACAATAACTTAAGAGGGTATTTAAATCAAAAAAACAAACACAAGGTTGAACCTATTCGTTACCATTACGGTAGCCGTGATGATATGTTTGATGTAGTGAGTTACCAAAAAGGAAGTTTAATTTTGCATATGTTGCGTAAGCATATTGGTGATGAAGCGTTTTTTGAATCGCTGAAATTATACCTGACCAAAAATGCCTATAAAACAGCTGAGTTAGCCGATTTACGCATGGCTTTTGAAGAAATAACAGGCAAAGATTTAAATTGGTTTTTTAACCAATGGTTTTTAAAAGCCGGTCACCCAATATTAGCATACCAATACAAATACAACGACACCAAACAAACTGTTAAACTTACCATTACTCAGAAACAAGATAGCACTTTTGGTATTTACAAGTTGCCTATAAAGGTTGATGTATATACCGATAATGGTGTTAAAAAAGAAAGCATTACTATATTAGAAAAACAACAAACATTTGAATTTACTGCCGACTCAAGAATTAAGTTTGTGAATGTGGATGCGGATAGATCGTTGTTGGCTGTAATTGAAGATAATAAACTATCAAGTGAGTACAAGGCTGCTATAATGGAAACACCGTTGTTTATGGATAAACATTATACGGTAAATGCTTGGTTAGATAATATGAGTGATTCCATTACGGCTTATGAAGAGGAGATTATCAATTACTTATTAAACCACGAATTTTGGGGTGTGCGTGATTTAGGTTTGAGTGCAGTTGAAAAATTGCATCCTACACAACGAGTTTTGTTTGATGCAAAACTTGCTGAATTGGCGGTTAAAGACGAAAAATCAGCAAATCGGGCTGAAGCAGTTGCTTTGTTGGCACAAAATAATCCGTCTAAACATGTGTCGGTTTATCAAAATGCTATTAACGATTCTGCTTACAGTGTGGTAAGTGCCGGTTTACAAGCATTAGCGTCTGTTGATTCTATTCAAGCAAAAACATTTATCAGTAAATTTACACACATCAATAATGCAAAATTACAATTAAGTATTGCTGGTATTTTAGCCGATTATTCAAACGCAGATGAAGTAAGCTATTTTGAAAGTTGGTTGGGTAAACTTGGGTTCTTCCGTTTTGCATTTATGAACCAGTATGTACAATACTTGCAGATGGCAGATAAAACCGTGCAACAAAAAGCCATTGTTGGCTTAATAAACTTTTACAAATCAACCACCGATAAAGGGATGAAAAACTTAATGTCTACTTGGGTTAATTATATGCAAGCACCTTGGAAAGACAAGTTGGCCACATTAGAAGAGCAGAAACAGAAAGTTAGAAAAGATGAGGCCAAAATAAAGTTGATGGATGAGCAAATATTGGAAATAAGAATGATGATAGACGCTTACCAAAGTATTACAAAATAAAAGTTTTGACGGAATTGAATTGGATTGATGAAACGGTAAGTTTTGTAAAACAAGAACTTCAACACGCAGAGGGTGGTCATGATTGGTGGCACATTTACAGGGTGTGGCAAAATGCTAAAACCATTGCCGCAAAAGAAAATGTTGATGTATTGGTGGTTGAGTTGGCTGCTTTATTGCATGATATTGCTGATTCAAAGTTTCATGAAGGAGATGAAAGTGTTGGTCCGAATAAAGCGCTTCAATTTTTAAAAGAAATAGGTGTAACTGATGAGGTGGTTAAACACGTGGTTCAAATCATTAAACACATGTCGTTTAAACAATCTTTTGGTGAAACACAATTTTCATCGCCCGAAATGCATGTGGTACAAGATGCCGATAGGTTAGATGCCATTGGAGCAATTGGTATTGCACGAACATTTAATTACGGTGGATTTAAAAACAGAGCGATTTATAATCCTGATATCAAACCACAAATTTATGCCGATAAAGAATCTTACAAAAACAACTCAGCACCAACAATTAACCATTTTTACGAAAAGTTATTGCTGTTAAAAGATACCATGCATACTGCAACTGGCAAATACATGGCAGAAAACCGCCATACTTTTATGGAGCAGTTCTTAACTCAGTTTTACAAAGAGTGGGAGGGAATTAGTTAACTTTTTTTAGCGTGAAGTTTTCCAACTTAAGCAGGTTTAAGTAACCGGTTTGATAGCTGTTACTTTCTTTATGTTTAACAAACCTAAAAGTAGTTCCCAATAATGGGATACTTTTATCTGCAAGTTTATCCATAAACTTTTTACCATTTTGATTTAAGGCATCGGTAAATAACAACATTTGGTCGTAACCTTTTATAGCAGCCTCACTAGGTTCTGTGCTAAAACGTTCTCGGTATTTAGCTACAAATTGTTTCACTTCTTCACGGGTGTAATCGGCATAAAACGGACTAAACACAGAGAGGTTACAACGTTGGTATAAGTTATAATCTACATTTTTAAAATCAAACCATTGTATTAAACCATAGGTTTTTAGTTTGTTTATGGTGGAAGTATCGCCCATGTTCCTCAGCGTGCTGTAAACGGAATTTTCTTGTGTGGTAGCCACCACAATATGATTGGCATATATATTTGAAGCGTACAGTTTTAAATCTAGTGCCGCGTTGTATTCTAAAACACGTATACGTAATTTTTTGTTAGAGGCAATTGTTTTAAAAGCCTGGCCTATGCTTTTACCAACAATAGATTTATCATACACCACTATAATATTTGCAGCGGTATCTGTGGCTAAAATTTGTTTTAAAATAATGTTGGCGTAAACAGGTAAGTCAGGGTTGGCCGAAATCCAAAACGGATCATCCATTTTAATTTTACTAAACGTCATTAAAGGCGAAACATGATACACTTCGTTTTTTTTGCAAAACTGAGACAATACTTGGTTTCCACCCTGACGTACAGGTCCAATGATGAGTTCACTTTCTTTAAATGCAGTTTTTTGCATAATGCGCACCACAGTCATACTGTCGTTTTCTGTATCAAAAACATTTAATCTAACCTTCACTCCGGCAAGTTCAAGCGAGTCTAATGCGATAAGTGCCCCTTGGTAATATTCTCTACAAATATTCCCTAATTCAGCATCCTTATAATTCGGATTTTCAATGATTTGTTTGCTACAAAATGGCAGTAATAAACTTACATTATTGGCTTTTTTGTTTTGTGCCGATAACTGTAATATAGCAAGCATAAATATAAATGCAACAACAATGTGTTTCATCTTAAATAATATATAACGGGTTAATTAATAGTGCAATGATACAGTTAAAGATGTTATTCTTTAACAATTAATACCCAAGCATCTGGGTTTTCAGTAGATTTAATACTGTCCATTAAACGTAGAGCTTCGTCACGGTTGTTTAATTTGCGGTAGCTAACACGGTTACAGTTGATTTTTTTATTTAAAAGTAGTTGTGCATCAAACCCTTTTGATTTAAGCATGTTGTAATACTTACGGGCATTTGCCTCATTACAAAACACACCACCAATAACGTGGAAGGATAGGGTACTGTTGTTGTTTTTAGCAACTACAACCTCACTTTTAGTTTCGGGGAAAATAACTTCGCTTTCTTCAACTTCTAATTGCGGAACTTCAACTATTTCCGGTTCTATTAACGAACCATCTTGGTTGAAGGTGTAATTACCAAAGTTAGGAGCACTTTTGGTAGTATATGCAAAGGCTTCTGCAATATTTAATGTGGAACTTACATACAGCGAATCATCATTTAATTCGTTAACAGTTACCTCAGCTAAAGATTGTTCTAAAACCTCAGGAGCAATAGGAACTTCAGGTATGTATATAGTTTCGGTATCAGTCTTTTCCGGTAATTCAGGAGTACTAATGGTTGATGGTTTGTTGGTATCATCTGCCATTAAAGAATCAAACCAAGAATGTATGCCTGTGGTGCTTATTTTAGCTCCTCCAATTAAAGTGGTATCCGTTAAAAAAATGTAGGCGTTTAATCCTAGCATAACAACTAATACGGCTGTTAAAACTTTGAGCGCAACATTTTTTGCCCGCTGTTTTCTGCCAATAGGTGCTGTATTTTTTCTGTCTTTAAACAAACGAGTACGTTTAGTGCCAATAGCCAAATCTGTTACCGGTGTGGCTTGTAAAGGCATTAATCCAAACGAAGCATGCAAATAAGTATTGTGTTTGTTAGGTAAAAACACATAGTTGGCTTCAGCATTTAAACGAAAGGTACCAAAAGCATCAATCTCTATTTGTTTAACCAGTTCTAATTTATCTTTAAATGCTGTAACGGTTTCATCAATAACTTTTAATGCTTCGCTGTATGTTAAACCGTTATTTTGTGCAACAGTTTGAGCTAAAAGCCCATCGTTGGTTTTTAAATTTTGGTTAAACATTACCCTACGAGCAGGTGGCGTAATGATATGAGAAACTTGGTCAATTCTCGCATTTTCAGGATTACACACAAAGCCGCCAAAGTTGGGCATAATCACGCAATCGTGCTTATGCAACAACTCTTTAACGTTGTTCCAGATGGTTTGTGATGTAATTTGCGCTGACATAATTAGCCGCAAAATATAAAGCCTGCCTCAGTTAAACAAACTCAAGCAGGCTTTTTAATGTAAGTATACGTATTATCAGAAGGTTACACTTAAGCCTCCTAAAATATTAAATCCATATACCTTATGGTCGTACCAACGTTGATATTGATTGTTGGTTAAGTTGTTCATCATCAAGAATAAACCTACATTTTTGGTGTAACGGTAGTCAATATTCAAGTTTAAATCGGTAATGGCATTCAGGTTAAACTCTTTCTTTCCCATTAATTCAATCGATTTACGTTTATTCATGGTGTATACGTCAGCCCTGATGATAAACTTATTACCAATATTGTACAACAAGCTTGTTCGTGTGGTAAAAGTTGGGCGGCTAAATGGTTGGGTAATTTGTAATGAGTAAGCGTAATAATTCATCACAAAGTTTAAGTGAAATTTCTCGCCAAACTCGTGGTTTAGTTCTGCTTTTATATTACTTAGACCTGCATTGGTTGTGTCAAAAATGGTAGTTTGTCCTCGCGAGGTTGAGTCAAATCCATAAAACAATAAGTTGTTTAAAGTAGCATGCGAGAATTGCAGCATAAAGCTAGTCTGTCCGCTAATTTCACCTTTTATACCGCCATAAATTTCAAACTTATTAACGGTGTTTAACAAACCAAAGTTGCTGATAAAAGGATTCTCATCTGTTAAACCACGGTATGTGGTACGGTTTAGTTTACCCGTTATACCTGCATAAGCAGTAATGGTTTTGGGTGTAATTTGATAAGCTGCTTCGGCTTTAGGGAAGAAGAAAAACTTAGTACCTGTACTATCATTAAAGAAGGATGAATTAAATCCAATTTTGATAAATGCTTTAGGAAAGGTTAATGCGTACTCAGGATTTACATCAACAAACACACGGTTGTAATCATATAGTTTGGTTTTTGTATTGTTGGTGTTTACGCCCAAACCTACTTCAAGCGGGTTTCCATTAATACGTTTTGAGAAGTTTCCAGTAAGTTTAAAATCGTTTTCTACACTTTCGTTATTATCAACAAAATTGTAAAAATTAACATCCATGTTAAACTTAAGTTTGGCGGTATCTTTAATAATGTTGCTGTAACCAGCATGCATATCTAATACAGCATATTGCCTGCGCAAATCACTCTTTTTAATATCAACGATTTGCGGCTGGTAACCATAATAGTGTATCACATTACGATTAAAGGCTACATCTGTTGTTACGGCTCCTTTACCCATAAAACGTTTGCCCCATAGTTTAAGTGCATTGTTACTAAATGCACGCTTATCGTTAGGGTTTGCACTAAAGTGTTTTACATATACACCGGCTTGCGAAGTTTTGTTTCTTACCGTTGTTAAATAGGCTTCAATAATAGGCGAGCTGTAATTGCCATAACCTAACCTGAAGTAATTGTTTTTTAGTTTAGGTAACAACGCTGTACCCATAGCCAATGGCTTAATGGTATAGATGGTTGGATCTGCATTTAGTTTAACAGTTGGGAGCGTGTAGTCCAATCTAGGAGCTTTAACCTCTGGAACCTCAGGATTTGGGTTGCTAGGTATTTTTATAATATCAGTAAGTGTTGGCTTAAAATCCTTTATCACATCAAACTCGTTGGTGCGTAATGTATCTTGTGCAAAAACTGCATTAACTAAAAAGCTGAATGCAATTGCAGATAATGTTTTTTTCATACTCATGCTGTTTAAAATGATGTATTAATTGGTGATGAGTTAATGTTATAGTTTTTCAATTTCTTTTTCGGGAACAATAGCAGGCTTCGGTTTGCCTTCTTCTTCTTCTGCAATAATTTGTTTTAACCGGTCTATTGCAGCTGTTTTATGTGTGCCATCATCTAAGTTTTCAATTAAACTTTGTAAGGTGGCTTTAGCTTGGAAATTATCTTTTTGTGTGTAGTAAATCTCGGCCAATAACAAAAATGCTTTCTCGTACCATTTACTGTAGCTGGCATATTTTTCAGAGATTTCGAATACAGTTTTTTTACTACCGTTATAGTCTTTTTTACCAAACTGAATATAAGCTAAGTTATATTTAGCCTCAGCTGCAAATGCATTTTTGGTTTCTTTTATCAGGTAGTTCCAGCCAACCAATGCACTGTCATATTGGTTAGTACTCATGTAAAAACGTGCAATGTTTAAGTTCGCATCTAACAATCCATCTTTGGTGCTTAAACCGGAGTTCACATATTTAAATGAATATTGCGCAGCGGTATCAACAGAGAAAGCAATCATGGTTGTTTTCATCATACCGGTTACAGCTACCTGAAGGTTTTCTCTACCACTGGCAATTCGTTCTAAAGCACTATAATAATCAAAAGCTTTGCGCCATTGTTTTTTGTTATAACTAAGCACTGCTGTTTGACGGGTGGCACGCTCTGTAAAATCGTTACGATTTTGGTTGGCTACATATTCATAACATACCAGCGCCTCATCAAAATTCTTCAGTTTAAAATCGCATTCAGCTTTATAGTAGTTGGCTTTTAAAATAAAAAATCCTCCACCAAAACGGCTGATATATGTACCGAACAGTTTACTTGCTTTAGTGCAATCACCATTTTTGTATTGGTTAAATGCAGCTTCGTAACTAATACTATCTTGATAAGTAGGAGATACCACAACACATGAAGCTGACTTGATAAAATCTAAATATTCATCTGTTTCACCTTTGCTAACATAAATATTTTTTACTACAGCCAAGGCCTCTCTAGCTTCATCGGTATTACAATAATCTGTTGCTAATATTTTAAATGTAGCCAAGGCTTCGTTATCATCACCATTGTTGTAATGCGCCAAACCTTTGTATTGGATAGCTTTGCGAATGTACATACTGCGTGGGTAGTTTTTAATGATGTTGTCAAAACCACTAACCGCGGCAGTATAGTTTTCGGTTTGAAGGTTTACGTTGGCAATTTCAAACAATGCATCATCAATGTATGGCGATTTTTTATAATTATTGATGATGTTTTGGAGTGCATTAATTTTATCCGAAGGTTTACTGAGTAGGCCGTAAATCATGGCTTTTTGATACAAAGCATAATCGCTACCGTTTAATTTTTTCGCAATAATCATTTCGTAGTGATCTATGGCGCGGTTGTATTCTTTAGCTACAAAATAACAATCGGCAACACGCATCGCGGCATCGGTATATAACTCAGGACTATTTTGTGCGTGGCTGCTCTCTAAAAACTTTTTAAAGTTAATTACGCCTTCTGTGTAGTCTTCCAACTTAATGTTACAATATCCTAAATTATAAAATGCTAAAGGATAAAAACGAGTAAATTTCACTTCATTCTCAAATTTTAAAAACGATTTATAATGTGATTCTGCTTCCTTAAATTTACTTTGTTTGTAATGAATTTCAGCTTGCCAGAAATAAGATAAAGCGTATAGTTTTTTATCATAATCCATCGTTTGAGATTTGATAAAATATTCATCAGCTGCTTGATAATTATTGTTTAAATACTGCTCTTCAGCATAATAATACAATACACGTTGGTAAGCTTCTTTATTATCTTGTGTAGGTTTTTTTATACTTTCAATAACCGCAATTGCTTGTTTGTAGTTACGGGTGCTCATTAGTAAATCACCCAACACTCCACGGGCCTCATCAATGTATTGACTTTCTGGGTAATCGTTAACAAACTTTACAAAATCTTTTAATGCGTCTGCTTGGTTTAACTCATAACTTATTTTAGCATAGTTGAATAATGCCAATTCGGTAATCTGTTGGTCGAATTTGAGTTTATAAGCACGATCAAAAGCTAATCGGGCTGAGGCTTTTTTGTCGGTTTTGATATAGCACTCTGCCAAATGAAAGTGCGCAAACTGCGAGGTTGTATCTTGTTTATCGGTAATGCGTGTAAACTGTTCTATGGCTTTTTCATATTTACCGTTATTAAAATAGGCATAACCCAAACGATAAATATCTTTACTATTTAGTTGTACTGGAGGGTTTGCATTGTAAGCTTCTAAGTATGGAACCGCTTTCCCGAATTCATTTAAGTTAAAGTAACTTTGACCCACAATACCCGCCACGTCATCTGCTACATCCTTATTATTAATACTGTCTGCAAATTCAACAACTTGTTTGTACTGTTTACGTGTAAATAATATTTGTGCAATATATACTTGAGATAGCGGACCAAATGTTTTGCTGCTTTTTATGCGGTTAAAATGTGTTAAGGCTTCATCATAATTAACCTCTTTGTATACCACATAACCATAGTAATAGTTTGCAGGGTCGTAATATTTATTTTTCTTATCTTTTATGTTTTTAAAAGATAATTTACTTTCAGTAAATTTATCTGTTTTAAAATAACAGTATCCTTTTAAAAACCAATACTCATCAGCTTCTTCATTAGTTAAGCTTAAAGCATCAACTTGTTCTAAATATTGTACTGCACGCTTATTATCTTTTGAACGATAATAATATCTACCTAGTTGAAACAATGCTAATTTAGCCTTGGGATTCTCTGGATGATTTTGGTAAACAAAAGTAAGTTTGGCAATTGCGTCAGCATTAAACAATTCCATAGCGCAAACACCAGAGTAGTAGTGCGCATTTATTACACTTTCTCTATCGGTGCTTCGCTGTATATATTGGTCAAACAATTGCTGGGCAGCAGCATATTTTTCTTTGTAAAAAAGCTCGTAAGCTTCTTTATACGTTTTGTAACGGTGTTCGTTATTTAACGTTTGTTGTGCGTTGGCTAAATGCAAAAAGCCAGCAAAAAACAGCAGGTATAAAATACTTCTTAACTTCATAACGTTCAATCTTCAAATATGATTAACGCCACCGAAGCTAAAAGGTATACCTATTTTAGAAGGAATAATTTATCCCCACTGTGGGAATAATAGGCAGTTGATTGATGCGTGTAAAGCGTGCTCTATCGAAATAGAAAATATTGTCACGGTTGTATACGTTGGTAGCAGCCGCTGTTAGTGTCATTGTTTGGTTTTTCTTAAGTGTCAGTTTTTTAGACAGTGAAACATCCATACGGTGGAAACTTGGTAAACGTCCTTTGTTAATATCAGTGTAATACACGCCAATATTTCCATTTTGATTTAAAGGATCGCCTGGAGTTCCGGTATTTAGTTTTTCATAAAATCCTTGTGTTTGGGTAAACGGAAAGCCAGAGCCAAAATTCCAACGCGTGTTCAAATTCCAAGAGCGCTTTTTGTCAAAAGTGTAGGTGGCAACAAGGTTAACATTGTGTCGTCTATCGAAGTGTGGAGAATAGGTTCTTGTGCCATCAAAACGCTCTACATAAGTTAGACTGTATACTGCCCATAAATACACTTTTCTAAATTCGTATTTATATTTAAAGTCCATGCCATAAGAACTACCAATTTCAATGGCAAAATCGTTACGTTGGAATTCCGGTTTAGTTAAGTCATTTTCATCGTAAAGTTTATCTCTGTTAATATTGGTTAACTGAGTAAAATCTTTATAAAAACCTTCTATGTTAATTTCTTGATGTTGACCTAAATCTAACTCAATTCCCGCACCATAATGCCAAGCTCTTTGCAGCGCACTGGTTACATTTTGTCCATTAAATTTGCGTGGTAAGTTTTCTGGGCCTGATAAAAAACCATAAAACAAATTCACCACATCCTGATCATTAACTGCCGCAATTAAGTTTTGGGTATAAAATCCACCGGCTGCTTTAAGCCTAATTTTTTCGGTAACATTATATTTTGCTGCCAAACGAGGCTCTGCAGTAAATTCTGATAAAGAAGCGTAATTTTGTATGCGAAGACCCGGCTCAAGTACCAATCTGCCCCAGTTTTTTTTGTATCTAATATATCCACTTAACTCTGTTGTAAATTCTTCCTGCTTAAGTTGACGGCCATATAAATTAGTGTAATTATAATCGGTACTAAAACCGTTCATTTCTAACCCATATTTAATGTCGTCTTTGCCAATAAAGTAACTAAAGTTTACATTAATGTTAAAGCCATTAATACTACTTTCTCTTGGTTTGCCATCAGCTTCAGTCTGGTTCATTTTATATTGCGAATATCCAACTGCACCATTAATTACCGTGGAACCTTCTGGAATAATATAAAAATTAGCGCCACCACCGCTCGATTTCCAATTGTATTGTGTTTGTGGGTAGTCTACATTATCTTTAAAGTCAAATCCGAATAAATTTATTTTAGACCCACTTGAACTGATAAAACTCGCTTTGGCATACAAGTCGCTGAAGCTAAATGGAAGACCATCTTTTCCGGCATAATCATAAATAATTGGAGCTGTTTTATTTAAGTATGAGTTTTTGTATGAAACAAGGTATGAAGCAGATGCACCACCTTCTGAAAACTTACTAATAGGACCCTCAAGTAATATTTTAGAACTTATTGGGCTTGCTGATACTTTACCTCCAAACCGGGTTTTATTACCTTCACGTGTGTTTACATCTATAATAGCTCCAATTCTTCCGCCATACTGAGCACCAAATCCTCCAGCATAAACATCAGCACTTCTTATAACATCCGCATCAAACACACTAAATAAACCAATTGAATGAAATGGATTATAAATAATCATACCATCTAATAGTACTTTGTTGTGAACCGGTGTTCCGCCCCTTATGTACAATTGTCCACCTTGGTCGCCACTAAAAACAACACCAGGGAGTACCTGAAGGTATTGAGCTAAATCAGGTTCACCACCAAAAGCCGGCAATTGTTTTAGTTCTTTTTGGGTAACAGTATTGACTGAGATTTTTACATCATTGCGTGCTTTTTGTCTATCGCCAACAATAGTTGCTTCCTCCATTTTTATTGCAGATGCAATTGCGTATAGGTTTTGTGTGGTAATTTTTCCGGGAGTTATGGTGATTTTTGCAAAGGCGGTATCATAACCAATTGCGGCACATTTCATGGTGTAAGTACCTTCTTTTAGTTTACTTAATGCATAAAATCCATTAATGTCGGTTTGTTTACCAATCATAATCTCTTGAATAAACACCGTAGTGAAAATTAAAGGTTCACCAGTTTTTTTGTCGTACACAAACCCTCTTACTTCACCAGTTTGTGCTACTGCTTGCGTTATAGTTAACAAGCAAATTGCTGCTATTGCGTATATATGTTTTATCACTTTTCGGGTATAAACTATAATTTTTACAAGAATACTAATTTTAATAAGACTCTCACTAATAAAAAAAGGTTCAGTGTAATAATGTACCTACACGCTAAAGCACTTGTTTAGCGTTTATTAAATATTATTTTTGCGGGTATTGCATCACATTATATGAATAAAATAACAGTAAGACTAGTCCTAATTTTTTTTCTGTCAGTAATTTGGGTTGATGTCTCTGCTCAACAAAAAAGCATTTCCATGCAAAATATTTCGGAAGTGAAGGTTGATGAGTTGAGTGATGATCAGATTAAGCAATTTATTGCAGAGTTTAAAACAGCAGGATATGGCATTGGTCAGGTTGAACAAATTGCGATGCAACGTAAAATGCCTGCAAGCGAAGTTCAGAAGCTAAAACTACGAATTGAAAAAGTAGAGTCTAAGCAAGCTAATTCAGGTGGCAGCATGGCACAAGATTTAGGTAGAAATTACAGTGATGATGCTGAGCCAGCAACTGAGAAAAGTGAAAATGTGTTTCAAGTACTAGAGAAAAAAATATTTGGAGCAGAATTGTTTAGTAACAAAAACTTAACTTTTGAACCTAATTTAAAAATAGCAACTCCAATTAATTATCAATTGGGTCCAGACGATGAACTAATTGTTGATGTATACGGATACAGTGAAGCTACCAGCCGTTTAAAGGTAACACCAGACGGCTATATCAGAATTCCATTAATAGGACCTGTTCAGGTTTCTGGCTTAACAATAGAGCAAGCCAAGAAAAAAATTGTAGGACAGTTATCTACAATTTACTCGGGAATTGGAAGTGGTAATACTTCAGTTAGCATAACACTCGGTTCGATAAGAAGTATAAAAGTGAATATTTTAGGAGAAGTTAATATGCCTGGGTCATACACACTGCCATCATTGGCAACTGTATTTAATGGCCTATATGCAAGTGGTGGTCCTAATAAAAATGGTTCATTCAGAAATGTTAAATTAATTAGAGGTGGTAAAACTGTAGCAGTTGTTGATGTTTACGACTTTTTAGTGAAAGGTGAAATAAAAGGTAATATACGTTTAATGGATCAGGATATTATCAAAGTTGGAGCATACGAAAATAGAGTTGAGTTGATAGGAGAGCTAAAACGCCCTGCATACTACGAAGTAGCTAAAAATGAAACATTAAAAGATATAATAGGTTATGCTGGTGGTTTTACAGACCAAGCCTACAAAGACAGGATAAAAGTTACACGCAATACTAACAAAGAACGCAGTGTTGCAGACGTGCCCAATGAAATGTTTGGAATGTTTACGCCAAAGTCAGGAGATGTATATGAAATAGGGAAAATAATAGACAGATATGAGAACAGGGTTGAAATTAGAGGAGCTATTTTTCGGCCTGGAGTTTATGCTATCGAGGACGGATTAACGCTATCTAAGTTGATTAAAAAGGCTGATGGTATAAAAGAAGATGCATTTACCACACGTGCAATCATTTATCGTTTAAAAGATGATAACTCTGCGGAGGTAATTAACTTCGATGTAACTGAAGTACTGAACGGTAAAAACGATATAATATTAAAACGTGAAGACTTAGTAGAGATAAACTCGAAATTAGCATTAAAAGAATCATACGTAATAACCATATTAGGAGAAGTATTAAGACCCGGAAAATATCCTTTTGCAGAAAAAGCACGTGTAGAAGATTTGATAATAGCAGCCGGAGGTTTGAAAGAAAACGCATCCCGAAAAAAAATAGAAATAGCCAGAAGGTTTAAAACTGATGGAAATACGGTTGGCGAGAATGCAGCAACAATAATAACTTATGAAGTTGATGAGGAGCTAAAAAACAATAAAGATGTTTTTTTAATGCCTTATGATATTATTACGATATATTCAACTCCTGGTTATGTAGAACAAAAGAATGCACAAATTGAGGGTGAAGTTAATTATCCAGGACAATACACTATTGCAAGCAAAACAGAGCGAATATCTGATTTAATTAAACGAAGTGGTGGAACAACTATGTATGCATTTACAAATGGTGCCGTACTTATTAGAACAAAAAAGCTTACACAGGCCGATAAAATAATTAGGCAACAAAAAATTGATGCATTGGTGAAACAAACTAAAGATACTAGCAGGCTGCAAGGCATAATAGAAAACGAAGTTGGTAACTTGACTTCAATTGTGGGTATTGATTTAACCAAAATTATGAAGAATCCTGGAGGTAAAGCAGACTTATTGCTAGAAGATGGAGACTTGATAAGTGTGCCAAATACTAAGCAAACGGTTAAAATAAGTGGAGAGGTTCTTTATCCTGTTCGTATTCCTTATAAAGGGTTAAAAAGTTTTAGAAGTTATGTTCGTGGTTCAGGAGGTTTTACCCAACGAGCATTAAAAAGCAGAAGTTATGTGGTGTATGCCAATGGGTCTGCTAAAGCAACAAAAAACTTTTTGGTGTTTAAGATACACCCTAAAGTACTTCCGGGGTCAGAAATTATTATACCTGCCAGAGAAGAACGTAAAAAGCTAACCGCAGTAGAAGTAGTGAGTATGACGGCCAGTTTAACTACACTTGCTGTTATTGTTATATCGTTGTTGAAATAAAATATTAAATGAGTAATTCACAAGACATAAAATTAACTGAAATTGTTGTTCAGTTAGAAAAACTATTAAGAATACTATTTAAAAAATGGAAGCTCTTGGTGCTTGTTGGTTTTATAGGTGGTGTGCTTGGCTTTGTTTATGCCTCATTTCAAAGCCCATCTTATATCTCTAAGCTAAGTTTTATGCTTAATGATAAAGAGAGTGGTATACCTAGTTCTTTATCTTCATTGGCTGGATTAGCAGGTTTATCAGGCGGTGGAGCAAGTACAAATGACGATCGAATTGTCTTCATGGCAACAAGTCGAAATATAATATCAAAGGCATTACTGAAAAAAGAAATAATTAATGGCAATAATGATATCTTGATTAATCATTACATAGAAATTAACCAGATGAAAGATGGTTTTTCAAATGATACAGCACTTAACGGATTTGAGAAGTTTATAAACGAAGTGCCAGAAAAACTAACTTATCAGGAAAACAAAGTGATGGATTTGGTAATCAAGGGTTTTAATGATAACAAAATGCTCACAGTATCCGCCAAAAAGAAAACAGGCTTGGTAACCCAAAGTTCGGGTATTGTTATCATGGAGTTTAAAAGCTCATCAGAAGAGTTCTCGAAATATTTTCTCGAAAATTTATACAATCAGTTAAGTACGTACTATATCAATAAATCGGTTGAGCGCCAGACCTATAATTATAATATTATTCAGCGCAGAGCCGATTCAATTCAAGATGAGTTGTTACAAGCCGAGAATTCTGGTGCTAGTTTTGTTGATCAGAATCAGAATATCGTTAGAATGAGCAGGAGAATTGAAGGGGAACGATTAAGGAAAAAGACGGAGATTTTAAACCTAATGCATGGCGAGGTACTTAAAAACCTGGAGATTGCTAAGTTTACGCTCGAAAATCAAACTCCATCTTTAATTGTTATAGATACCCCAACACTTCCACTTGAGAAGAAAAAAATGTCGAGATTAAAAACAGCTATAGTTGGTGCCTTTTTAAGTGGCGTTTTTGCGCTTGTTTACGTGTTGTATCGTAACTACCAAAACGAAAAAAAGAAGTTCTTAAACCAAACAGCGTAATAATTGCTAATGGGTATTGTCCAAAGAATTAAATCGGCAGAGATCGTAAAAGTTTCTTTTTACAGTGGTATATCTACCGGTTTAAAAATTTTAACTTCATTTGTTTCGGCCAAAATAATTGCAGTTTATTTGGGTCCGGCAGGATTAGGTATGCTTGGTCAATTAACCAGTTTTATTACCATTTTTCTAACGTTATCAACTGGCGCAATCACTAATGGGGTAATCAAATACGTTGCTGAGTATAAAAATGATGAACTAAGGCAGAATAGAATCATAAAAGCCTCTTTACAAATCACGTTGTTATGTTCTTTATTATGTGGTTTGATTATATCTATAGGTGCGAAGTTTTGGAGTAATAGATTGTTCAATGAATCGAGTTATTCGTTCGTATTTGTAATATTTGGTATTACCATCATTTTTTATGCATTGTTTTCGTTAGCTGTTGCAATTCTAAACGGATTACAGCAGTACAAACTATTCAATTTAATTAACGTTTTGGCTAGTATAATAGGGTTAGCATTTTCGGTAACCATGGTTGTTTTTTATGGAATTAATGGGGCATTTATTTCTGCAGTTACATATCAGTCAGTTGTTTTTACTATTTTGTTGTTGTTCGTAAAACAATCAGGATGGTTTAACTGGCAAAAAATAAAATCAAGTATTATTGAACGAAACGATTTAACCGGACTATCGAAGTTTTCATTGATGGCGATTGTATCAACAGCTGCCGTTCCTCTGGTTCAGATCTTTATACGTAATTATTTAGCAGCAAGTGTAAGTGCCGAAACAGTGGGATTTTACGAAGGAGTCAACAGACTCTCGCTTATTTATCTGAGCTTAATAACTACAACCTTCTCCGTTTATTATCTACCTAAGTTGTCAGCAGCCACCAATAATTCAGAGCTTAAAGATTTGCTTGTTAAGGGGTATAAGTTCATTCTTCCGCTAACATTTACGATGTTGTTTGTAACATACTTATTAAGGAATCTGGTAATAAAATTGGTATTCGCAGAAAGCTTTGCCCCAATGGAGGCTTATTTTTTACCACAGCTAATAGGTGATTTTTTTAAGATAGCAAGTTGGCTGTTGGCTATGCAAATGGTAGCAAAAGCACGTATTTGGTTATTTATATCTACTGAGTTAATTTTTGGGGGATTATTGGTTTTATTCACTTGGTTATTGGTTAATCAATATGGTGGAATTGGTGCTATTTATGCATACACAATAAATTATTTTATTTATTTGATTGCAATGTTCTTCATTTTTAAAAATACATTAATTAATGAAAGCATTTAACGTACAAGATAATAATCCGCTTGTTTCTGTAATAGTGCCAAGCTACAATCATGCACTGTATATTGAAAACTGCATTAAAAGTATAGTTAATCAATCATATAAAAATATTCAATTAATTGTAATTGATGACGGCTCAAAGGATAATAGTGTTGATATATTAACAAGGTTATCTCAGGACTACAACTTTACTTTTGTTTCTCAAAAAAACATAGGACTGTCGGCAACATTAAACAAAGGAATTAAAGACTTTGCCAAAGGTAAATATCTAACTATTGTGGCTTCTGATGATTGGTGGTTACCCAATAAAATAGAAACACAAGTAAAGTTTCTTTCAGAGCACACACAATATAAAATGTGCTATGGTAAAGCCAATGTGGTAGACGAGAATGGTGTAATTAAGTATACCTATGGCAATGCTCCTAAAACAACCGATTTTTTTAAGGAGCTAATCAACGCCACTGAAGGATCGTTTATACCCGTTTTAACAGTAATGTACGATCGGGATATTCATCATGAGGTTGGCTATTACGATGAACAGTCTTACATAGAGGATTGGGATATGCATTTGCGAATAGCGTACAAATATCCAATAGGCTTTATTAATGAATCTCTGGCTTGCTACAGATACCACGGTAATAACATGTCATCAAATACCGTAAAAATGATGAATTCATTGATTAATATTGTTAAAAAATGGAATCATTTGAGCGATTATAATGAAATCATTAAAAACTGGGAATTAATTGCCTTCAGACAATTAGCTAAAAACTATAAAAAAGAGGCTAGAAAGTATTTACTTACAGCAAGTAAATCTTTTTATAAGGCAGGTTTTTGGAGAGGTGTATTTAATTTAATATTGGGATGAGATTCGTTGGCTTCGTGTTTCTTTTATTTTTTTACTTATATGTTCCCGAGATCATATTCATGCCTGTATCGCTGCGTCTTATTTTTGGGGCACTTGGGCTTATGCTATATTTTGTTAGATTAATTAATAAGTACAAAAATATCAGCGAAGAAGTGAGTCTCAATAAAGACCTATTACTGTTTTGGCTGGGTACGTTGTTGTTTTTTTTAGTAGCAACATTTGTAGTATTTATTAACGGATCGGGTGATGCAAAAGTGATTTCGGAGATAATTGTAAGGTTTTGTATGTTGTTTGGTGGAGCTTATTTTCTTACATGGTACATCAAGCAGTTTTATAAAGAAATAAATTATCAGATAATTCTAAAAGCATATGTTACAGTATTGGCCCTGCAGTGTCTCATTGGTGTGTTAACCTTTACCAATCCTCTTATTAAAGATTTGTTTGAAAGCATACAAAAGCCAAATGAGGCAAATATCAGAAACAAAGTTGGTGTAATGAGAATGAGTGGTTTTGGTTTGACTTTTTTTGGAGCCGGGCTTGATTGTGGTTTGGCTTTAATGATGATAGCGCACCTTGTTCGCCAAAACGTATATAAATCTTTACAATTAATTTCTTGGGCGCTATTGTTTTTATTCATCATGGCCGTTGGTACGTTTATGGCACGAACTACTCTAATAGGTGGGCTGCTAGCTTTTGGTTATTTGATGTTGCCATTTTCAAACTCTGGTAAAAATTTAAAGTTTGCTTCAATTACATTGATTACAATTATCTTAATTGCAAGTTACACGATACCTGTAATGCTCAACTCCGAAAAGTATGGTATGGTTATACGTTTTGCATTCGAGGCGTTTTTCAACTATACCGAGTATGGTTCTCTTGAAACAGAATCATCAAATGATTTACAAACCATGTATCGTTTTCCGGAAGAGTTGAAAACTTACCTCATTGGAGATGGTTGGTTGAACCATCCAGAAATTGAAGGTTACTATTACATGCAAACAGATGTAGGTTACCTACGTTTAATTTATTTTGGTGGGATTGGCTATTGTTTGTTATGG
The DNA here is from genome assembly GCA_041302975.1 of Bacteroidota bacterium. GTDB lineage: Bacteria > Bacteroidota > Bacteroidia > UKL13-3 > UKL13-3 > UBA6183. The sequence goes on from JBFYQC010000029.1 coordinate 24,028, forward strand.
TTTGTTTTTCATTACCTGATGTTAAATAGGATAGTGGTAAATCTGAATATTAAGGAAGTTAAATGGTTTGTGTTGACTTTGTTTGCATTTCTTGTAATTGTAAATGTAAAAGGATTAGCTGATTTTTTTCCCTTGGTATTTTTACTGTTGATTTTTTCTAATGAGTATTATGCCTTGCAAATAAATAAAGAGAATGAAACGAACTAAAGTGGTACATGTTATTCAAACATTAAATGTACAAGGTGGTTTGCAGCGCGTTGTGACAAATTTATGTAAATTATTGGCTGATAGTTTTGATGTTGAAATATGGGTTTTTAGTAATGAACAAGAAACTTTTTTTTCTATAGATAATCGTGTTAAGCTTCGGAATATTGGTGATAATCCGGATGTGTTTGATGGTAAAGGGCTGCAGAAGGGGATTTACTTTTTGAGTAAATTATTCAGTGGAATAATTAACTATAGAAAACTCATTAAACTGCATCAGCCTGATTTGATTTTTATACATCGTAGCGAAATTGATGATGTTTTTATGGGCTTTCAGCGGTTTTATTCAGGAAGTATGGAGGTTTTACATACTCCTTATAAAATGAAAAGGCAAAAGGCGCTATCAAAAATTACGATCATTCAACGTAAATTTTTTTATCAGTTTTTCCAACCTAAAAAAAATGTAGTTGTCCCAAACAATGGGGTTAAAATTGATATGGAAAGTGATGGTTGGCGAAATGTTAATTACATCCCGAATTTTATTGGATTTACCTGCAACAAGAAGGCAGAAAGGACTAATAAAACAATAATAGCAGTCGGTAGAAATTCTCCAGAGAAAGGTTTTGACTTGTTGATGAATTCATTTAAAAGACTTGTTGAAATATACCCTGATTGGGAGCTTCATTTTTTAGGTAGTGATTTGGATAGTTTAAAAACTTGTAGCGTTAAAAATGTAAATATATCTCCACCTGTAAAGAACTTGGAGGATGTTATCGCATTTTATAATTCGGCATCAATATTTGTTTTGCCTTCTTATTACGAATCTATGCCACTTGTTTTGTTGGAGGCTATGGAATGCGGATTGCCAGTTGTTGCTTCCAAAATAAAAGGATTAGAACAAATTGCTAAAAAGGATTGCGTATTGCTTTTTGAAAATGGATCGGAAGACGACTTAGTTGCTAAGCTTGAGCTAATGATTAACCATCCTGATTTACAAAATAAATTTATTGCAAATGCTGCTCAACACGTTCAAGGGTTTTATCCTGAAAATGTAATTACTAAATGGGATGCGCTAATTAATAAAATTTTAGCATGATAGTAATAGGCGAACTTTCGATGACAAGTAATGCGCACGTTGAGTTTAATGCAGCGTTTCTGCAGGTTTGTCCTATTGCCCAAAGCAAACAAATTACGTTCTTTAGTGAATATAAGCATGCTAATGCTGTTCGGGAAAAATTGAACGAAGTTGATTTACAAATAAACTATAAACCGTTTTATGCGCCTTCAGTAAAGGGGAATTCGGTAAGCAGGGCAATTGCAATAGTTTTAAAAGAAGTTATTGCCGTATTCGTCTTATTACAAATTTTAAACTACAGCAAAAAACATAAGGTAGCGCATGTATATATAACATCTGCATTGCCATTTACGCATTGGATTCTTAAAACCATATTTTTACAATGGTTCAAGGGGATCAACCTTTTCTTTGTTCTGCATGGCGAGCTTGAGCATATTACACACAAACCCAATATGTATTACCAATTATTGTTTAAAGCACTTAAAATAAACTTGCCAAATTTTAAGTATATTACACTTGCTGAGATTTGTAGAACAAACATCACAAAATACTTTAAACTAAATCCGAATCATTTCATTGCAATTGATCATCCATACATTTACCCGACAAACAACAAAAAAAGAGCATCATCAGATGTAAACTTATTGTTGGCTACAGTAGGTGTTCATAACGCAGGATTTAAAAATGCACACCTCATTTTTGATGTGGCATCTTCGTTGTCGTTATCAAACGTAAAGTTTAAAACCATAGGTATGTTTGAGCCTGACATGCTGCAGTACGTAAATGATAGTGTAGATTATACACTGTCAACTGATGATATGATTCCGAATGATATTTTTGAGCAGGAATTATCTAAGGTAAATTATGTGTTGATGTTTTACCCTCATGATGCTTACCAATTTATGCCAAGCGGTGTGTTTTTTGATGCCATAAAACTTGAAAAGCCTATCATTGCTTTTAGAAATAGCTTTTTCGAATACTACTTTAATTTATTGGGAAATATCGGTTTTTTGGTAGATAATCTTGACGAAATGAAAGTGTTGATTGGTAAGTTAGATAGAGGTGAAATTGCTTGTTATGAAGAGCAGTTAAATCATTTACATCAAGCCAAAGAAAAGCTATCCATAGCGAATATTAAAAAGCAATTATCTAAACAATTAATATAGGTTACTCATGCTTGAAAATATACTTGTATCAGTTGTTATTCCGATGTACAATGCTCAAAATGATATTTTGAGGTGTTTAACATCAGTGCTCAATCAAACCTATAAAAACTTAGAAGTAATTGTTGTTAACGATGGATCAAAAGATAATTCGGAAGTGCTGGTTAACGAATTCATTAATAAATATCCCGAATTAAAGGTAACACTAATTAACAAACCCAATGGAGGCGTTTCATCAGCACGTAATGTTGGATTAAAATTAGCTAAAGGTAAATTGATTGCCTTGTTGGACTCGGATGACGATTGGTATCCTAACAAAATTGAAACACAAATAAATTACTTTAAACAAGATTCAACCATTGATTTCTTGGCATGTAACCCAATTAAGGAAAGGATTAATAGATTTTTACTCAGGAAATTCGAAGAAATTAACCATATTAGGGTTAACGATTTAATTTATAAAAATTATTTTCAACCTTCAACTGTTGTTTTTAAAAAGGAGATAGTAGAACGTATAGGCTTGTTTGACGAAAATCAAAGATATGCCGAGGAAGGAAACTATTTTATGCGTATTGCTCATCAATACAAATGTGTTTTGATAAACCACAAACTAATAGGGTACGGTTCTGGAAAAGCCGGCTTTGGTCACTCGGGTTTATCGGGAAACATTGTTGAAATGGAAAAAGGAGAATTAAAAAACCTATTTTTCGCTCAAAAAAGTGGTTTTATCAATGTATTTCAATTATTATTGGCACTATTGTTTTCTTTATTTAAATATAGTATTAGAGTAATTAGGGTTAAAATTTTAAAATGAAAAGCTTCATAAGCAGATACGGAATAATTGGATCGTTAAAAGTATTGTGTTATCTGCTATATACTAAATTATGGTTTCCTCAAGCCCGTCTAATTAGATTACCCTTTGATGTAAGAAATAGAAAAAACATCAATTTGGGTAAAGGTTTAACAACAGGAGTAGGGTGTCGTATTGAAGCTTATCCGACAGACAATAATAAAGTTAGTCTTACAATTGGTAATTATGTTGAGATAAATGATTATGTGCATATTACCGCTATGGAAAGTGTAACAATTGGAAATAATGTGCTATTAGCAAGTAAAATTTATATATCAGATTGCTCGCACGGAAGTTACTCAGGTGATCAGCTTGATGACTCACCACTAATTGCTCCTAATTGCCGAAAAATGGTTGCAAAACCAGTTACCATAGAAGATAATGTTTGGATAGGTGAATTTGTAAGTATTTTGCCCGGATCTTATATTGGTAAAGGCTCCATTATAGGAACCATGTCGGTGGTAACTGGGCATATTCCCGAATATAGCATTGCAGTTGGTGCTCCGGCAAAAGTGATAAAAAAGTATAATTTCGAAACCCAAAAATGGGAACGGGTGCAACGTAATTAAAATTTATGAGTAAAATATTAATAACTGGAGGAGCTGGATTTATAGGATCGAATTTAAGTTTAGCACTCGTAAATAGGGGGCATGAGGTCGTTGTTTTGGATACTTTGTCGCCACAAATTCATGGTGAACAGCCAGAGCAATCTGTATTGTTTGGGGCAATAAAAAATAAAGTAAAGTTTATTAAAGGCTCTGTTACCGATAATGCAAAATTACAAGAGGCTATTGATGGTGTTGATGTAATTGTACATTACGCAGCTGAAACCGGCACCGGCCAATCTATGTACGAAATCCAACGTTATGTTGATGTAAATATTGGCGGTACTGCAAGGTTGTTAGATATATTGGTGAATCAAAAACACCAAGTAAAAAAAGTAGTTATTGCATCATCTCGTTCTATTTATGGCGAAGGAAAGTACCGCTCTGATAAATACGGAATTGTATATCCAGGCCATAGAAACGATAACGATTTGCAACAAGGGAAATTTGAGGTGAATTATTTAGATGACAACAATTTGGAATTACTTGCAACCAGCGAAGATTCTAAAATACATCCCTCATCTGTTTATGGTATAACCAAACAGAACCAAGAACAAATGATCATGACTGTTTGCCCAACAATAGGTATTGCACCTGTAGCATTCAGGTATCAAAACGTTTATGGTCCGGGGCAATCATTAAGCAATCCATATACCGGTATACTTTCTATTTTTTCAACCCAAATTAGAAACAACAAACCCATAAATATTTTTGAGGACGGATTAGAGAGTAGGGATTTTGTATTTATTGATGATGTAGTAAACGCAACGGTTTTAGGTATTGAGTTAGATGCGGCCAATGGCGAAGTATTCAATGTGGGTAGCGGAGTGGCTACTACTGTGTCAACTGTAGCGCAAACATTAATTAGTAAGTTAGGGCAATGTGTTGATGTGAATGTAACTGGAAACTATCGTCTTGGAGATATCAGACATAATTTTGCCGATTTAACACACATAAAAAACAAACTTGGTTTTAACCCTCAATTTAACTTTGAAAGTGGTATTGCTGCATTTGCAAATTGGGTAATCCAGCAAGAAGTAAAAGCCAGTAACTACGAGCAATCAATCAACGAAATGAAGGCTCGAGGACTATACAAATAATGACAAACAAGCCACTTGCAGGTAAACGAATATTGTTTTTTGCACCTAAATTTTTTGGGTACGAAGTGGCTATTGCCAATAAATTGAAAGAGTTAGGAGCTGATGTGATGCACTTTGATGAGCGTCCTAAAAATAATTTTTTAACTAAATCGCTTATCCGAATAGATAGAAATATCATTAAGCGCACCATCACCCAATATTACAAAAACATACTTAGCCAAACACAACAACAACAGTTTGATTTTGTATTTGTAGTAAACTTAGAAGCCATGACTCCCGAAATAGTGGAGTTGTTAAGAAAACAGCAACCACAAGCTAGGTTTATACTATACATGTGGGATTCTATCAAAAATAAAAAGCCTGCACAACTTGCATTTAAGTTGTTTGATTGGTGTTATTCGTTTGATAAAAATGATGCAAGCACATTACCTAATGTAAACTTTAGACCATTGTTTTTTATTGATGAGTTTGATAGCAAAAAATGGAACAACAAAACCAGTTTACTTTACGATTTATGCTTTATAGGAACCGTACACAGTGATAGGTATAACTTAGTTAAAAGCGTTAATAAACAGGCGGATAGTCTTGGTCTTAAAACTTATTTTTACCTGTATTTCCACAATAAAATATTATTCTTTTACAAGAAACTGCGTGATATTAAATTTTACAACGCACGTTTTAGTGAGTTTGAATTTAATCCTATTTCGGCAGTTGATTTAGCTCAAAAAATAAAAGAATCGGGGGCAGTGTTAGATGTTCAGCATCCTCATCAAACAGGATTAACCATGCGCACATTAGAAATGTTGGGTGCATCAAAAAAACTGGTAACTACAAACACCAATATTGTTGATTACGATTTTTTTAACCCTCAAAATATTGCTGTTATTAATAGAGATACACCGAAAATTGATGCCTCTTTTTTTAATACAGATTTTGCCGAAGTTGATGATAACATCAGAGAACGCTACTCGATTCGTGGGTGGCTTTTAGAAATTTTTAAAATGAATTAATGATGAAAGTTACCATCATTACTGTAGTTTTAGATAACATGGCTTTTATTGAAGATGCCATAAATAGCGTGGTAAATCAAAGTCATGCTAACTTGCAGTACATTATTATTGATGGTGGTTCAAATGACGGAAGTTTAGATATCATAAAATCGTTTGGCGATAAAATTGCTATTGTAGTTAGCGAGCCTGATGAAGGAATTTATGATGCTATGAACAAAGGTTTAGCACTTGCAAATGGTGATTTAGTTGGCTTTTTAAATGCCGATGATTTTTATGCGCATCAACAAGTTTTACAACATGTGGCCGATAAGTTTGAAACAAATAATTGCGATGTTTTGTATGCAGATTTAGACTATGTAAGCCGCGCTGATAAAAACAATATTGTGCGTAAGTGGCGTTCCGGTTCTTATAAAAAAGACAGATTTTTAAGTGGTTGGATGCCACCGCACCCAACGTTTTTTGCACGTAAAGAGGTTTACCAAGAATTAGGAGGCTTCAATAAAAAGTTAAACATGGCTGCAGATTACGAATTGATGTTGCGCTTTTGTTATTTCAACGATTTAAATGTTGCTTATCTGCCCGAGGTAATAATAAAAATGCGTTTGGGCGGACAAAGTAATCGTAGTTTAAAAAATAGGATTAAAGCTAACATACAAGATCGTAATGCTTGGGTAATGAATGGAGTAAAACCTAAGTGGTATACCTTGTTGCTCAAGCCATTGTCTAAAATTATACAATACTTTTTGTAACCGTTTTTTTACTACATTGTTTAACGTATAATGTGTAAATTAGCCGCATTATACTAATCAAAAGTAAAAGACGTTAAGCACATATGCCTTTTAAAAAAATTCACTATATACTTGTTTGTTCAGTTGTTTTTTTTGCAAATACGTTATTCGCTCAACAATATGGTTTCGAGTGGATTAAAGCGTATCAGCCGTATTATAAATTTTTAGTAGGTAAAACAGCCACTTATCGCATAGGAGCAGCGGCATTACAAGGTGCAGGTATTAATATTGGTGAAGTTAATCCAAAACGAATTCAGCTGTTTTATCAAGGAAAAGAAGTGCCAATTTATATCGCAGGTGAACAAGATAATGTATTTAATAGCACTGATTTTATTGAATTTGTAGGGTTTAAAAATAATGGAAACATTGATGAAGAGCTATATGATAACAATTCATGGCAGCCCAATAAATTTAATGGTTTGTTTACTGATACTTCAGCATATTTTTTAACTATTTTACCAGATACTTCAATACAACTTCCATCGCGTTTAGTGCAAGAAAATGATTATAACTTTTCAGGCCTTCAACCCGAAATATATTTTAACGATACGTTAATTATAGCCCCAACAGAAGAGTATTTAGATGGGCCAGATATACAAAACGCCAGTGAGAAATACGTAAGTTCTGAATACCAAGATGGTGAAGGTTGGGCAAGTGAACGAATTGGTTGGTTTAATCCGCGAACTTTTGTTTTAAATACCCCAGCATTTTATGCATTAGGTCCAGCACCTAAAATCGAGTTAAAGGTTATTGGTGGTTCAAATGCTCAAGTTGTAGGTCAATATAATCATCATATTCAAATTGGTTTAAGTACAGACAATAGTTTATTTAATACAATTGTTGATCACTTATACGTTGGCTATGGTGTTGCAAAGTTTAATCCTACACTATCAGCATCAAATATTGGTAATAATACTTACTTAAAAATTAGTACAATTAATGATTTATCGGTAGCATCAGATTTTAATTGTTTATCTTATGCTATCATTTCCTATCCGCGTGCTTACAACTTAGCCAACGGTAATCAAAAGCTGTTTGAGGTAACACACCAACGAGGAGGTGCAAAATCATATGTTCAAATGACAAATGTTGGCATAAATCCAGGTAATGCCTATGTGTATGATTTAACTGCTAACAAACGTATTCGTACTTTATTAAACGGTAGCACATTAGAGTTTGCCTTAAATAACGATGGTAATCCGCATACTATTTGGCTATTTGACAGTACCCAAACTGTGAATATAAATCAATTAAAAGCAGTACAATTCCCTAAAATACAACCTGCCCAAAATTATGATTATTTGATTGTTAGTCACCCAATACTTGAACCAGCAGCAACCAATTACAAAGAATACAGAAACCAACAGTTTACAACGTTAAAAGTATATACCGAAGAGCTTTATGATTATTATTTTTATGGTAATAAACATCCATTAGCTCTCAGAAGATTTATTAAACATTTGGTTAATGAGCAAAGTTTAACACCAAGTTACTTGTTGTTAGCAGGCAGGGGTTATCAAAATGATAAAGCTCGTTTTTACAGTATATCTTCACAAAATCCTGTTGAATATTATAATAAAAATTTGGTACCGGGAATTGGGGTACCTGGGGCAGATGCACTTTATAGTTTTAAAATTAAAGGAGATGGTTTTTATGCTGAGGTACCTACTGGGCGTATACCAGCATCTAACAATCAAGAATTACAAAATTATTTAAATAAAGTTATTGCCTACGAAACCAATCCAGATAGTATCCAGTCATGGCGTAAAAACGTACTTCATGTAAGTGGTGGCTCAAAAGAAAGTGAACAAACTTATTTTAAGGCTATATTGAATTACAATGCAAGTGTTATAAAAGGCGAGAATCTTGGAGCCAAAGTTTCAGTTTATGGTAAATCTACCAATACTCCAACTCAAGACGATCTAAAAGAAAGAATTGTTGCCGAACAAAATGCAGGTGTAAATATGGTTTCTTTTTTAGGTCATGCCTCATTAACTATACTTGACGTTGACATGGGAAATGTTGATGATTTGAATAATACCAATAAGTATCCCTTCTATTATTTTAGTGGCTGTAACGTGGGAAATGCTACTGAGGTTGATCCACAAACGGGAGGCGGAATTAATGCTAAAAATTATATATGTACAGCTAATAAAGGAGCTATTGGTTGGCTTGCACATTCTAACTTTACTTTTGACGGTTATTTACCACCACTTGTAAATAACTTTTATGCACAGTATACCCAAGTAAATTACGGAGCATCTGTTGGTAAAATAATGTATGAAGTTACCAAAATGTTGTCAAATAATAATACCACTACAAAATCGCACAACATACAATGGGTTTTACAAGGGGATCCTGCGGTTACAATATACAGTCCATCCGAACCTGATTATACCATTAGCAATAGTGATGTGTTTGTGCAAAATACAAGTTTATCGATTCAGGATGAGTTTATTGATTTAGGCTTTATGGTAAACAATAACGCTAAAACTTCACTCGATTCTTTTTCTGTAAGTATAAGTAGAAGGTTGCCCAATAATCAATTAATCACTTATCCAAGTATACGTTGTGGCAGGGTATTTAATAAAGATACTTTTTATCTAAGGATTGAAACACTTGGAGAGTTGGCTCTTGGTAACAATATTTTTGAGTTTAAGATTGACGCCAATAATGAAGTTCAGGAATTGTTTGAAAATAACAATACATCCACTGTAACCATATTTATTCCAGGTAATGGATGTACTATTTTGTATCCTCAAATTGATGGTGTGGTTGGTAGTGATACAGTTTGGCTAACTGTTCAAAATAATAATGTAGCTAATACTCAAAATGAGTTTATAATTGAGGTAGATCTAACACCTGATTTTGTATCACCACAAAAAATAAATAGTGGTGTAGTAAGAGCAGGTTCGTTTTTGCAATGGCCATTTAAGCATGGAGCAACCGATACAACAACCTATTATTGGAGAGCAAGGTTGAATTTAACAGAGCAACAAGGTGGTCGTTGGGTTAATGGTGTATTTACGTACATAGCGAATCATGAAGAGGCTTGGATGCAACGCACTTTTGCTCGTGTAATTGATTTAACTCAATCCAACCTATTACAAATTGATAGCTTAAACAAAAGAATTGATTTTAGCGATAACTCAGCAGTAATAGATGTAAGAGCAAATAGAATTGCACATGGAGCAAGAGGTTTATTTTACGAAGGTGAAAATCAAAACCCAGGATCGTTAAGTTGTGTAAGCAATGGTTTTTTTGCCATCGCAATTGATAAACGTACACTTAAAATGTTTATCAATCCACGCTTTCCAATGAACTGTGCCAATGTTATAAACAATAATAATAATCCTGGACTACGTAAATTGTATTATTATGGTTTTCCAAATTCGCCAATCGGTCAGGCAGATTTTCAACGTTTTGTTGATTCCCTTGATGTTGGAACTTATGTTGCCATCTGGAGTGTTTATGACAATGGTAATGCCACATGGTCGCCACAGATGCGCAACACTTTTGCAAAGTTAGGCTCAATAAAGGTAGCTAATGTTAATAACCCCAATACAGCCTTTAGTATGGTTGGTATTGCTGGAGCACCAATAGGCAGTATTGCTGAAGATACATTAAGTTTATTAACTGCGGATACTAATGCTATTGCCAATACTGTACTTTATGGTAAATGGTTTACTGGTAATGGTACTAGTAAGATTATTGGTCCTGCAAGAAGTTGGAAAAATATTGGATTTAAATTTAAAGGTACAGAGAACGATGGTAACGATCACAACAAAGTTAGTGTAATAGGGGTAAGCAATAGTGGCGTAGATACTTTAATTATTGATGCCGCTGTTAGTGAACAAGATTTATCATTTATTGATGCATCTATATATCCTTATTTAAAATTAAAATTCAATTTGTTTGATACCACATACCGAACACCTGACCAAGTATATTATTGGACCATTAGGTATACTCCTGCACCAGAGGGTACTATTTCTGTTGCTGATGGGTATAATTTTCATGCGGCTAATTTAGATCAGGGAGATTCTTTAAAATTAACTTTGGCATTTAAAAATGTATCTAAAATTGGGTTTGATAGTATTCCTGTTTATATGAGAATTTTGGATCAAAATAGGGTACTTAAATATTCTGTTAATAAAAATTTAGGACAACTGTTACCTGATGGTGTGGTACGTTTTAGTGATGTTGTTTCTACATATAACTTAAGTGGGCAATACGCATTAGAAGTTTATTTTAATGATGGCCCACAAAGTGAATTTACCAAGGTAAACAATTACTTATTTAAAAGTTTTATTGTTAAAGGAGATAATGTAAACCCTTACATGGATGTAACTTTTGATGGATATCGAATTGTAAATGGTGACTTTGTTTCTCCTAATCCAACCATCAGAATAACATCAAAAGACGACAGTAGATTTAAGTTGCAAACAGATACATCTTCTTTTATTTTATACCTTCAAAAGCCTTCAGATATTGATTTTGAAAAACTTAGTTTTTCTTCTCCTGAGTTAAGATTTACAGCAGCCACCGATCAAAATAACAAAGCGGTGTTAGAGTATAAGCCTAATTTAATAGAAGAAGGTGTATATACGCTTAAAGTATTAAGTAAAGATGCTAGTGGGAATATTGCGGGTAGTGATTTTTACGAAGTTGATTTTAACATGCAAAAAAAATCGACCATTACTAATTTTTTTCCATACCCAAATCCGGCAACAACCAATGTAAAGTTTGTGTTTACGTTAACAGGAGCATCACCTCCCGATCAGCTTTTAATTCGTATCATGACAATTAGCGGTAAGATTGTGAAAGAGATTACTAAAGATGAGTTTGGTCCAATTAAAATTGGACAAAACATGAGTGAATACAGTTGGGATGGCACAGATAACTATGGTGACCGTTTAGCAAATGGAGTGTATTTATATCAAGTACTAAGCAGAATTAATGGCAATACTGTAGAAAAGCGCCAAACTGCTGCCGATAACTTTTTTGTAGAAAATGTAGGTAAAATATACCTAATGAAATAGCATTCGTTATCAAAACATTACACTATATATCGCATGGAGCCGCTAAAACAGGTGGGTATCGTCACGAGTGGATGTTGGGTAATTATTTGGCAAAAACATTACATGTAATGTTCAATGAGTATCGAGTTTCATCCAACATTAAGGGAATATTCGGATTTTTAAGTTTATGGCGCTATGCTTTCAAGCACGCTAAAGGAAACATTAACCTAACGGTTCAACGGATGGTTTTTCCGGTTCTGTTGGCTGGAATTTTAAATGGTGGAAAAACAATTGTAGTGTTACATCATTACGATAAAAAGGAACAAAATAGTTGGCTCTATCACTTAAATATTAAACTTTTAATTTACTTATTAAAACTTGATATGGATAAGTTAAAGGTGGTTGTAGTAGCCGATTATTGGAAAGAGTGGCTACTGAATAAAGGGGTTAAAGAAGCTAGTATTTATGTTGTTCCTAATTTGTTTGATAATGAAGCGTATGAAAGTTTAAAGCATTCAATTGTAAAAAAAGAACAAATATATTTAGGGCAATTTGGAGCTAAACAACACCCATTGGTGTTTGAGTTGGCAAATGATTTAAAATCAGCAGGTTATCATTGCTTTTTTACTACTCCATTTACTGATGGTGTTCAAATAGCCGCAACCTATGAGGTAAAACATCTATCATTTGAATCCTATTTAAAAGAGTTATCTTTAAGTTTATACACTGTTTGTTTAACCTCTTTTAACGAAGGCTGGAACCGAACAGCACATGAAAGTTTAATTCTTGGTACGCCTGTAATTGGCAATAATGCTGGTGGTTTAGGGCAGTTGCTTAAGGAAGCAAATCAGCCCATTGTATCAACAAAAGACGAAGTTGTTGCACTAATTCTGCAAAAACAGAATATTCACATTCCCGATGCATTTTTAAAGCAATATCATATCAATCAAATTTTGTATTATGCAAAGCCTTTAGTGGCATATTGCAGCAATGGCTTCAGTTAAAAGAAATTTTTTATTTAACATTTTATTAGTGGTAAGCAACATTGTGTTTCCAGTGTTGGTGTTTCCTTATATTGCCCGTATACTTGGCCCTCAGGGTTTAGGTAATGCACATTTTGCCTTGCAGTTTAGTAAATATTTTGTAACCATCGCTTCTTTAGGTATTCCTATTTATGGTATGCGGGAAGTGGCAAAAGTAAAAAACAGAAAAGACAAACTAAATAAGCTAGTTAGCGAATTGTTATTGTTAAATATTATAACGGCTTTTATAAGTACTTTAATTTATGTTATAGTATTATACAGCAGTGGCACACTACAACAAAATACAGATTTGTTTGCTATTGCAGCACTACAAGTATTGTTGGGTTTTTTAGCTATAGATTGGTTATTTGCCGGATTAGAAGACTTTAAAATTATTACAATTCGATCGTTGGTTATAAGGGTGATTACAGTTGCATTTTTATTGTTGTTTGTTAAAACAGAAGGTGATGTGTTTCCGTATTTACTTATCTCTATTTTAAGTATATTAAGCGGGCATTTGTGGAATTTGTTTTACGCATTTACTAAAGTAAAATTTAGTTTTAGTAATCTTAATTTATCACATCACTTAAAGCCAATCTTTATTATCTTTTTAATGAATGTGTGCATTGCTATGTATACCATTTTTGATACAGTTTGGGTTGGTTTTTTAAGCACTGCAACTGCTGTAGGTATGTATATTTCTGCAGTTAAATTAAGCAAGATCGGTATTCCAATTGTATCGGCTTTGGGTACTGTTTTATTGCCTAGAAGTGCTCGAACTTTTGCTGCTAATATTCAAAACCCTATTCATCTACAAACATCTTTTAACTTTATTGTTGATTTAGCCATGCCTATAGGTGTAGGTATGTTTTTGTTAGCGCCTGAATTACTACTGGTATTTTCGGGAGATGCATTTACTGGCGCATTAACGTCTATGCGTTTGTTAAGCTTTTTGCCCTTATTTATTGGTCTTAGTAATTTATTTGGCATGCAAATTTTATCGGCATCTGGCAACGATAAATTAGTTTTGAAAAGTGTGTTTATAGGCATGTTGGTTAACATTTTTTTAAATCTATTTTTGGTGCCAACATTTGCGCATGATGGAGCTGCATTTTCAATTGTTGTAACCGAAGGGGTGGTTACGCTAATTACCTATTATTTTGCTTATCAAAATTTTAGTATTAAATTTAACCTGAGCCGTATGCTTAAAGATTTTTTATTGTGTTTAATTTTCGTTCCTATAGTATGGGTTTGTAAAGTGATGTTTAACATCCCATCACTCGTAATTATAACCAGTTTAACTTCTTGTGCCATGGTATATCTTGTTGCACAATACATCATTTTTAAAAATGAGTTTGTACAACAAGCAATTACAACGGTTAAAAATAGAGTTTTAAAATGACCTACGATTACCTGATAGTTGGAGCTGGTTTATATGGAGCTACTTTTGCACATCAATTGCAAAAGGCTGGTAAAACGTGTTTGGTAATTGATAAACGAAACCATATCGGAGGGAATACCTATTGTAAAGATGTTGGAGGAATTCAGGTACATCAGTATGGGGCACATATTTTTCATACCAACGATAAGCGCATTTGGGACTTTGTAAACAGTTTTGTGCCTTTCAAACCATTTATTAATTCGCCCAAAGCACAGTATTACCATGAGGTGTACAACATGCCTTTTAACATGCATACGTTTGAGCAACTTTGGGGAGTTAAAACACCTGAAGATGCTCAACAAAAAATTGCAACAGAAACTGCTCCTTATAAAAAAATAAACCCGGAAAATCTTAAAGAGCAAGCATTAAGCATGGTGGGGCCAACAATTTTTGAAAAGCTTATTAAACATTACACAGAAAAACAATGGGGCAAACCTTGTGATAAATTACCCGCATTTTTAATTAAACGTATTCCTTTAAGATTTACATACGACAATAACTATTTTAATGATATCTATCAAGGTATTCCGGTAGGTGGATACAATAAACTTACCGAAGGACTGCTGAGTGGCGTTGATGTTAAATTGGGTGTTGATTTTTTAGCAGACCGTGCACATTGGTTAAGCATTGCAAATACGGTAATTTACACCGGTAAAATTGATGCTTATTTTGATTATTGCTTGGGGGAATTGCAGTATCGCTCTTTAAGATTTGAACATAAAGAAATTCAAGGTGTTAAAGACTTTCAGGGCAACGCTGTATACAATTATACTTCACCAGATTTGGCTTATACAAGGGTAGTAGAACATAAACACTTTGAGTGGAAAGATGTTAATCACACTGTTGTTTCTTATGAGTATCCTCAACAATATCATAAAGGTGGTGAGGCTTATTATCCTATTAATGATGAAGTAAATAACGCATTGTACAATAAATACAAAAAGTTAGCAGATAACGAAAGTAACATACTTTTTGGTGGCAGATTAGCAGAATATAAATACTACGACATGCATCAGGTAGTTGCTGCAGCATTGCATCAATCACAAAAAATAATTAGCCATGAGCATTAAGCGTGTATTAATCTATTGTCCTGTTTTTTTACCAGAAACTAGTGGCTACACACATGCCTTTAAGCAATTAATAAACAATTTGCTTGACAATGGTTTATTGGTTGATGTGCTCACTCCACAGCTTCTAAATGCGAATGAAACAGAAACTTTTGTTCACCAAAATCTTAATATATTTAGGTATAAACCTACTTTAAAAATATGGGGTTTGGGTTTATTTTATGAGTATTATAAACAAGCTCAGTTTATAAATAAACTTAAAAAACAACATTTTTACCAGCTATTTTTTATTGAAACAGGCGATGTGCCTTTGTTGACATTTTTTTTGTCGAAGTCTATTTTAAAAAAAACAGCTGTTCGTTTTCACTCCACAAGTGATACAGAATATTTACATTTAGGTAGCCATAAAAAATATAAACTACGCAGATGGTTTTGGCGTTATTTGTCTGGACATAAAATAAAGTTTGTTTGTGCCACTAATCAGTACCATTTGGATTATGCGATTGACAAAGTTTTGCATCAACCCAACATAAAAAATAAACAAGTAATAACCAATACAATTGATGCCAAGGTTGTTGATTTTAGTAAAAAATACTCGCGTTTAACATTTGTTATGCTCGGCCGTATGGATGAGGAAGGATACAAACAAAAAGGCTTTGACGTGTTATTAAAAGCTTTGGTAAAGGTTAAGGATGATATGGTAGCTGCAAATGCCCAATTGATAATAATAGGAGAGGGGAGTGAGTTTACAAACTTTAAAGTATCTGTATCACAATTTGATTTTATAGCATTAAAATCCAACTTGCCACATCATTTATTATTGGAGTTGCTTAATCAATCTCACATAGTATTGCTTCCATCTTTATATGAGGGTGTTTCAATGTTTGCTCTAGAAGCTTTGGCAAACGGTAATGCTATAATTTTCGCTAAAACTGGAGGGTTGATAGAAATGGTTAATGGCAATGGATTTCTGGTTGAACCCGGAAATGCAGAAGAACTTGCCTCAGTTATAAAACAAATAATTGCGCTTAAAAATATCCGTATCTTACAAGAACAATCGTTATATCTTGCTCAAAACCGTTTCAGTGCGCAAGTGCAACTAAAACAGTTTATGCAATTAATGAAGGAGGTGGATGTATGCTAAATACTCAACAACCATTAGTTTCTATTGTAATGCCAGTGCATAATGCAGCTAAGTATTTAAAAGAAGCAATTACAAGTATCTTACATCAAACCTATACTAACATTGAATTTATTATTGTTAATGATGGAAGTACCGACTGCAGTGAGCAGATTATAAAAAGTATGCAGGATGATAGAATTAAGTATCATTTCTTTGAAAACCAACAAGGTATTGTTGCTGCTTTAAATTTAGGTTTTGATCTAGCTCGAGGCGACTTTATCGCACGTATGGATGCTGACGATATTAGTTTAAAAAACCGATTGGAAAAACAAGTTGCCAAAATGTTGGAGAATCCTGAAATTGACATTTTGGGTACTCAATGTATAGGAATAAATGGACGAAGCAGGCCCTTACCTGTTTTACATGATGATATTGTTTGGCATACACTTAATGCATCCCCTTTTATACATCCAAGTATAATGTTTAGGGCTGATTTTATTCGAAAAAATAACCTTAGATACGAAGCTAGGTTTCAATATGCAGAAGATTTAGCCTTGTGGGTAGCATGTTTTTCGAAGACACGTTTGGCCAATTTAAATAAACCACTCGTTAAATATCGATACCATAATGGTACACATAAAAAGAACATTGAAGCTGTAGCAGTATTAAACACCGAAATTAAAAAGCAACTTATTAAACAACTACTACCTGCTATTAGTGAGGAACAACAGTTAACCTTGGCAAGGTATTTAAATCGTCATGTTAAGCATACATATAGTATTGATTGGTTTAAAAGTGTGCTTTCTTTTTTTGATGAATTACTAATTGCAACAGGAAGCGAAGCAAGGTTTAAAAAGGAATTAAATAAGTGTATTTGGTTTCACCTAACGGCTTGTCCTAAATTATATTTTAAGATAAAACCAGAGTTGGTTGCGCGAGAATGGATTAAGTTGGGTACAGTGAAAGCGGTTTGGTTACTTGTAAAAAGCTTGAAGCTAAATTTAATGAAAAACGACCTCCTTAAAGGAGGCCGTTAAACAATAGTTTTTAACCTTAAAAAAACTAGATGAATAAAACTATTGCACAAACTAAACAACATAAATTTAATTCCTAACAAATTAAATTTTAATGCAAACAAATGTAATATTATTTGTATTTAGTCTTGTAAAACCTGAGCCATTTCTATGTTATTGGTATATTTGTTTCTATTCTGTTTAGGCGACTTTCCGAATTTTTGTTTGTATTGTTTAATAAAATACGATGATGAGCTGAATCCAGATAATCTAGCAACTTCTGAAATATTGTAGCTTTTAAATTTCAATAGTTGATTAGCGAAATCTAAGCGAAAGTTTTTAATATACATTATGGTGTTTTGACCTACAATTTTTTTAAGTCTTCTATTTAATTGCGTGCTTGTAAGGTTCAAACTATCTGCAAGATGATTGACAGCATAATTAATATCATCAATATGATTATTTATGTGTGAATTAATTTGTTCTATAAATGGGTCTTCACGTTTTAATAATATAGGTTGTGTACCACCGATAATAGCATTCTTTTTTATTAAGTTCTGAATCCTTGAAATAAGAATAGTCATTTTAAATGGTTTAACCATGTATTCATCGGCTCCAATATCCCAACCCTTAATTATATCTTCATCAGATCCTAAAGCAGTTAGCATAATTACAGGGACATTTTTTAAATTATCATCTTTTTTTATGAAATGTAAAAGTTCGTAACCATTGACTTCAGGCATTATAATGTCTGTTATGATAAGATCTGGTTTAATCGATTTTGCAATTTTTATACCTTCTGCTCCATTCTGGGCAAAAGTTACATTAAAGTAAAATTCTAAGGCACTTATTATATTATCTCGGAGGCGATCATTATCCTCTACAACAAGGATTGTTTTGGGGTTTATGTTTTTATACATGGCTTCAATTATATTTCCATCAAAGTAATAGTAATATTAATCCGTTTAATATCTAATATTTACCAAAAAGTTGTATTATTTTACAGTTGTATAAATGGGTCGGTTATGTTTTGAACAATTAATTTACTCTTAGCTAATCTCGGTAATATATCTTTGGCAGGAAGTGAGAACTTGATATTTTCAGTATTTATTTTGGGGGTAATTTCGTAAACTAAATTATTAGCATGTCCGTGTTTAATAATTTCAGTATGAAGAGGATTAAATAATAGGCCCTCATTAACGAAGAAAAATTGGGAATAGTTGGTGAGTTCAAAAACACAAGTTAACAACTCAGTTAAACGGAGCGTAAAAGTTTTTTTAATACTATCAGTTAAGGTAATATCAATTTGTTTATTTGAAATTTTTACACATAAAATTTTATCAATTGGAAACGTATTTACACAACTATCAGATAGTATATACAAGGATTTTACATGCTTCATAGAAGCAATTATCAAAAAAAAAACAAACCCTTTTAACTAATGCATTTTTTTTGACAACAAACGAAATAAAAGTAGTATCTGGTGAATAGATTATTTAAATGTAACCAAACATAAGGGAATATAATTGGTATATTTTTTTATAACAAACGCAACGATATGGTTACTAATAGGACTTTAAATTAGGGCAAATTTTCTTATTAGGTTGCCATGCGATGTAATTTCGTTTCTTTTTTGCTCCAGGATAAAATACTAAACCTCCTTTTATATTGATTATTGCATCATACTTTTTGTCGTAATAAATTGCGTCAAGATATTTGGTTTCGGTTAAATTTATGTTGGCATTTACTATCCAGTCAAACTTGTTATTTAGTTTCATCTTTAATAAAACGCCATAAATAGAAATAAAATAATCTTGGGTATAAATTTTTGTCGTGTTAAGCGTTTGATTTTCTGCATTGGATATAGCGTTCATACTTGCAAAACCTACTTGTAAATAAGGAATAAATTTTTTTGCTTGCTTTTTCGCTCTAAACAGATGGTGAAGATTTAGATATCCACTAATACCATAAGATGTATATGTGGTTTTAAATTGAAAAACATTATTACCTATGCTTGAGTTAGATGTCTCTATATCGCTGGTCATTGTTCCTTTTCCCCAGAGTACTCCCAAATTATATTCAACGGATACATATCCAAGTTTTAAAGGCGCAAAACTTATTGCCGCGTAACCTAAAGGCGATGGATATCCACTAACAGATGTTAATGGCATGCTAAAACCTGTTCCCACTTCAATTCCCAGTCGAGGCTGTTGGGCAATACATGGTTTAAATAATAATAAGATGAATACACTTAGAGTGAATTTAGACATTGGCAATTAGTAGCAGTTAGAACTAGCTGCAAAAGTTGAATTAATAACACGAACTATTTTGTAAAAGACCATCAATATTTTATTTCGTTACTTTTTTCTTGGTTTTGAAATTTGGTTGGGCTTTTGTTTGAAGCATGTTGTAATAGTGTGGTATTATTTTTCAATACTCAATTTCTAAAGGTATTTAAACGTAAAATTTGTGATATGTACTACTATTTAATCATACTTGCACTTGCTACTATTTTAGTTCATTTGTCTCAGTTTTTAGTAAATCTAAAATTTGCTGAGCACAAGCCTATCTTATCAAGCAATGAAATTAATTCATTGTTATCCAAAAGAATGCAAGTTAGTGATAGCACAAAAAACGCTTATGAAATTGATAGAATTCTTTTGCGTCATGGTTACTCTTTTGTAACACCAATTACACTTGTTCAGAAAGGAGATGGATATTTATATTCTTTTAATGAATTGGCATCTAATGGGAAAAGACATACTGCATGGAGATTGTGTAAGACCATTAAAGCTATGAACATTGATGGGATAGAAGATGTACGTATAACAAAACCAGGATTTTGCACAGTATATACAAAGCAAGATGTTTCTTATTCCTCGCTTCAAAAGGTATTTACACTGTTAGGTGTTTATCAATGTGAAATAATAGAAAAGTTGCCAACAACATTAGCTGAAGCTTAATACTCTTCTAGTCATTTTGTTCTTCTCAATATTCTTTGTAGTTTATTACATCATGCTCTCATATAATTATAATTAGATTATATTTTTTCACCCAATTCAATTACACCATTCAATAAACTCACATTAAAATTAATTAAAAATCGATATTAACTTTTTCTAATTTTTGAAGTGTATTTGGTACTATTTTGGAAAATGTTAAATGTATTTTATTCTATTTTTAAACGCTTACGCATTAAAGTGACATTTGTTTTGTAAAATGTCGCACTCGGCACATTTTATTGTTTGAAACCTAAATAATATTCAACAATATAAAGATGACGTCAACTAATTTTATTGTAAGTAAATTTACAATTCTGGTTTTGTTAGTTATAGGTAATACCTATAGTTATTCACAAACGTTCAATGCTAATTTCCAGCCAGTAAATTTTGGTGGAACAGGAGTTACCATTACTAACAAAGTTGGAAATGGAACAGCAGTCAATAACAAGGTTTTATATCAAAACGTTATAACTATTGGAACTCAATCAATAGATGCGATTGTTACCACTGTGGCATTAAATAATGTTGGAACCTTTACTGCCTTTGACCAAACGGGAACAGGAACAGGTTTTACCAATAATCAAGCAAATTGGTTTTCGCCACAGTTTAATTTTGGTAGTGGTGGAGGAAGTGCTCAATTTAGGTTTGAGTTTATTTTAGGTGGCACTTATAATAATACTACCAACACAGGAACTGCCGTTACTTTGCAGAATGTTAAGATTAACACTTATGACATTGATGGTAATGGAACATCAGGTACAAACCAGCTGAATGAATTCGGAGGTTTTGTAACATACGAGTTAGGTAACCCAACAAATCTTGTGGCTTCTTACAATAATATACTTGGCTTAACAAAATTTAGATCAACATCAAGCACTAATACCGCTGACCCATATGATCAAAAGAACAGGGTGAGGGTGACCTATTCTTCTATGAGTAATTTTACTATATCAGTAGGTGCAGAAGGAAGTGGTTTAGCTTATTTTTTCCTTGATTTTTCAGTTGGTCCGGCATTCACTACTGCTGTTCTTACCACTGCACCCAATTTAGATTTGAATACAACTACAACTGGGGTAAATAACTCAAATGTATTTTCAGGAAACAATACAGTTAGGTTTGCAGAAGGTGCAACAAATATAACTTCAACAGGTACAACTATCGATGATGTAAAAGTAAGTTTTACTTCATCTATGCTATTAAATGGAGCATCAGAACTGCTTATATTTAATGGTGCAACTTCAGGTGGCACTATTCCATTAAATTTCTCAAACAATGCATCAATAGCCAATTTATCAGTTGGCGGGGTAACTTATGCCATAACAGCTAGTGTAGCAAGTGGCCTGTCAACACTATCATTCGCTAAAAGTGGAGGAGGAACAATAACCTTAGCTCAAGCCGAAGCATTTATTGATGCCTTACGTTATCAAAATAGCGCGGTAGCACCTGTTAGCGGAACACGTACTTTTGATTTGAAAATACGAGATGGTTCGCTTTCAAGTCCTACAGCTCAGTATATCACACAACTTTACATTCATTCATGTCCTTCAGTTGATTCAAGAAATAATGGAAATGGACAAGCTTCACAATGTGCTGGAGTTGGGTCAAATGCTATGGCTCCCGGTTTTCAGTATACAACATATGCAACTGTTCCAACAGCTTCTAAAACTGGCGACATCATTTTCAGATGGGCAACTCTTCCAAGCATTATTCCTGCTATAACCAAAGTATGGATTAATGGTTCATTAAGCTTGGCGCAGGTGGGACCAGCCTCCCCATCAACTATATCAGGTACCAACTATTTAATTAAATATTGTTTTTATAATGTAAATCTACCACCTGCTGGTGTGTACACATTAGAGTTTACAGACCCATCAACAGGCGCTGTACTAGGTAGATGTACATACACAGGAAACACTAACGTAGTAACTACAGAGCCAACATTAAGTAATGGTGGCCCATTAACGGCTAATACTGTTTCTATAACCAATGCAACATGTTCTTCTTTGGCCAACGGATCAGCAACTGTTCAAGGTGTAGATGGAGTTCCTCCTTATCGTTATAGTTGGTTACCTTCTGGTGGGTCAGGATCAACGGCAACTGGATTATTAGCTGGAACCTATTATTGTACAGTGACAGATACAGCAAATACATCGGTTATAGATACTATTGTAATTGGGTTTGATAATGTAACTCCAACTGTATTAACAACTTCACCAGGTTCACGTTGTGGAAGTGGAACAGTAAGCTTAGGCGCTACAGCCAGTGCAGGAACATTAAATTGGTACAGCGCAGCAACAGGTGGAACAAGCTTAGGAAGTGGAACATCATTTACAACGCCAAGTATATCAAGCACCACAACATATTATGTAGATGCAACAGCCAACGGTTGTACAACAGCAACTAGAAGTGCCGTAATAGCCACCGTTAATGCTATACCAACAGTATCAGGAACAACTC
>JBFYQC010000030.1:0-3693 GCA_041302975.1 Bacteroidota bacterium
GATTTATTAGATATCAACTTTGGCTGTCCAGTAAAAAAAGTGGTTTGCAAAGGAGCTGGAGCTGGTATTTTAAAAGATTTACCTCAAATGGTGAAAATTACAGACCGTGTTGTTAAATCAACCAAATTGCCGGTTACGGTTAAAACCCGTTTGGGTTGGGACGAAAACAGCAAGAATATTGAGGAAGTCGCTGAGCGTTTGTTTGATGTAGGTATCAAGGCATTGTCTATTCATGGTAGAACGCGCGCGCAATTATATAAAGGCGAAGCCGATTGGACGTTGATTGCAAAAGTAAAAAATAACCCGCGCATACAAATTCCTATTTTTGGTAATGGCGATATTGATTCGGCACAAAAGGCTTTGGAATACCGCAACAAATATGGGGTTGATGGGATTATGATTGGTAGGGCAGCCATTGGTTACCCATGGATATTTAATGAAATTAAACATTACATGACTACCGGTGAACTATTGGTAGCACCAACAATTAGCGAGCGTGTGGATGTAGTGCGTAAACATTTGGATTTTAGTGTACAATGGAAAGGCCCAATTGCTGGCATTTTTGAAATGCGCACGCATTATAGCCAGTATTTTAAAGGTATTCCGAATTTTAAAGCTTATAGAACAAAATTGGTGATGGCGCCAAACCACCAAAGCATTCATGAAATTTTAGATGAGGTAATTGTGGATTACCAAGGTTTGGAAATACCAGCTTAACTAATAAGTTGGTAAGCAAAAAAGGCGGCACTCCATTTGAAGTGCCGCCTTTTTGTATCGTAAATTGATTGAAGTTTATTCAACTACAATACGTTTAACTAATTTGTTTTTACTGTGTTCTATTTCTATTAAATAAATTCCTTTATTTAATGTGCTTACATCAATGCTATGTGTTTGTATGCCTGTTGTTAGGTTTATGCTCTGGCTATGCACCACTTGACCTAACATGTTTACAATACGAAGCGCTGCATTTCCTGTTTCTAATCCTTCTAATTTTAGGTTAACAACAGTTTTAGCTGGAATAGGATAAACACTTAAGTTTCTGATTCCCGATTCTTCATTTAAACCAACAGCAGGTGTAATATTAATTACTAGCTTAGTTACTAAGCTCTGGCAACCGTTACTATTACGTGAGTTTACTAATAATGTAGCAGTATCTACTACATTAAATCTTGCACTAATTGTTGCAGTATTATTGCCACTTAAAATGGTTCCTTTACCAGCAGCAATACTCCAAATATAAGTTAATCCAGTTTCTGAGGTTACGCTATAGTTATTAGCTTCACCACGAACAGGAGCCATGTTACCAGAAATATTTCCTATAGTTGGCCTAGGTAATAAACTATAAGTTCTATTTATAGATTCGGTTGAAGAACATCCACCAGTTGTAGTAATTACAGAATATGAACCCGAATCGGTTGCGTTAAATACTTTATTATTTGCACCACTAATTGCATTTCCGTTTTTATACCATTGGTTACCATTGTTTGCACTTGATGTTAGTGTAGCAGAACCTCCAGTACAGAAAGCATTGCCTGTTACGTTTGATGTAATTGTTGGTGTTGTTGGTTTAATATCTACACGTACAATTAAAGTTGATGAAGACTCACAAGTTCCATTAGTATTCGCAATACGGTATGTTGCATTCTGTTTGGCATAAATTTGTTGAACATTTTGTGCTATCAACTCATCATTTGCATACCACTTTAAAGTTCCTATACTATCAGTGCTTAATAAAACACTATCTCCAACACATAAAGCAATAGCACCGTTAGCTTTTATGTTTGGCTTATTAGGTTTGGCAATAACTGTGATATAGTTATTCTGTGTAATACTGTCAGCACCGCTTGCATTACTTGTTTTTAATTTAACATTGTATACTCCAGGTGTGCTATATGTTACAACAGGGTTTTTTTGCGTTGAATTAGTAAGATTAGCACCATTAAAATTCCACTCCCATGCAGTTGGGTAATTGCTTGATTTGTCAGTAAATGCAACTGGTTCATCCACACAAACAGTGGTTCTTGATTCGAAAGATGCCACAGGTTTTAGTAAAGTACCATTTACACTAATGTTATCTATATACAAGTTGTTTCCATATCTGTTATAACTCTCAAATTTGATGGTAACACTTGATTGACCGGCAAACTGAGCCAGTGAAATGGTTTTACATCCTGATCCCGTTCCACCACCACACCAATTTGATGCAGCATTAGGAGAGAATGAAGATTGAGATCCATATGGGTAAGTAGCTTCCTGGTATGTTGCAAAATTACCTGTTCCATTTTCTCCAAATCCTTGTAATCTTATCCATGTAGTGCCACAGTTTGTACTTGCATATATAATTAAACTATCAGTTTGATTTGAGCCACCATAGCGAGTATATGCATGGCTAAAAGTTAAATTCACATTAGTGTGTGTACTTAAGTTTAATGCAGGAGCAATGATGGCATCTCTTTGTCCAGTAGCACTATAATCATAAAGATTAATACCAGCCGAAGTGGTACCTGGAATAGTTCCACTGGTGTTGTATAAAGCCCAAGTTGTTGCTGCATCAGGATTTTGTGTGGTCCAAGAATTTAATGTAGGTGAATTGCTTTCAAAAGTTTCTATGAAAGGAAGAGCTTTCCCGCCCACAGTAATAAAGTCTGTTTTATAAACAGAATCGGTACCTAAACCACCAATAATTTTTAACGATACAGGGTAAACACCAGGAGTATTATAGGTAATAGTTGGATTTATTGCCGTAGACGTTGCAGGTGTTCCACCAGGGAACGACCATATACGTTGAGTTACCGCACCCGTAGAACCATCAGTAAAAGTTGCGGTTTGACCAACACAAAGTATATTTCTATTTACGGTAAATTGTGCAAGTGGTTTTTCAACACCGTTACTTATTAATAACGAAAATGCTTGACTACCGCCTACTAAAGTACCTTTATGTGAAATACTTAATGTATAGTTACCTGTTGTAGGTGCAGCTACATATATTAGTTCAACATTATCGCGGGTGTTATCACCTGTTGTAGCTGCTGCAGCAGGATTCGCTGGGTCCAGTATATATGGGCTATAAATTGTATTATCACTATTACGTGTTAACCTGATGTCTAGGTCATTTACAAGCATTTTTGTAGAATTATCTAAAAGGTTTGACGTTACTGGTGTTCCGGGTCTATCTGTCCAACAGATGGTTACTTTTAATGGTTTTCCTGCATCAGCACTAAACTGAATATTTTGTGGTGAGCCTGATGTTAAAACACGTTCTTCCAATTTATTGATGCCTGAATCATTGATGAATTTTACAGCAGAAGCGGTGTTCATTAATCCCCATCCGTTTTTGTAATCTGGTCCAATTGATGTTCCTGCTTCATCAGCAGTATGAATAACTAATCCTTTTAAACTAGCCGAACGCATATATTTATTTTTGCGGGCAAAGTAATGTTGTTGAACCAACAACAATGAGCCGGTTACTGCAGGCGTAGCCATTGAAGTTCCTTGTATGGTACTATAAGCTGTATTACTTGTACTATATGGTGAATAAATGGAAACTCCTGGACTTACTACATCAGGTTTTATACGTCCGTCATCAGTTGGGCCCCAACCACTAAACGAACTCATCACCACGTCACTAGCTTTTGTCCACCCATTCCCAGTGTTACCGCCAATTTTATTCACTGCACCAACAGTTAAAATATT
>JBFYQC010000031.1:0-16366 GCA_041302975.1 Bacteroidota bacterium
GTTTCTTTCATCCATGTTACCCATGTTTCGCACACATCGTCTTCTACATTTATGGTTACATTGTATATTATCATGCCTCAAAGGTATAAATCTCATCACAAACTTTAAAACTGTATATTTGAAGCATGGAAATTAAAACCATTGGTATTGCAGGTGCCGGAACGATGGGTGCCGGAATTGCGCAAGTAACAGCTACTTACGGTTATCAAACCATTTTGTTTGATGTAAACGAAAACATGCTTACTAAAGCAAAAGTGGGTATCGAAAAAAGTTTGGAGTCGTTGGTGCAAAAACAAAAAATTACCAGCGATAAAAAAGCTGAGATTGTTTCTCGTATTCAATACACCAATGCAGTAACGCAACTTAAAGCCGATTTAGTTATTGAAGCCATTGTTGAGCGTTTAGATATTAAGCAACAATTCTTTAATGAGGTAGCCTCGGTTAATGCTCCCGAAACCATTCTGGCTACCAACACATCAAGTATACCGGTAACACAAATTGCAGCGAAAGTGCCTAACCCTAAACGTTTTTTGGGTATACACTTTTTTAATCCTGCACCTATTATGAAATTGGTTGAAATTATTAGTGGGGTTGAAACCGATGCTGCCATTGCAAACCAATGCAAACAATTAATTGAAGGTATGGGCAAAACTTGCGTAATGGCTGCTGATGCCCCTGGTTTTATTGTTAATCGAGTGGCCCGTCATTATTATGTGGAGGGTTTGAAAATTGCCGAAGAACGTATTGCCGATTTTGAAACCATTGATGCTTTAATGGAAAGTAGTGGATTTAAAATGGGTCCGTTTAAATTAATGGATTTAATTGGGGTTGATACTAATTTTTCGGTTACAACGTCCATATATAACTTGTTTCACCAAGATGGAAAATTTAGGCCAAGCCGTATACAACAACAAAAGGTTGATGCCGGACATCATGGGCGTAAAACAGGTAAAGGCTTTTACAGTTATGAATAAAATATTAACCATAGTAATATTGGTATTGCTAACTTCAGTAGGTTGTAAAGATGCCACCACCAATACCAACCAAGATTTTTTTACCCCTGTGCAGGTATATTTAAATATTAATTTGAATTTGCCATCATACGCACCACTTACCATTCCGCAAGGTTTTGTGTATGAAACAGGCGGCAATAAAGGTATTATTATTTACCGAACCATTTACAACGAATATGTTGCTTTTGATAGAACATGCTCTAATAATCCAACAGATTTTTGCAGTTATATAAGTATGGATAGTACAAGTGCGTTTTTTCGTTGTGGCCAATACGATCCATACTGGAAAGGCTGCTGTAACAGCAAGTTTGATCCGGCAACGGGCACACCTATTGAAGGTGCAGCAAAACGCCCGTTAAAGCAATACTTTGTAAGGCAAGAGGGCAATACGTTAATTGTTACCAATATTCAATAGATACTACTTCAACTTAACCCAAACTGGGCAATGGTCAGAGTGTATTACATCCGGATGAATACCTGCATCTAACAAACGGTGTTCGAGGGTAGAAAACGTCATGCAATAATCAATACGCCAACCTTTGTTATTAGAACGTGCATTGGCGCGATAGGTCCACCAGCTGTAATTGTGTGGCGCTTTATTAAAGTGACGAAAACTATCAATAAATCCACCATCAATAAATTTACTTAACCACTCGCGTTCTTCGGGTAAAAAACCACTGCTGTTTTTATTGCCTACCGGGTCGTGTATATCTATGGGTTGATGACAAATATTGTAATCGCCACAAACAACCAAATTAGGCTGCTGCTGTGCAATTTTGTTAATGTGGTTATGAAAAAAATCTAACCATTGCATTTTATAACCTTGTCGTGCATCACCCGTTGTGCCGGATGGGATGTATACGCTAATTACACTTACATCATCAAAATCAACCTGAATAATACGGCCCTCTGCATCATACTCATCATTACCAAAACCATAAGTAACCTGTTTAGGTTTATGTTTGGTAAAAATAGCTACACCGCTATAACCTTTTTTTTGTGCACTAAACCAATAGCTGTTGTATCCAAAAAGTTCAAACGAGCTTAAATCAACTTGACTTTTTTCTGCTTTGGTTTCTTGAAAACAGTATACATCGGCCTTACGGCTTTCCATCCAGTTTAAAAGTCCTTTACCTATTGCAGCGCGTATGCCATTTACATTGTATGATACAATATCCATATTGGGTTAAATATTTATATTGTAAAAGAAGTAAACTTTGGGCTGAAGTAAAAGAGATAACTATCAACAATTAGCGGTTAAAAAAATTGATTTACATTGTACTTAAATAGTGCATCTTCGCAACTGTTTATGTTATACGTTAAAAAATCAACCATACCCAAAGCCGGCAAGGGCTTGTTTATTGCAAAAGATTTAAAAAAGGGTGAAGTAATTACCGAGTACGAGGGTGAACGCTTAACTTGGAAACAATGTCAAGAGCGTAATGAGAATAAGAAAGGAAAAGAAAAAGGCGCATATTATTTTCATATAAACGATAAAAATTGCATTGATGCCGAATATTGTTTGTGGGCTTTAGGCCGTTATGCAAACGATGCTGCAGGTATGGGTCGTGTAAAAGGATTACGTAATAACGCGCATTATAAAATATCAAAAGGTAGGGCGTTTATTGTAGCATCGCGCAATATCAAAGCAGGTAGCGAAATTTTGGTATCATACGGCAAAGCCTACTGGGATGCCATGCTTGAGGGTTAAAAGTTAAATACCAACCCCAAATTAACACCCCATTTTCTCACATCTTTATTACTTAGGTAAGTTAACCTGTGTACCATGCCTAAGGTTACAAATCTAAATATGTTTTCAACCCCATAACCCACCTCTGCGTATGGTTGGTTGTTTTTAAATTCGTTAATAGGCAAATAGTTTATACCGCTTGTATTTGCAGTGGGTAATATGCTTTTATTTTGAGTGCTTAAATGTCCGTATGCTGCTTTAACCAAGGCATAGTTGCGTAGTTTCCATTTTTTTAACAAGGGTACTCGGTTAAAAAATAAACCTTCAAAATGTTGCACGTACCAAAAATGAACGTACTCATCGGCAACAAACTCGTACAGGTTCATTAGGTTAAAATTATTGTCGGCACTAATAATGGTGGTATTTCCACGCATTACCTCAAGCAACGGATATGGCAAACGGCCGAATACTTTTCCGGCAGTAATGCTAAAATCGGCATTACCCAAAACGCCTGTGGTAATGTGTTGGTTTAAGTTTAATTGAATTTTATCGAAGTTAAAATTACCATCAGCAATGCCTTTAAATCCGCGGGTATAAGATAGTGTGGCAACCGGAGCTTTTGCCAATTTAACACGTATGCGGTAATTGCCTTTACTCATTAACACTTCTTTATAGGCAAATCTAAAATCAATGGTGGCTGCCGTATAGGTGAAGGTTTCTTGGATGTTTCCATTGCTGGCTGGCTTGTTTTCATCAAGTAGGTATGCGAACCTAAAATCACCCAATGGTTTAAAATAAGTGTTTTGTGCGCTAAGTCTTATGGTAAAATCACGGTTTAATTGTTTTAAATACACCAAACGGTAATCAACCGTTCGGTTAATGCGCGATAAGGATGAAACCATGTTAAGTGCACCAAAAACAGGGTTATTTCCCGCACCAAAACTAATCATGGGTGCCGATGATGGATCTGTTACACCTAAAATATCGTTATCGTTTTTGTAATGTAAACCTATGGTCGACCATTTTTTGTGTGATAATATTTTTTCAACGCCTAATCCATATTTCCACTGTTTGTCTTCAAAACCGTATGCTATATAACCTCTGTAATACCAATTACGTGAAAAAAACTGATTGGTTTTAAATCCTATTCGTGTTCTAAAACCCTCTACTTGGTTGTAATTTAATAAATATCCGTAAGGACCAAAATCTACCTTAGGTGTGCGGTAATAACCTTCGGTAATTAATTGTATAATTTCGGTATACGTGCGAACAACGGGTAAGTTTTTCACTGAATCAATCATTTTATACATGTGTTGTTCGGTTGCAGTAAATTTTTCCGGCCTGTTATTATTCCAATAATTGGTGTCTTTGGTGATGTCTTCGCTTAATCGTTCTACGGCTACATCAAAAAAGGTATCAGGTTTAGGTTGATTAACAATAATATTTGAATTGGCTCTATACATCTTAGCTACAAAACCACTGGTGTTTTCTGTAATACGTGATAACTCAACAATCGCACGTGTTTTGGTAGGAATCCATTGTCCTGTTGCAGTAGGTAATTGTTCTTGTTGAATTTTCAACCGCTCAATGAAATTCAAGTTGGCATTTGATGAAATTTCGGCTACGATTCTGCGTATTGCATATGTAGAATCGGCAATCCACATGGTGCCTAAAAACCCTAAATCAGACTCACGTTTAAGTTGTAGTTTTATTTCATAACATTTCACGCCATCAATATCAATAGAATCGCGTAAGGTATAGTAATAGTAATTGTGACTGTTTGACGAAATAGGAGAAACAAAATCTTTACCCAAAAAGCGCATCCAATTTTCATTAAAGTTAAATTGTAGCAAGCTTGTTCCAAGCATATCAACAATGTAGCTTCCTTCATTTATACCAAATCCCATAATATTATTTGCCATAAGTACTTCCTTGCTTTTTGAGGGATTGGCGTTGTAATAATATTTAGATTGTGTTTCGCTGATGAAGATGGGAAGTATTGATATTCCATCTTCATTTTTTAATTGGTTAGTGGTATCAAACAATTGTTTTAACGGCTGAAGTAGTTTGTTGTTTTTCATTTTTTCTGATATGTTGTTCATTGACACATCAGTTTTATTGTAACAGTCATACTCGTAACTTTTTAACAGGTTAAAATCGTTTATTTTTCGATTTGTCACCGCTTGGTTAACTATGTGCAAAGCGGGATTAACTTTCACTCTAATTACGGCTTCTTGCATCAGCTGCACATTTTCTTCCATTTGAATAACAATGTGCTGAGTTTGCCCACGGTTAATTTTAATAATTACAGGTTTGTAGCCCATAAAAGTTGCAATAACCGAATCAACAGGTTTAATGGTTTTAATGGTAAAGCTGCCTTCAAAATCAGTAGTTGTACCTACGGTTGTTCCTTTAAAAGCAACACTTACAAAGGGTACTGATTCGTTTTTGCCCTTTTCGACTACACGCCCAGTAACAACAGTTTGCTGTGCATTTGCGACAAACGATAACAATAAAAAAATTAGGTTTATGGTATACGGCTTAAACATTAATTTTTTATTTCTCTAATTTTCATTCTTATGTCTTTAAGCGGCCGTTTATTTTTAGCTGTTGGCTGATTACAAATAGAATCAATAATATGTAATCCTGAAACAACCTCCCCGAAAACAGTGTACCCGCTGTCTAATGGAGGCACACCACCAATAGTGTTATAGGTTTTTATTTGCTCAGGCGTAAACAAAAAAGGAGAACGTTTCGCAAAAATTGAGTCTGTCATAGACTGAAAGGTTTTAGTATATGCTTTTAAACCATCTTTATCTCCGCGCATACCAAAGTCAGCAATACGTTTTTGGGTACTGTCAGCATTCATTAAAGTGTAAAAAATATTGGTACGAATCATCTGATTTTTATATCCCTCCATTTTTTGTATATCTTTAATATTATAATTTGTACCACGCACCAAAAAAAACTGTGTTGGGTGGGAGGCAAACTCAGGGTTTATATCTCTTGCAGCAGATAATGCACCGTATTTATGAAAATGATGTGGTCTGAACTCAGCGGGAATTCTATAACCAAAATCACTGTCACCTATTACACTATCCTCTGTTGCATACTTCGATTTAATATCACCACCTTGTGCAGTTCCTTCAGGTGTTACCATGTGAAAAGTTAAACTATCATAAAATCCAGCACGTACCCATTTTAAAAAATTATCCCTATGCAAAGGTGTATCATCATACAAAAGTACTTTCATCACACCAAATCGGGTAATAATTTCAACGTATTTTGGTTTTGGATCAACTTGTTTTTTTATAGTAGCAGAAATTACTACCATAAAAACAATTATTAAACTTACAAACAATGCACTTTTTCTCATGTTTATGCCCTCCTAACAATATAGCAAAATAAAACTTATAACTAATAATGTCAATCCTCGTAAAGTTCGTTTTCGTCAAAATATGCAACCACTAGTTTTCGTAATAGCAATTCTTGGCTCATTAAATCTGTAAATGCTGGTTTTTTTACCAAATCGTAATGTGGCCAGCCACTTTCATCAGTGTGGGTATATTTATAATATCCTTCATAACTTAATAGCTTGCAGGTGGCAATGTGAAACAGGTCCATCTTATCGTCCTTACCTAAGACACTTGATGTGCCTTTTTCCCTCATGCCAATTAAAAATAAAATACCGTTCATATCAGGCTTTTTACCAAACTGTTTTTTTAACTGAAATACTATTTTATACCACTTCATTTTAGTGGCTTCATCTAATTCAAACTTCACTTCATTCATATTGGCTGCCAAATTAATAATTTAATATGGTGCGGTAACGAGTTTTAACAAATTTTATATACTTTTATAATTCTATGATGAAACAAATTTGGTTTACGTTGCTTTTAATTGCTGGTTATGGCGCAATTAAGGCTCAAGTGGCTGATAACTTTACAGATGGAAATTTTACCCAAAATCCAAATTGGGTAGGAGATGATACGCTTTTTCAAGTTACTTCAGGGCAATTACGCCTAAAAGGTACGATTGCTTCTGATGCGCATATTACCACTTCTCATATACAAACAGACAGCGTGACCTGGCAGTTTTTTACCCGCTTTGCTTTGAGTCCAAGTACCCAAAATTTTTCTCGCTTTTATGTTTTAAGTGATACCTCAAATTTAGAAGTCCCTCTAAATGGATATTACGTTCAGTTGGGTGGCGTAACTGGAAGTACCGATAGTATCACATTTTACAAACAAACAGGAAACGTTAGGGTACAACTTATTGCAGGAAGGCCGGCTACTGTGAGTAAAACAAATAACCAGGTGCGCATAAAAGTTTTTCGAGACCATCTTGGCAATTGGCAACTGTATAGTGATACACTTGGAGGAACAAATTTTGTTTTGGAGGGAACGACATTCGATAGCACACACAGCCATTGTAAGTATTTAGGTTGGTGGATGCGTTACACAGCTGGTAACAGCCAAAATTTTTATTTAGATGATGTTAGTGCAAGCGAACCTGTTTATGATACTACGCCTCCCGTTGTTGATAGCATTACCGTGCAAGGTAATAATGGCATTACCATTTATTTTAACGAGCCTATTGATAGTACATTGGCTGTTCAACCAAGCAATTATATATTGATGCCAAACTCAGCCAATCCATCAAGTGTGGTATGGGTAAATCGGCAAATTATGCAAATTACTTTTGCCTCAAATTTTATATCCAAACAAAACTATGCGCTACATGTAAATGCAATAAAAGACGTGAGCGGAAATACAATGGTGCCATCTACTCATCCTTTTTTCTTTTACCTACCACAAATTCATGATGTGTTGGTGAGTGAGTTTTTCCCTGATCCATCTCCTCCTATTTTATTACCCGAACAAGAGTTTATTGAGCTTTACAATAACTCCGGTGTTACCATAAATTTAAAAAATTTTACTTTAAGTGATGGTTCCAGCATTGCTGTATTACCCAATTTTATTTTAGGGATTGATAGTTTTGTTACAGTATGTGCAACAGCAAATGTAGGTTTGTTCACCTCTTTTGGAAATGTGATTGGCGTGAGTAATATGCCATCGCTAAACAACAGCAGCGATAATATTATTTTAAAGGATTACACGTCACAAACTATTCATCAAATAAGTTACGACTTAAGTTGGTACGAAGATGCCATAAAAGACGATGGTGGTTGGAGTATAGAATTAAAAAGCCCCAAACAGTTGTGCAAAGGTAAACAAAACTATACCGCATCTGTATCAACAAATGGAGGCACCCCAGGTGTAATAAATTCAGTTTGGAATAACTTACCTGATGTGTTACCACCAATTATCAATACGTTTACTTTAATTGATGATAAAACCATCAAGGTTCATTTTAGTGAGGCATTAGATACGTTATCTGTTGCTTTAGTTGGTGTAGGTTTTTTCCCTAATATCGCCATCAATAATACCCAAGTTTTAGGTTTAGACACCTTGCTCATCACCACACAAAATGTATTTGCTAACAAAACGCAATATACGGTAACCCTTACCAATATTATGGATTGCAGTGGTAATGATACTGCATTACAATTTCAGTTTAACTATATTTTACCTGATACAGCGCAAAATTACGATGTACTTATTAATGAAATAATGGCCGACCCGGATCCAGTGAGGGGATTGCCAAATGCGGAGTATGTGGAGTTGTATAACAGAAGCAATAAAATAATAAATTTAAAAAACTGGGTTTTAGCCGATGCTACGAGTAAAGCAACTTTACCTGATTTTTTGTTGTTACCAGATAGTTTTATTACCATTACTTCATCAAGCCATGCTTTGCCTTTTAATGTAAGTGTGTTGCGTGTTTCCGGCTTTCCATCATTAGGTAATGATGGTGATGTATTGACCTTATTTAACGAAACAGGCAAAGTGATTCATGCCATAAACTATACTGCTGATTGGTTTACGGATGCTTTAAAACGTAATGGAGGTTGGAGTTTAGAAATGGTAGATGCCAATAATCCTTGTGGTTTAAACAATTGGAAGGCAAGCTTGAATAGCCTCGGAGGTACACCGTCTAAACAAAATAGTGTGAAAGGATTTAACGCAGATAATTACCCTCCAAAATTAATACGCGCTTATGCACGTGATGAAAATCAGTTAGAGTTGTTTTTTGATGAAGCCATGGATTCTGCATCGTTTTTAAATAATAGGTTTGTGGTAAATGCTACTTTTTCTCCCTCAAACCTACTTGGTGTTTCTCCATTTTATAACAGTACTATCTTACAATTTAACAATGCGTTATTGCGCGATGAAGTTTATCAATTGGTAATAGATAGTTTAAAAGATTGTGCCGGAAACACTATTCAAGATTACCGTAGTATTGATTTTGGTTTGCCTTATTTTGCAGATAGTAACCAGCTTTTTATTAACGAAGTATTGTTTAACCCGCGCACTGGTGGAGTTGATTTTGTTGAACTGTATAACAGCAGCAACAGGTTAATCGATGTAAAAGACTTATTGTTAGCCAAACGCGATGAGCAGGGAAATATTGATCAAATAGAGCATATTGCCCTTTCCGGTTTTACCATTAAACCAAAAACGTATATAGTTATCACTGCCGATCCTGTTCTTGTTAAACAACAATATTATTGCATGTACCCTGAGCAAATGATTAAAGCCAATACACCAAGCATGAACGATGATGCCGGAAATATACTTTTAATAAATACGCAAGGAATTGTATTGGATGAGTTGGTGTATGATGATAAAATGCATGTTCCGTTGTTGGACGATAAAGATGGTGTGAGTTTGGAGCGTATTGATGTGGCGCGTGTAACAGATGACAGAACGAATTGGACATCGGCTGCGGCAAGTGCTAATTATGCAACACCTACTTACCAAAACTCACAATATTTAAAAACTGAACGAGCTGAAAGTGTAATGGAGTTGCAACCTAAAACAATTTCTCCTGATGGCGATGGATACGAAGATGTGATGAACATCAATTACATGTTAAACGAAAACGGCTATACCGGAACACTTACCATTTTTAATGCAGCGGGTAAAGAAATGAAACACTTGATTAAGAATAATATTTTAGGAACAAGCGGTACTTTTACTTGGGATGGAACCACAGATGGTGGACAAAAAGCCCCAATTGGTTTGTATGTGTTTTATTTTGAAATATTTAACCTGAAGGGTGAAGTAAAAGCCTACAAAACAGTCGGTGTGGTAGCCGCAAAACTTTAACTTATATCTTTATTTTTTCTGATACACCGCAAACACAAAATCACTTTGTTGTTCTTGTTTCAATATTTCATCTTCTAATTTAAATAGCTTTTGTAAAGTAGGCTGTGCTTGGGGTTTATTAAAATGATGGGCAATATCTTTTAGTATAAATGTGAGTAAATTGCCTCCATAGTTTTTTTGTTCCAATAGTTTAAAATGTTTTTCCATTAAAGGCAAAATGGTGGCAGACTCTACGGCCTCTGAAGGGTCGGAAATCACCATACGCAGCAATCCTGGAAAGTATACTTTTGATTTTATAGTAGTGGAATTTTTACGTGTTTTAAATGTTGTAGGAACTTCTGTTTTATAAATATTGTTCACCGTTTTTTTGCGTGAATCGGAGAACTGAAAACGGTTAGCGCCTGCGTATTCATTAATGATAACTAAACCTGTTGGTTTAAGGGTGTATTTAATTTTTTGTAAAATGGTATCTATGTTTTTAAAATGATGTAATGAGGAGTGAAACAGCACAACGTCATAATGTTCAACAGGCCATTGGTCGTTGTACACATCACCTACAAAAAAATTACAGTTGGTAATGCCACGTTCATCTGCTGTTTTGTTGGCATCATCAATGGCTTTAGGTGCAATATCAAAAGCATCAATGCTTGCAAAGTTTGGGTGCATGGCAAATTCTAATTCGCGTTGTCCGGTTCCACAACCAATACTTAACATATTTAAATTGTAGGTGTTAGTAAACCACTTTTCGGTTACATAATCAGGATAAACTTTAGTTTTACTACCTGTTGTCAATTCATTCCAGCGTTCTCGAACTGCATTTACTTGCCACCAATTACTTCCGGGTAAATCATCTTCGTTCCAAGTGCTTTTTATACGTGTTTCTGTATCGCTTACCAGTTTTTTAGCAGCGTATGCAGCTCCACGTTCTTTCACCTTAAACCAAAGGTCAATTACGTCTAAATAAGTAATTAATGCCATAACGCAACTTACACCAATGCCATAAATAAAACACGTTCAATTTGTGCGGGTAGTTGAAACAACCCGTCTTCACTTATAAAATGATAATTTGAATTGGCTAGGTAAGTGTCTTTTAGTACCACACCTGATTGCACTTCAAATGAACCTATAATATCTTTTTGTTCAGGTTTCTCGGGTGTTTTGCAGCGCTCATCAACTACATACATAAATCCGTTTGAGGTAATGGGATTTGTACCTGCTGCAAACTCGGCAAATACAAGCATGGTTTTATGAAAAAAATCTATAAAAGCTGGGTTGTATAAAATGTTATCGTGTATTATTGGTCCGGCTTGGTTTTTAAGCAAGCCCAAAATTGCGCGTTGGTTTTTAACCTGTGCCATGATTTCAGCATCAAGTAAAGTAAGCATAGTGGTGTCCTTGCTATTAATTTCGGTTTGCAAGGCATATAAATTCATCATGCTGCGAATTTAATGAATTTGCCTAGGGTAATCTAAGAACATAAAAATCAATTTGTGAAATCGGCTGGCTAACCTACATTTGCCGCCTTTAAAATTAATTACCAAATTAATGGCTAAACAAAAATTAAAGCGCTTTGCTGAGTTTGCTGACTATCCGCATACTTTCGATTTTGCTTATGAATTGCAAGGTAAATGGCATCAAGAAGTGTTTAAAAACAATAACCCCATTGTATTAGAGTTGGGCTGTGGTAAGGGGGAATATACTGTCGCGTTAGCCCAGGAGTATCCTGGAAAAAACTTTATAGGTATTGATATTAAAAGTAACCGAATGTGGGTTGGGGCTAAAAAGGCCTTAGAAAACAACATGAATAACGTTGGTTTTATGCGTGCCTTAATGCATCGTATCAACGAACTGTTCGCTCCAGATGAGGTGTCAGAAATTTGGATTACATTCCCTGATCCATTTGTTCGTCATAGAAGCGCCAAACATCGTTTAACTCATACTAGATTTTTACGTTTGTATCAGCAAATATTAAAACCAGATGGTGTCATTAACTTTAAAACAGATAGTGATGAACTGTTTGCTTTCACACAAAATATGTTGCAATACTTAAGCATTACTCCCGAGGTTGTTGATTACAACGTACACACAAATCTAAATGCTGAACCTATAC
Organism: Bacteroidota bacterium; assembly: GCA_041302975.1. Taxonomy (GTDB): domain Bacteria; phylum Bacteroidota; class Bacteroidia; order UKL13-3; family UKL13-3; genus UBA6183. Next base: position 12,046 of record JBFYQC010000031.1, read on the forward strand.
TTAAAAACGTACGTACTTATTATGAAAATTTATTCATGGGTAGAGGTAAAACCATAAAATTTACACGTTTTAAATTGGATGACCTAAAAGAGGATAAAGCCAAAGCTTTTGAAGATTGGTTTGAAACAGAACGGTTAAAATTGGTTGCAGAAGGTAAAAGTACCGGAATATAAAAACCAATATCATATTATCTTTGATTCACAGTTATTTACTTTTGTAGCATGCAAAAAATTTACACACCTGAAGGAGCGTTTTCATATAATGAAATAGCCACTGGTAAATTTTCGGTTCTTGACGAGTATTTAAGTTATACCTTAAACTTTTGTAAGGATTGGTTAAGTGGTACTTCGCATTTTGCTTTTACCACATCAGGTAGTACTGGTGCGCCTAAAGCTATTATTGCAGATAGAGAGCACATGTTAATTAGTGCAAGAGGAACAATAAAGGCTGTGCAATTAACGCCTGAAGAGCATGTTTATTTGTGCATCAGTAGTAAAATGATTGGCGGTGCTATGATGCTGGTTAGGGCCATGGAACTTGGTTGTGATGTGAGCATAGTGTCTCCGTCATCAAATCCGATAGAAACATTAGATGAAAACCATCTGTTTACTTTTGTATCATTTGTGCCTATGCAAGTTTTTGAGGTGCAATCAGACGAATCCATTCAACGAAAATTAAATCGGTTTAAACATATTTTATTAGGAGGGGCTCCTGCAAACGAAAATACTTTGTTGGCTTTAAGTAAATTAAGTTGTGACGTTTGGCAAACATATGGCATGACAGAAACATTGAGTCATATTGCTTTAAGAAGAGTTGGGAAAGATAAATACTATAAAGTGCTTGAAGGCGTGCACATTAAAAAAGACGAAAGTAATTGTTTATGTATTAGCTCGCCAATAACTGACAATCAATGGCTGCTTACCAATGATGTGATTAACTTAATTGATGATATGCATTTTGAACTGGTTGGCAGAATTGATGATGTGATTAATAGCGGTGGAATAAAAATTTTTAGTTATGATGTAGAGCATGCCATTATAGAGAAAATGAATAACCTAGAAATAGCACCTAAACCAATGTTTGTTTGCCGTAAACCTGATGAAAAATATGGCGAATCAGTTGTGGTGGTCATGATGGGTGAAAAATTAAGTGATGAAGTGCTAGAGCAGTTGAAAGAACATTGCAGAATATCATTAGGAAAGTATGCTGCTCCACGGCACTTTTATTTTGCAAATGAGTTTGAAAAGCTAGAAAGCGGTAAGCTAGATAAAAAATCTACACTACAAAAAGTAATAAATCGTAGATAAGTGCCTGATTATTTAGTATATTAGTGTTTACCTAAAAATAACTTTTTTTAAAAGTAGAGTTTTTTATATTCGCATTAAAATAAAAATATACCACTATGTATTGGACATTAGAATTAGCCTCATATCTTGACGATGCACCATGGCCTGCTACCAAAGACGAATTAATTGATTATGCAATTCGTAGTGGAGCACCACTTGAAGTAATTGAAAACTTACAAGAGATGGAAGATGATGGAGAACCTTTTGAGAGTATTGAAGAGGTTTGGCCTGATTATCCAACCAACGAAGATTACTTTTACAACGAAGACGAACTTTAAAAAGAAAGGGGATATCCAATTGGATGTCCCCTTTTCTTTTACTTAAATAATAAACTATAAATCGTCTGTTATGCCATCGGTATCCTCGGCTACCAGCGGACTTTGATATTTCGATAAAAAATCGTTTTTGCTTTCGGCTACATTAACTGCATAACGTAAACCTGCACCTTTGCCTATTACCTTTACTAAGTTTAATTCAAGTAAAGTTGTAAAATCACGTTGTATGGTTTTACGGTTACAATCAAATTCTGAAACAAGTTCTTTGGTACTAATAAATCCTTTGTGTTGTATAATGTACATAATCAACTTTTGACGTTGATTAAGTATACTGTCGTCAAATTCTTTTAATCTATAACCACGCTCAAAAACGTAGTTCATAATATTTTTCTGGCGAGGATTTAATTTATCAAACTCTACTTGTTTGCGGAAATAAGAACGTAATAAAGTTTTTAATCGGTCTAATTGTGCCCCAAATAATGTTAATCCTAGATCAAGTTGTTGTTGTTCGGTAGCTGCAATTTTTTCTACATCGCGGGTCTCCCCTAAAAATGTTTGGTAATCATGTTTATTGGTATACAACTCATGTTCTAAACTTAATAAACCGTACATAGTTAAGTTATGTTTAGTTAACCAAAAGTTTTGTAACAAGGTTGCTATTTTAGATTTAGCTTCACTAAATAATTTAATTTGAAGTATCTTAAAATGTAATACCCAACTTTGTATTAATGGATGATGTTCGGTGTCGTTATTCATATATTCGAATAAACTTTCCAATTCCATTTCTGCGGTTAGGCTAATTCTTTCTGCCGCACGTGTAGCATTAGCCGTAAATAAGTTTACATCATCACGGTTGTTGTATAAGTCAAGGATCAATATTTTTTGTAGCTGATTTAGCATGCCAACGTTTAACGGCTGATCTAGCTGCGTATTTAACCACTCTTCAGCTTTGATGTACTGCTCAATACCTCTTTCGTTAAGTGCTTTAGGTTTAATCTTTCCTTCAGCAATGTACTTAACAGTTTTAATGTCAACTAGGTTATAATCCAGTGCATTGGCGTAATACGTGCGCAATATTGCGCTGTTGGTTTTTTCAATTTGCTTGATGTTATCAGGCAAATCTATAAAGTCGTATATTTTTAGTAACTCAGCATACTGATGAAAACAATCGTAATGATGGCTTTCTATTGCTATTGCCGGTTCTAGTTTATTTACCAATATCATAACACCAAAACTACACGTCATACCAATTGCTTTTTTGCAGTTATGCTTTTTGTAATTCGTGGATATTGCCTTTTAGGTATGTATATTAAACGTTAAGAAGTTGTAAAGTCTTGATAAATGCGACATTGACGACTTCTTAAAAATTAGACAGCATTAAAAAATGACTGTGGAGAATTGGTGCATAAACAATGCTTGACGGTGTAACATTGCGACAAATACTGAGGTTTATTTTACTGATTATATTATAGCTCCTCTAATTTTTTTAAATATATTTCAGCTTGTTGTATTAGCTTTTCTCTTTCATCGGGCTGCATTCTGTGTAGCACATTATACATCATTCCAATTCGGTTATTACCTCCTAATAAGTGGTGATTTCGCTCATAAAAATGCCAATATAAACTGTTAAACGGACAAGCGTTTTCGCCATGTTTAACAACCTTGTTATAGTGGCAACTGCCACAATAGTCACTCATTTTATCGATGTAATTAGCTGATGAAACGTAAGGCTTACTGCCTACAATTCCGCCATCAGCAAACTGGCTCATACCTCGTGTGTTGGTAATTTCAACCCATTGTAAAGCATCTATATATACGCCTAAATACCATTCGTCTAATTCGGTGGGATGTATTCCTGCCAGCAAAGCAAAGTTTCCAGTAATCATTAAACGTTGAATGTGATGTGCATACGCGTTATCTAAACTGTTTTGAACCGTGTGTTTAATACAGTTCATTTTAGTGTTTGCATCCCAAAAGTAGTGCGGCAATTTGGTTTGATGATTGAAATAATTCATCGTTTCGTACTCGGGCATTTTCCACCAATAAATACCGCGCATGTATTCGCGCCAACCAATAATTTGCCTTACAAAACCTTCTATTTGTGGTAAAGTAATTTTAGATTGATTGTTTTGCCATCCTGCGATGGCACGTTGAACGACTTCTAATGGCGAAATTAATTTGATGTTTAATGCAAACGATAATCGTGAATGAAATAAATAGTTTTCTTTAGTACTCATCGCATCTTGAAAGTGACCAAAGTACGGTAAACTCTCTTCAACAAAATACTTCAATAAGCCTAATGCATCTTGCCTTGTAATAGGCCATGTGAATGCATTTGATTCAATGTTGCCAAAATATTCAGCACCACTTTTTTCAATATCTTTAATAACTGCTGTTACATCTATTTTCAATAAGTTATGCTTAGGAGCCGAAGGAGTACCTTTCCATTTTTTGCGGTTATCTTCATCATAATTCCATTTGCCGCCAATAGGTTTTTCACCATCCATTAATAAGTGATAACGCTTACGCATAGTTCTGTAAAAGGTTTCCATCAATGTTTGCTTTTTACCTTCAAACAAATTTTTTACACTATCGCGTGCACTTAAAAAATGTGCGCTATCAACAACATCAGTTGATATGGAAAGTTGCTTGCAAAAAGCTTGCAATTGTTGGTCTAGTCGGTATTCATCAGGCAACTGG
>JBFYQC010000032.1:0-18442 GCA_041302975.1 Bacteroidota bacterium
TTAATTTAAGTTTATCCCATGTTAATAATATAACCAATGACATTATACTTATAATTGCCGCACCCAAATTAATTTTGTTTAATGCACTTAGCAATGCAGTAAATGAATTTTCAGAATCGAATTGGATAAACTGAAAATCGCCATTATAATCAGCATCATAACCTAAAGCATGTGGAATTTGTTTCATAATTAAAATAACTCCAATAGCCGCCAACATTCCTTTTATAACACTTGATGGGAAATATTTACCAATGGTTCCAGCCTTTGCAAAACCTAATACAATTTGTAAAATACCTGCCAATACCACAGCCAATAAAAAGCCTTGGTACGAACCTATTTCTGTGATGGCATTTAATACGATAACCGTTAACCCGGCTGCTGGTCCGCTAACGGCAAGCTGGCTGCCGCTAAAAATGGCAACCACTAAACCACCTACAATACCAGCTATTAAACCAGAAAACAATGGTGCTCCTGATGCCAAAGCAATACCTAAACAAAGTGGCAATGCAACTAAAAAAACCACCAATCCAGCAGGAAAATCCTGCTTAAAATTAGTAAAACTCAGCCCACCTATGGATGGTTTGGTTTTATTACCCATAATTAATTTATTGTCTTAAATATCTATTCGTAATTGTGCAACGAATATAAAAATGAAATGCTGTTGTTATTTAATTAAACACACATTCGGGTGGAGGATTGGGCACTCCCATAGCAGCATAAGTTTGGTAGTTATTAGCAATTTTACAAAAAGGCTCATTCCAAACTGATGGATATTGTAATAATAAGTCAAATGTTAAATACAGGGTTTCTTCTCCCAAGCTAGGATTTACTTCGTCTTCTGCTTCTGTTTGATTTTCTTCGACTGGACGCTCTTCTTCAACTATACTGATACCTTTTACTAAACACCTTTTTATGAGTGATTTAAATGTAATCTTTTCAGATTCTGTATTTTTTATTTGGGCAGAATATTGCTGATCATTTTGTTTAATTGATATACCTCTTCCATAACCAGGAAAGGCAATTACAATGCAGAAAAGCATAAACAAAAAAATGGAAACAAAGTTTTTACCCATAAAAACAATCTGCAAGTTAGTATAATTTACTGGCAGACTTTACTTTTTTAAGCTATTTGTTAAATATCTTGTAATTACCTAACCCCCATTTATGCAAACGATAAACGATAGATGTATGCAAAACACCTAAACCATAAATGCTGCTCCTCTTAAAGTTAATGCTAGATGCTTCCGGAAAATATTTAGTAGGACAAGTAACCTCTCCTATTTCAAAACCTTCGTTAAAAATTTGTGCAATCATTTGGTTGTCGAACACAAAATCATCGCTGCATAATTCATAGTTTACTTTGTTAAGTACCTCTTTATTAAATGCACGATAGCCAGTATGGTATTCCGACAACTTTTGGCCCATTAAGATATTTTGAAACAAAGTTAACATGCGGTTAAACACATATTTATACATTGGCATACCTCCTTTTAACGCACCCATACCTAATATGCGCGAGCCAAAAACTACTGGATAAACGTCATAAGCAATAATACCCGCCATGGCATGTATTAACATTGGCGTGTATTGATAATCAGGATGGAGCATAATTACAATATCAGCCCCAATCTCTTTAGCCTTGTTATAACAAGTTTTTTGATTGCCTCCGTAACCTTTGTTTTGCTGGTGCTTGATAACATGCTTAATTCCAATTTCTTTACCTAACTCACTGGTATTATCTTTACTCGCATCATCTACCAAAATTACATCATCAACAATATCAAACGGAATTTCTTTGTAAGTTTTAGCCAAGGTTTGAGCCGCATTATATGCAGGCAATACCACTACTATTTTTTTGTTATTAAGCATTGAATTGAAATATTGGCAAATATGCAGCTACGTATTCAAAATGCCAAATATAAAGGAAGCTACTCATATCTAAGGGCTTCAATTGGATCAAGTTTTGAGGCTTTAACCGCAGGATAATAACCAGAAATCACGCCTACTATTACACAAATAAATAAACCAAGTACAATCCATAACCAAGGTATAATAAAGCCCCCACCCATTAAAACACTTACCACATTACCTATGGTTATGCCCAACACTACACCACCAAATCCACCTATTTGACAAATTAAAATAGCCTCGAACAAAAACTGCTTTCGTATGGTGGCATTGTTTGCTCCAATAGCTTTACGCACGCCAATTTCTCGGGTACGTTCGGTAACAGATACCAACATAATATTCATTAACCCTACAGCTGCACCAAGCAATGTTATAAATGCAATGGCACTTGCTGCAATCGTAACGTAACTAATTGCACCCATCGATTCTTGTGCTAAATTATCGCTTTTTATAATTTCAAAATTATCCGGTGCGTAAACAGCCAATTGTCTAATACGCCTGAATAATGCAGTTGCTTCATCAACACCTAATTCGAGTTGTTTTAAATCGTTTACCATTACGGTGATGACAAAGCTGGTATTGGGCTTGCTAAATGTTTGTATGGCATTTTTTAATGGCACAATGGCAATCCTGTCTCCTCCAAAACCCATGGCACTTCCTTTTTCGTTTAAAGTTCCTATTACCCGATATTTTGCCCCACCAATAAATACACTTTCACCAATTGGGTCTTTGGTTTTAAATAGCTTTTTACGCAATTCTTTGCCCAGTATCACCACATTTTGCGCACTTTCATTTTCTTTGTTACTCAGGTTTCTTCCTTCCGCTAATGAGTATCCACTTACCATTAAGTAATTTTCATCACCACCCATTACCATAATATTAGGATCGGTTTTTATGCCGTTATGTTTTACCGTGCTGGCAAAACTTGCATTAACACTTAATGATGTAGTTGCTGGGAAATTAAACTGTTGCGCAAACGATTCTGCTTCAAATAACGTAATGCTTCTGTAACGTTTGGGTGGCTTCCCTCCTCTGCCAAATTGAATATTATCGCCCCGATTTTTAATATTAAAACTGCTAGCACCCATGCTGGCAAAATTTTGATTTAGGGCTAATTTTATACCGTCAATTGCAGTTAAAATACCCACCAAAGCCATAATACCTATTGAAATAATAAGCGCAGTAATAACCGCCCGAAGTTTATTACCGGCTATGCTTTGCAGTGATATACGTAATACATCGGTGGTGCGCATTTATTTATTTATTTTTGATTGAATAAAATTGGGTGAGTACAATATACTTAATTGCAAGTTAGCAATTGAATACAAAAATGAAGTGTTATAACTATAATCTTTATATGTTGAATAACTCAGTGGGTTTGATGTGTAATCCTGACGATAAGCAGCACCAACTCTTACAATTGGTAATGTTAAACGAAACATAAAGTTATTATTGTGCTTGTATAACGCACCAACACTTAAAGCATAAGAGAGTGAATGACCAATTCTATTAGGGTTTGGAACTGAAACAGGAGCACCGTTTTTATTGTAATTTCTTAAGTAATTGTATGTGTAAGCCAACTGTTGGTTCGTTAAAACAAAAAGCTTGTTTTTAAAAATGTTTTTTAAATTCATTTTACTGACAGACGCACCAAAACTATTCGACCAACTTTTGGTTGATGTATAATCTGTATAATTTAAAGACGTATTTACTTCAAGGGTTAAAGCCCTGTTTTTACCATAAAAAAAACCGTAACCTACAGCTCCCTGAAATGAGTGATTTTCTGAGTTGTTAAAATTCACATTACCCGTCTGGCTGTTTTCTCTGGCATCAATCCTAAACGAATTTGCACCTATTATACTCAATGATACAAACCTACCTCTTAACAATCTTGCACTATCGTTTTGAGCATTTGCAACAAAATACGTTAGTGTTGTGAGTATGATTAGAAAGGTAGTTTTCATAGGTTAAAGTTAGTTTATTTGGCTAACTCAACGAATGTAAACCCTTTTCTATTACCTTCTTCTACATAATCAATTTTCATACCGGCAAAAAAGAAAACCTCACCCGGACTATAAATCACATCAATTCCTTGTATGTTGGTTAGTTTGTCCTTATCCGTTTTTTCATCAAACCCAATTAATAAACGTTTGTTGGTTTCGTTTTTTTGGCGAATACCCACACGCAAAAAATGGTTGACCGGAATTTGCAGTGTTTGTTTATATTTTTCTATGGCTTCTACAGCCGGTGTTGTAAAATGTATAATATCCATGTGCGTTGCAAATAAACAAAAAATCAGTCAGCTTATTTGGTGATTTTGATTAGTGGTTTAATCCATACATGCAATGTTAACTAATGGTAGATAACAATTGCTGTTGTTATTTTTTTTTGCCAAAAAAAGTAGACACTTTTACCACAAACTTTTAAACTATGGCAAAGATTTTAATTATAGATGACGAGAAAGCCATTCGTACCACGCTAAAAGAAATTTTAGAGTACGAAGGATATATTGTTGATGAGGCTGCCGATGGCGCCACCGGTTTAGATAAGATAGAAAACGAAGATTATGCGGCCGTTTTATGCGATGTAAAAATGCCTAAAATGGATGGTCTTGAGGTATTAACCAAAGCCAATGAAATTGACGATGATATCCCTTTCATAATGATATCTGGTCATGGAACCATTGAAACTGCTGTAGAAGCAACCAAAAAAGGTGCTTACGATTTTATCTCTAAACCACCAGATTTAAACCGCTTATTAATTACCCTGCGTAATGCCATCGACCGTAAAAGTATGGTGGTTGAAAACAAGGTTTTAAAGCGTAAAGTAGGTAAAACACGCGAAATTATTGGTGATAGCCCGGCCATCATGAATATTATTGAAACCATTGATAAGGTTGCTCCAACGGATGCACGTGTTTTAATTACAGGTGAAAACGGAACTGGTAAAGAGTTAGTAGCACGATGGATTCATGAAAAAAGTAACCGCGCTAAAAATACATTAATTGAAGTTAACTGTGCAGCTATACCAAGCGAATTAATTGAAAGTGAATTATTTGGCCATGAAAAAGGTGCTTTTACCTCAGCCTTAAAACAACGCATTGGTAAGTTTGAACAAGCACATGAAGGCACTTTGTTTTTGGACGAAATTGGCGATATGAGCTTAAGCGCACAAGCCAAGGTATTGCGTGCTTTGCAAGAAAATAAAATTACACGAGTTGGCGGAGATAAAGATATTGAGGTGAATGTACGTGTGATTGCTGCAACCAATAAAGATTTATTGAAGGAGATTGAAAAAGGTAATTTCCGTATGGATTTGTACCACCGTTTAAGCGTAATTTTAATACACGTACCAAGCTTAAACGAGCGTAAAGACGATATTCCATTATTGGCCGAAAAGTTTGTAAAAGAAGTTTGCGAAGACAGCGGTGTGCCCAAAAAACTGTTTACTCCAAATGCATTAAACGAACTGAAGAAAATGAATTGGAGTGGTAATATTCGTGAGTTACGCAACTTGGTTGAACGTTTAATTATTTTAAGCGGACAAAGGATTACCGAAGAAGACGTGATTAAATACGCCAGCCCAAGCCACAGCCAAAGCAATGAAAAAAGTGTGTTCGAAAAATTCTCAACCTTACAGGATTTTAAAGACCATGTAGAGAAGATATTTATTGAAGAAAAGTTGAAAAAGAATGGTTGGAATGTGGCCAAAACTGCGCAAGAAATTGACATTCAACGCAGCCACTTGTACAACAAAATTGAAAAGTACAGCCTGCGCAGAGGCGAGGTTGGTGAAATTAATTTGTAATACATTTGCAAAACCCTAACGGAGCCTTGGACTTCCGTTAGGGCTTTATATTATGGTTGGAACCAACTTACAAGCAGCAATTACATATTTACAACAAGGGCAATTGGTGGCAATACCTACCGAAACAGTTTATGGTTTGGCAGCAAATGCGTTTAATCCCAATGCGGTTGCACAGATATTTGCGGTTAAAAATCGTCCTTCGTTTAACCCACTTATTATTCATACCAACAACCTAAACCGCCTGCAAGATTGGGGTTTACACTTACCTCATAAAATGTTGCAATTGGCGAAGCATTTTTCTCCCGGTCCATTAACTTATGTTATACCCAAAAGCAATTTTATTCCTGACATTGTTACTGCCGGAACACAAGCAGTGGCGGTGCGTATTCCAAACCATCCACTTACTTTAGAATTATTAAGTAAGCTTGATTTTCCTTTGGCAGCGCCAAGTGCCAATCCAAGCGGATATGTAAGTCCAACCACTGCACAACATGTTAACCAACAATTAGGTAATACCATTCCTTATATTTTAGATGGTGGAGCATGCAATGTTGGTTTAGAATCTACTATTATTAGTTTTTTAGATGATACACCTACCCTGCTTCGTTATGGTGGAATTACTTTGGAGCAAATTGAACAAGTGATAGGAAAAGTGATTGATAAACCTGGTGACGCTGGTGATAATATTTTAACCGACAACCCCGTTGCACCTGGTCAGTTGGCCAGGCATTATGCCACCAAACATTTGCTGATACACGATAACCCTTCAAAATATTTCGACCAATTCAACCCACTGAAAACTGCCGTAATTTCTTTTAAAACAGACTATCCGCAAGTTGAACAACATTTACAATTTGTGTTGTCGCCCGCGGGTAATTTAGCCGAAGCTGCTCAAAAGTTATTTTCAGTTATGCGTTTGGTTGATGCGTTAGATGTGGATGTAGTATTAGCAGAAAAATTTCCGGATGAAGGCTTGGGTAAAGCCATAAACGACAGGCTAAAACGCGCAAGTGTTAAATAAGTAAACTAGTTATGGGTGTAACCTTCCGGCCACTCAACTACCCTAATTTTTACTTTTAACAATCCGGCTCCTTTGGTTATGCCTAATTGTCTGGCAGCTTCATAACTTAAATCAATAATGCGTTTACGGTTGTATGGACCACGATCGTTTATACGAACCACAAGCCATTTGCCCGTTTTAGCATCGGCCACACGAACCAATGTACCAAATGGTAAAGTGCGGTGTGCAGCAGTTAGTTTTTTTCCGCTATAGCGTTCGCCACTAGCTGTGCGTCTGCCATTAAACTTTTTAGCATAATAAGAAGCAATACCCGTTTGTTTAAACTTTTTAATCGGTTGGGGGTTCACCGAATCTGTAGGAATAGACAAAGCGAAATCTGTTATGATTGGTGTGTCTTGCGTTTGGGCATCAACCCAAAAATAAAATACACCAAGCATTAAAACGAGTATGCTTATTTTGTACTTAATTTGATGAAACATTGGCGCAATATATACATTTTTAGGCATGAACACTTATAAACCTCTGGCTGAACGAGTTAGACCTCATAACTTGCAACAATACATTGGTCAGGAACACCTAACCGGACCTGATGCTCCTTTACGAAAAGCCATTGATGCCAAAAACATTCCCAGTATTATTTTTTGGGGCCCTCCAGGTGTTGGTAAAACCACCCTTGCACGCATTATTGGTAATGAGTTGGGATTACAGTTTTACCAGTTAAGTGCCATTAGTGCCGGTGTTGCCGAAGTACGTAAGGTTATTGAAGATGCAAAGACTTTGGGCAAGGTGCTATTGTTCTTAGATGAAATTCATAGGTTTAATAAAAGCCAACAAGATGCTTTATTAGGTGCAGTAGAAAGTGGACGTATTGTGTTGATTGGTGCCACCACCGAAAACCCTTCGTTTGAAGTAAACAATGCATTACTATCTAGATGTCAGGTTTATATTTTAAAAGAATTAGATGTTGATGCGCTCACAAAAATCACCCATCAAGCCATAGCCGAAGATGAGATATTGAAACAAAAACAAATAACCTTGATTGAACATGAAGCCTTGTTTTTGTTTTCGGGAGGTGATGCGCGTAAGTTGTTAAACATACTAGAAATACTGGCCAATCAACCAGAGCAAGAAATAAACATTACCAATAAACTGGTAAAAGATACCTTACAGCAAAACATAGCTTTACACGATAAGAGTGGCGAAGCACATTACAACATCATTTCAGCTTTTATCAAATCAATACGCGGTAGCGACCCAAATGGTGCGGTGTATTGGTTGGCACGAATGCTTGCAGGTGGTGAGGATGTGAAGTTTATAGCCCGCAGAATGTTGATTTTAGCCAGTGAAGATATTGGAAACGCAAATCCTAATGCCCTTCTTATTGCCAATCAAACATTTGCTTCGGTAAACATTATCGGTATGCCCGAAGCGCGCATTATTTTAAGTCAGTGTGCCACCTATTTAGCCTGTAGCCCTAAAAGTAATGCATCATACAAAGCCATTAACCTGGCCATGGAATTGGTAAGTAAAACCGGGCAATTGCCTGTGCCTTTGCATTTACGCAATGCCCCAACTAAACTTATGAACGAATTGGGTTATGGTAAAGATTACAAATACGCCCACGATTTTGAAAATAACTTTGTAGCTGTTGAGTTTTTACCTGACGGTTTAATAGGTAACGCTTTTTACGAACCCGGTGATAATGCACGCGAAAACGAACAACGTACTTTTTTAAAACATCGTTGGAAAGAGAAGTATGGGTATTAGAAAGGTAAAGTAATCGGTTCGTGGTTTCATGTTTCATCAAACCCAATAATTAAGATTAAAAATTATACCACCTTGTAATTGCTATTTGAACGTGTTAATTTGCCAATGATTTAACAACGCAACATTATGATTAGAGCGCCTTTTAATTTACAAAAGTGGGTTGACGAAAACCGTCATTTATTAAAACCACCTGTAGCCAATAAAAACTTATATCCCGAAGGAACAGATTATATTGTGATGATTGTTGGTGGACCAAATGCCCGCAAAGATTATCACTACAACGAAACAGAAGAGTTATTTTACCAACTTGAAGGTAACATCACAGTGCGTATACAAGAAGATGGTGCTCCACGTGATATTCAATTAGGCCCCGGTGATATGTTTTTATGTCCGCCTAAAATACCACATTCTCCTGTTCGATCAGAAGGCTCTATTGGCTTAGTAATTGAGCGCATACGTGCAGGTAAAGGTTTTAAAGATGGGTTATTGTGGTTTTGCGAAAAATGTAACAACCCGCTTCATGCCGATTATTTTGAATTGCACGACATTGAAAAAGACTTTTTACCTCGCTTTAAAACTTATTATGGTAGCGAAGAGTTGCGTACGTGCAAAAAATGCAGTCATGTAATGGAAAGCGACCCACGTTTTGTGTAAAAACAAGAACGAATACACAATAAAGCCGCACCAACTAATTGGTGCGGCTTTTTTATTCTTTGAAATACTACTTGGTTTCTTGGCGTTGGTTAAACTCTAGTACTTGACTCGCTAAAATTTGTTTGCTACGTTGGTGTTGTATAAAACCAATCACCGCATATTTATCAAAATCAACATTAGGAACTGGAAATAACATAGGCACTGTTCCATTGGCTGTAACTTTATTGCTACTTGCTATTTTACGCACTACATTATGGTGACTAAGTTTAATGTCTTTATTCTCTCCTGCGTTGGGTACGCTTGTTGCTTCTCTCTGCGCCAATACAAAGAATACTTCTAAACTATCTGTGCTTCCTTTTATTTCATAGTTAAACAAAAGTGTTTTACTTTCAGGACTCCATGAGGCCGACATCAGCAAATAATGTTCTGAGGGTTTACGAGTAAAGTTTTCTATTAACTTTCCTACTTCATTTTTTGCACCTGCAGGTAGTGCTCCTTTGCCATTTACAAATACCATAGGTGTAAACATGGCACGTTGGTTATTGGCCAAGGCCATCATTTCTTGGCGTTTGGTGTACATCGAATCTGAAAAAGGATCTACCCAACCCGATTGATTCCAAAGGTCAACATGATAATCAATAGTATAAACCTGAAGTTTTGAAGAATCGGCAATGGCCTTTATTTGCGTGGCAAAAGCATCTGCTTGCGGACAACTACTACAACCTTCTGAAGTATAAAACTCAACCAAAACAGAGGGAACAAAACGATTAGGTTGTTGGGCTTTTGCAGCCAACGAGAACATGAAACTAACTACTAAAACGGATACAATTTTTTTAATCATATGTATTTGTAATGGTGGGTAAATTTATTAAATCCTTTGCATACTGCATCATTCGGCTTAAAATAATTACAAAGAAATTATTTTAGTAGGCCTATTGAAACTTGCTTAATGCATCATGTTCCATTAAGAATATATTAACAAGTTTTCATGCTGCTTTAATTCAAATGTTCTTAATTGCAAGCATGTTGAACAAACTTAATTTTAAAACAATAGTTATTGTTGTCATAGCAATAATAGGTGTGTTTTTTATCGGACGTTTTTCAGTTGGGAAACAAACTTTAACGGCTCATCAACCCAATAGAGACGAGACATTAAATAGGTATGCAGATGCTACGTATACAAATCCCATTCTTACTTGTATTGATCCCCAAAAGATAGATATGCGGGAGTTAAAAACTTTCAAAAAAGACATCAATCAATACATTACAAATGTGCTTAAGACAAGCCCTGATTTGCACGTTTCTTTTTATTTCAGAGATTTAAACAATGGTATTACAATTGGCGTAAACGAAAGAGAATTGTTTAGTCCAGCCAGTTTAATGAAGGTACCTGTTTTAATTAGTGTTTTAAAAGCAGCCGAAACAAAACCAGATTTACTAAACACAAAAATTCAATACCTTAAGTCTAATTTTAATGGAATTGATGAAGATGGTGGTTTTTCTAAAACTGATAAAGAATACTACACAGTTGACGAATACTTAAAACATATGATTGTATACTCTGATAATGCATCAACCTTATTATTGGCTAAGTTTATTGGTATCGATAATATTATGCAAACAGAGAAAGAATTAAATCTTAACCACGCTAATACTGCTGATAGCCACACCAATTTTGTATCTGTATTAAGGTATGCGGCTGTTTTTCGCATTTTATACAATGCATCTTACTTAAGTAAACCTATGTCGGAAAAGGCGCTGCAATTGCTTACTCAGGTAAATTACAAAAATGGTATTAGATCGGCTATTCCATCTCAATATGCCATTGCCCATAAATATGGAGAACGTGATGTATTTGATGAAAAAGGCAAAAGAAATACGCTACAACTGCATCATTTTGGTATAGTTTATTACACTGGCAAGCCGTACATAATTGGCGTAATGACCCGAGGTGGAAACAAACAACTGAAAGAAAAAGTAATAAAAGACTTGGCCGAAATTGCATTTAAATCAGTTGAATATCAGATAAATAAAGGAGAAAAAGCTGTTTTTAGCGAATAAAGCATGTTTAGTAATGTTAAAGTATCAATTGTAATGAATGTTCTTATATCTAATTAAGTAAAAAACAATTCTTTATTGTCTAAAAATACAACTTAGCCATGCTACAAAACGATTAATTTCCTCTATCCCAAGTAAAAACAATTCATCCACATGTGTTTAAGGTTTGGTATTAAATGATAAATTAGCGGCATGGAAAATTTTGTGGTTTCGGCAAGAAAATACAGGCCGGGAACTTTTGATAGCGTAATTGGACAGGAGCACATCACCCACACCTTAAAAAATGCGATTAAGAATAATCACTTGGCGCATGCTTTTTTATTTTGTGGTCCGCGTGGTGTGGGTAAAACCACTTGTGCGCGTATCTTAGCCAAAACCATAAACTGCCAAAACATAGGTGCCGATTTTGAAGCATGTAATGAATGCGACAGCTGCAAAGCATTTAATGGCAATGCGAGCTTTAATATTTACGAGCTTGATGCGGCCAGTAATAATAGTGTTGAAGACATAAGGGGTTTGGTTGACCAAGTGCGTTATGCACCGCAAGGAGCCAAATATAAAATATACATTATTGATGAGGTGCACATGTTAAGTTCTGCGGCTTTTAACGCATTTCTTAAAACATTAGAAGAACCACCATCATACGCCAAGTTTATTTTAGCCACCACCGAGCGGCATAAAATTTTACCAACCATTTTATCTCGTTGTCAGGTTTTTGACTTCCATAGAATTAGCATTGAAAGTGCTGTAACCCAGTTACGTAAAATATGTGTTAGTGAGGGTATTACAGCAGAAGAAGAAGCTTTGCACGTAATTGCCCAAAAAGCGGATGGTGCCATGCGTGATGCACTTTCTATTTTCGATAGGATTGTAAGTTTTAGCGGTAAAAATATTACCTACAAAGATGTAATCATGAATTTAAATATTCTTGATTACGATTATTACTTCCGTGCTGTTGATTTTATGATGGCCAACGATTTACCCAATATGTTGGTATTGTTTGATGAAGTTTTAACAAACGGATTTGATGCACAACATTTTTTAAGTGGCTTTTCCGATCACCTCCGTAACCTCATGATGTGCAAACATCAGAACACTGTAAAGCTTTTGGAAGTGGCACAAAGTGTTGCACAAAAATTCATGTCGCAATCAACCCAATGCAGCCAAGGCCTTTTACTTAACGCAATAAACTTACTCAACAAATGCGAGCTGGAATACAAGTCGAGCAAGAACCCTCGCTTACATGTGGAACTCGCATTAATGAAACTTTGCCACATACAATCGGTGCTTGATGCAGCCGCACTAAAAAAAAAATCCTAGCCCATAACGGTAATCAATCAGACAACAAACAGGCATCAATTACAACTCAAAAAGTTATAATTCAAACACCAATTGTTGAAAACACTATTGAAGAAAAAACTATTGTTACCCCTAGTATAAATCCTGTTGCGCAAGTAGCATCAGAAATACCTGAAACCGCACTACCACCTGTTGCACCTAAAGTAAATGTGTCGCCTCCACCCCTGCCAAAAACAGGCTTAAGCAGTATTGAAAAACTAAAACAACAAATTGCCTTAAACAAAAAACAAGAGGCCGAGAAACAAGAAGAAATTAAGGCAGAAGAAATTACCATAGTAAAGGACGAGGACGTACCAATTACAACTGAATCTTTTGGCCGCGTTTGGGCTGAGTACTTAAGTCAAATTGAAGCCGATAAAAAAATGAGCCTTTGGGTTATTTTCCGCAACGCAACTTGGGAATTACAACATGATGGTACCGTTGTGGTGGTACTTGCATCGCAACACGAAAGTGAAATGTTTGAAGAAGAGCGCATCAATGCGATTCCTTTTTTACGTAAAAACTTAAAAAACACCCAGTTTGATATTACAATAAAAGTAATCAGTTCTACAACTTATAAACGCGCATTTACAGCCGAAGAAAAGTTTGATGTAATGGCCGAAAATAATCCCTTACTTAACGATTTACGTAAACTATTAGCACTTGACTTAGAATAATAACATGGGAGCTACAAAAGATAAAATTAAAATGAACCTACGCCAACGTTTGGCTAAATTAATAAACTACTTTTTAAGAGGTTTATTAATAGTTTTACCATTTGCAGTAACATTTAGCATAGTGCGAAGTATTGTAATAACGCTTGATGATTACGTAAACGTGGGAATACCTGCTGTTGGTTTTTTAATTGTTGTGGTATCAATTACATTTTTAGGGTTTATTGGTAGTAGTTTAATAACTAAACCTTTGTTTAGTTTAATGGATGATGTGCTCTCGAAAATCCCTTTCGTTAAAATAATTTACACCAGTGTAAAAGACTTTATGGAAGCCTTTGTGGGCGATAAAAAGAAGTTCAATTCTCCAGTTTTGGTTGAAATGTCGCAAGGTATCTACAAGCCTGGTTTTATTACACAAAGCGACCTTTCGGCTTTAAATTTACCGGGCATGTGTGGTGTTTACTTTCCGCACTCTTATGCCTTTAGTGGCAACTTGTTTTTGGTTGATAAAAACAAGGTAAAACCATTTGATGGCAACTCAACTGATGTTATGAAATTTATAGTCAGTGGTGGTGTAACCAATATAGAATAATACCATCTATAATCATTAAAAATATGCAAAAACTATTTGCCTTTTTACAAATAATACGTGCCAATAATTTAATCATTATGTTGGCTACTTTAGCATTTAGTTATTACTGCCTAACAGATTATTTAACTCCAGAAGATATACTTAAGCCCCGGTTTTTACTGCTGTGTGCCTGTGTGGTATTAACGGCTGCAGCAGGTTATATTATTAATGATTATCATGACATTAATATCGACCTTACCAATAAGCCAAATAAAGTAGTTATTGGTAAAATTATTTCGCGAAGATGGGCCATGCTGTTGCATTTTATATTTAATGGTATTGCACTTTTAGGTGGCTTATACCTTAGCGGTTACATTGGGTTAATGGTGGCTGTTTGTGTTATATTGTTATGGCTATACAGCGTACATTTTAAAAAACAGTTTTTAAGTGGTAACTTATTGGTGGCGGCTTTAAGTGCTTTTGTAATTGCTATCTTACCTTTGTTTAATCAACAAATATCAAGTTATTTGGTATGGGTGTACGCCTTATTTGCTTTTGGTATAAGCCTAATACGCGAAATTGTAAAGGATGCAGAAGACCTACGTGGCGATAGTAAATTTTACTGTAAAACATTGCCCATTGTTTTAGGTGTACGCAAAACCAAAAAGGTAATTATTACTTTGGTATTAATTTACACCATACTATTGTTTGCACATACTTTTATTGCAAATTCGCTCATTCCTTTCAGGCACACATACGGACAAGTATTTTATACGTTTTACATGCTGCTTTTTGTAATAGTTCCTTTAATTTTAACTACCTACCTCCTATTAAAAGCAGATGTAAAAACAGACTTTAGCAGGTTAAGTACTTTATATAAAATTATTATGTTGTGCGGTTTGGTAAGTATGGTTATTATTAAATTGTAGGCTTATTGGTTTGTTAGAAAAACTCAAACTTACGCCTCTTTTTTCTTCGACAAAAAAACCTCAGCAATCATGCAACGGGCGCTACCACCTCCCAAGTTTTCTATGGTAGTAAGTGGCGAATGAATGATGCGTGCATATTTTTCTAATTGCGTAATTTGTTGTGGTGTAAGGCAAGCATAGGCCCTACTACTCATTACAAGCAGGTGTTCGCCTTTATCGTTAAGTAATTCTAACATATTACCCGCAAAATTATTTAACTGCTCAAGGCTTATCTCAATCAATTCTTTTGACGTAGATTGTTTAATCATGTTGCGTTCATTTTCATTTGGTATACAATCAAAACAAACCACCATAAATTTATCGCCCACACTCATTACCACATTGGTATGGTAAATAGCTTGTTTATTGGCATCTAAAGCATTAAAAGTTATGAGTTCGTAACCCATTTTGTTACAAAAATCAATCAATAAACTTTTGTTGGTGCGTGGCGAAATACAAGCATAACAAATGCGCAAATCCCTATCAAGTACCATACTTCCTGTACCCTCTAAAAACCTACCCTCATTTTCTGCAAGTGTTAAATCTAAAATATCATTCATCACAAAACCATCACTTATCATTTGGGCAATATCGGCCCTGCGCTCTGCCCTTCTGTTGGGTGCGTAAAGTGGATACACCACCATAGTGCCATCTTCGTGTGTGCTAAACCAATTATTCGGAAAAATACTATCGGGTGTAAATGGTTGTTCGGTATCATCAACCACCATTACTTTAACACCATTATCTTTAAGTAATTGAGCCAATCCATTAAACTCAACCAATGCCATATTTTGGCTAGATGAACTGGTTTGATCGCTGCGCTGAAAAGCATTGGTTCCTGATGTTTCTGTATTAAAGGTAAAACTCACTGGTTTAACCATTAGTACATATTGTGTATTTTGAGGCATACTTAAATAAAGACTATGTATTTTTATTCAAATCAACACAAAAAATAACGATTACCCATGTTTTTATGATAACCCTACAAAAGCTTTTATCTTATTTTATGTATACTTGCGCTTTACCATTTATGGTTTTTTATGCATGATGAGCGATTTAAGTTAATAACAGTTGAAAGTGATTTTGGTGCCGGCAAACAAGGTGCTGCTGCCGGACCGCAAGCCCTTATAGATGAACTAAAGTTGTTAAACTTTGAAAAAACAGACGTTTACAATTATACCCGTTTAGTACCTAAGCCTTTAAAAGATGCTACCAATACACCTCACGGTAAAAATATTGAGGTAATTAATAATTTTCAGCAAAAAGTTTGTGATCATGTAGTGGAAACTTTACAGTTGGGGCATGTACCGTTTATTTTTAGTGGCGACCATAGTAATGCAAACGCATTAATTTCTGGGGTTAAAGATTTTTATGCAAACCAACGTATTGGTGTAATTTGGATTGATGCCCATGCTGATTTACATAGCCCTTACACCACCCCATCGGGTAATATACATGGTATGCCATTGGCTGCATTAATGGGCGATGACCACCGCGAAATGGGCAGAAACAATCCTTTACAAGTAACCAAACTCCTTTGGAATAACCTAAAACGTTTAGGTCGCAGAAGCATTACACCAAAGTTGGAAGGTTCTGATATTGTATTTATTGGCCTACGAAGCACTGAAGAAGAAGAGGAAGCCATTATTGCTAAAGAAGGAATAAGAGCCTTTAGGCCTGATGAAATAAAACAAATTGGCATTGAACAAGTGGCGCAACAAAGCATACAACACTTAAGTAACTGCGATTACATTTACGTAAGTTTTGATGTAGATAGTTTAGACAGCAACATTAGTGTAGGTACCGGAACTCCGGTTGATGATGGGTTAAGCATAAACCAAGCGGTACACTTGTTACGCACTTTTAAAGCACTACCTAACCTAGTTGGTTTTGAGTTTACCGAAATTAACCCCAGTTTAGATACAGAAAAACCTATGGCAAAGGTAATTGGCAATTTATTGGTGAAGGTGTTTGAGTAGTTAGTGAATGGTTAATTGGTGATTTTATTCCAAACCTCTAGCTTTTAGCTTCCAACCTCTAAAATAACTGTTTATTGATTATTGAATTTTGTTGATGATATTTGCAAGCCGAATGGCCTCGTAGTACAACGGATAGTATAGAAGTTTCCGAAGCTTTTGATTCAGGTTCGATCCCTGACGAGGCCACTTAAAATGGCAAGCTAAACATATTAGCTTGCCATTTATTTTTTATATCATTGTACCCGATGAATAAATTAGTCCTATCTGTATTTGTTGCCATTGGATTGGCTACATTTACCCTTACAAGTTGCACCAAAGATCAAGTAGCCTCCGCTGTTAGCACCGTATACGACAACAGAGATAGTGTAGTTGGTACTTTTAACGGCACCTTGGTTACCACCATTTCTGGTAATGCACAAACATCAAGCAAATTAGTTACAGTTAGTAAAGGTAGCAGTGGTAAATTAATTATTGCTGTGGGTAGCGACTTAACCATTAACACCGACATTGCTTTAGGCACAAAATCAAACTTAACAGGCAGCATACAGCAACAAGATGTAACCTATAATGGAAACACAGCTTCATTATTAGGCAAAGGTGTTGTAGGCCAACATTTTGTTTATACCAGCACCAACAACTCATTTACGTTTGGCGCAACCATTACCCAAGGCAGCACTACTGCCGATATGGGATTTATTGGCACCAAATAATTACATGTATTAAACTGCGCTTTGCGCAAAATTGTATAAATAAAAATCCCGAGTGTGAGCTCGGGATTTTTTTATCTAAAACTTAATAACCAACTCCCCCACTATATCAACTTAAATACATTGCCCTTGCATAACATTAAATAAAACCCTTTTTTTATTATTTGTAATTGTATTTGCGGTGACTTATTTTCGGTTTGATAAATAGTAGCCCTTTAAAAAGAATCCTTAAAATCAAACTTATTATTTATTTAAACTAGGACAATTAAAAAAATGAAAATTGTAAGTTTGCTTGATACCAAGATTAAACCTAAAAAGAAATGAGTGACAAAATAGCTAAACCCTTTTTAAAATGGGCAGGAGGAAAAACTCAACTCATTAGCAATATAGAAAAATCTTTACCTAAAGATTTTCATTTAAAATCCTATACCTACATTGAACCATTTGTGGGTAGTGGGGCTATATTGTTTTGGATGTTAAATAACTTTCCTAATTTGGAGAAAGCGGTTATAAACGATATTAACGAAGACCTTATTAATGCTTATAAAATAATTGCCTCAAAACCTAAAGAGCTGATTTCAATTCTCAAGCAATTTCAAGAAGAATTTCACTCGTTAGAAACTAAACCCGAAGAAAAAAAAGAATACTATTACCAAAAACGGTCAATATACAACACAAGAAAAGAAGAGTTGAGCACACAGGCTGCGTTGTTTATATTTCTAAACAGAACATGCTTTAACGGATTATATCGCGTAAATAAAAACAACGGATATAATGTACCAATGGGTAGTTATAAAAAACCAACCATTTGTGATGATAAAAATATATTAGCCGTAAGTAACGTTTTGCAGAAAGTTGAAATACGTTGTAGTGACTATGAAAATACACTTCAAAATGCCACCTCTAATTCATTTTTCTATTTCGACCCTCCTTATAAACCACTCAGTAATACTTCAAGCTTTAACTCTTATGCAAAAGATGAATTTAATG
>JBFYQC010000033.1:0-17658 GCA_041302975.1 Bacteroidota bacterium
GATCAGGCATCTTATAACCGCAGATCCAATGCTTCGTTGTATTTACAACAGTTTTTAAACACACAACGTGCCAATAAAAAAATTGTAGTATTGGGCGATTTTAATGATGATGTAGATCAATCGGTGGTTAGAATAAACGGTTCATATTTAGCGTCTCCATTTCAAAATTTCAGTAATGATTCAACCCGCTACTTTATCCCAAGTAAACAGCTGAGTTTGGCCGGAGAAACTACTTATCCAAACTACAAACCCATTAATATGATTGACCATATTTTAACTTCAAGGGCTTTGTCCGATTCGTTTTATGTGAATCAATCTGCTGCCGTGTTAAAACAATTATCAGCTCAAATCAGCAGTTATTTATCCAATACTTCCGATCATTATCCGGTGCTTACTAGGTTTAATTTAAAACGTTACCCTAAGGCAACACCAATAGATACTTCTAATAACGATACCATTCCCAATACAGGAGTTCGTGAATTAGCAAAGATTGAATTCAACGTTTATCCAAATCCCACACAAGGGGTTTTAACTATTGATGCTGATTTAGAGATTCAAACCATCACCTTATACAACCTTTTGGGCGAAGTGATTTATACAACTCAACCAACAAAAAATGCCCGAGTAATTGTGTTACCCGAGCATGTTAAAAACGGTATGTATTTGTTGCTGATACAAACACCATTAGGTGAAGTGCACAAGCGGATTCATCTCGTACGCAATTAATTATTGTTGTGGCATTTCAACAGGCATGTTAGCATTACGCCAAGCACCCATTCCACCATCTAAGTCGTACACTTTTTTAAATCCTAAAGTTTGCATTTTTTCTGAACACTCTGCACTACGTCCGCCACTGGCACAATAAACGTAATATATTGCATTGCGATCTAGTTTGTTTAATTCAACATCAAAGTTATCACTAAAAATATCTAACAAACGTGCATTTTTAATAAATCCTTTTTTGTATTCGCCCGATGTGCGCACATCTAAAATAACACCGGGTTGGGTTTTAATTTTATCACCAAATTCAGCGGCACTAATTACTTTAAACATCGCTCCAGTATCGGTTAAGTTTTGGGTTGATGAAGTGTTTTTGTTTCCACTATCGGTATTTGTTTGTGTGGGTTGACTATTGCTGCAAGCAATCGTTAGAAATGCGCCAAACGCTATGGTGTATATAACTTTCATAATGATTTTTATTATCCAAATATATGCGATATTTTATGATGCAAATAATTAATTTGCGGCATCATGAAAATTACATTTTTAGGTACTGGTACATCACAAGGCGTTCCCATTATTGGTTGCGATTGTTATGTATGTCGTTCTGAAAATTCTGCTGATAAAAGACTGAGAACCTCTGTATTGGTGAAGGCCAACGATAAAAATATTGTGGTAGATAGTGGGCCGGATTTTAGACAACAAATGTTGGCTTGTAAATTAAAACGTTTAGATGGACTGTTGTTTACCCACGCACACAAAGATCATATTGCAGGTTTGGATGATATCCGTGGATTTAATTTTATTCAGCGTGAAGCCATTGATGTGTATTGCACAGCAGAAGTTGAGCAACAAATACGTAAAGAGTTTGCCTATATTTTTGATGAGGTAAAATACCCTGGTGTGCCGGAATTAGCTATTACGCGGATACACAATGATGTGCCATTTGATGTGAAGAGTGTGCACGTTACACCTGTAGAGGTGATGCATTATAAACTGCCCGTATTGGGTTTTATGTTTACCGAATCCAATAATAGTAATACATTTGCTTACATAACCGATGCCAATTTTATTGGTGATGATGAAATCAAAAAAATAAAAGACTGTGAGGTGTTGGTGTTAAATGCTTTACGTCACGAAAAACACATCAGTCATTTTACATTAGAGGAAGCCCTGCAAATGATAAAAAAAATAAACCCTAAACGGGCATATTTAACTCATATCAGTCACCAATTAGGACTACATGATGAGGTTTCTGCTACCTTACCACCAAACGTATTTTTAGCATACGATGGTTTAAGTATAGAAATATAATGGCCATCATCGGTTCTTTTCATCAGCACTATCATTTTGTAAAGCAACTGGCCCCCGACTTAAACCAATGGTTATTAGGGGCGAGTTTAGACAGTGCTTTTACCATCAGTAAACAAGAGTTGGTCATGTTGTTTAATAAAAACAATGAGCAGCTTGTTGTAAAAGTATTGGCTAAATTTCACAGTGGTTTTTTGTTGTTTGAAAATACACCTTACCACAAAGGAAGTAATGCACAAGCTTGTTTTGAGTCTTTGTTTGGAAAACAAGTAACCGCTGTTAACCCACATTTATACAACCGCTCATTTGTGGTAACGTTTGATAATAACCAATCTCTTGTTTTTAAGTGTTATGATGCATTAATTAATGTGATTTTGGTTGATGGTGGCGAAGTGGTGGATATGTTCAGAGAAAGTATTCAAAATGACTGGACATATAACCCGGCAGAGTTTGAGGTAACGGATGAAAATATCATCAACAAATTAAATGCATTTCAATTCAATACAGGTAAATATTGGGTTTATAAGCGTGAATCAGATGATGAATTTTATTTATCTTTAAATCCGCAAGCAGATAAGTTGTTGTTGGAAACAACTAGTCCGCTTGAGGCATCAACCATTTTAGCGAGATATGCACTTGGTTCGCTTGGATTTAAGCAAGCTAAAATATCAAGAGTTGCAACACTTGAGGGCGAGATAAAACGTTTAAGGCAACAAATTAAACTCAGCGAACAAGGCATTAAACAATTGTTGCACCAATCGCCATTTGAAGAAATTGGACATATTATTATGGCTAATTTGCATGCCATACCTAAACAAACCAAACAAATAGAGTTGTTTGATTTTTATAACAACAAAAACATTTTAGTAAAACTAAAAAGTGATTTAGATGCTGCTGCCAACGCTGCTTATTATTACCGCAAGGCTAAAAATAAAAAGATTGAAGTTGAGCAAATGGAGCAAAAGTTGTTAAACCTGCAACAAAAATTAGTTGGTGTTGAGTTGATGTTAGAACAAGTAAATGCTGCTCAAAATGCCAAACAACTTAAACCATTACAAGTAAGTAAAAAGCAAGAAGTGGTGTTTCCGTTTAAACGTTTTGTGGTACAAGAATTTGAAATTTGGGTAGGGAAAAATGCAGCCAACAACGATTTACTTACACAAAAGTATGCGCACAAAAACGACCTTTGGATACATGCTAAAGGAGTTACCGGTTCGCATACCATCATCAAACATAAAGCAGGGAAGGCCATTCCCAATAACGTGTTAACCATTGCCGCAGAAATAGCAGCTTATTACAGCAAACACAAAGGCAATACCTTGGCGCCTGTAAGTTACACGTTAAAAAAGTTTGTGCGTAAACCCAAAGGTTTTGAACCCGGACAAGTAGTAATGGATAGGGAAGATGTGATTATGGTTGAACCTAAGTTGCCATAAATAAAGGTTAATTTGTTGTTGTTTTAAACCAGCCAAACGTTCCACCGCACAACCATTTAGTGTTAAATCCATAACCTGAAAGCAGTTTTGCCGCATCAGCAGAACGGCCCCCACCTTTACCGCAAGCCGTTACATATTGGTAGTTTTTATTCAGTTGGTTTATTTTATTGGGTATTTCTTGCAATGAAATGTGAATGGCATTGGGGATGTGTGCTTCCTTAAATTCTTCTTCGCTTCGCACATCAATTATTTTTACTTTTTGTTGATTTTGAATGACTTGTTTAATCTCATCCACTTCAATACATAGTTTAGCATTGTTTATATCTTGAGGCATACGGAATTGAATGATTAAGGCTGAGATTACTGTCAGCATACCAATCAATACAATGGCATATTCAATACCTAAAACATCTGCGGTAATACCCGAAATAATTGCACCGAAGGCATAACCTAAGTCGCGCCAAAGTCTGAATGTGCCAATACTTTCAGCGCGTTGTAATGGGTTGGTGGCTTTTGCTATGGTTGATAAGAATGTGGGATACACCAAAGCTGTTCCTAAACCTAATACCGTGGAAATAATAATTAATGCATAAAAGTTGTTGGTGTAGGGTAAAAATAAAATGGCCAAACCTTGCAACAACATACCCCAAAATAACATCGCCTTTTTGGAGTAATAGTCAGACATTTTACCGGTAAACAACTGTCCGAAACCCCAAGCTGTTGGGTAGATGGCGGTAATTAATCCTATGTTTTCGTTGTTGTAATTCAGTGCTAAAAGTACAATGGGAAGCAGTCCCCAAATCATACCATCATTTAAGTTGTTTATTAAACCTGCTTGTGTTACCGAACTTAGTGTTTTGTTTTTGAGTGTGGTTTCCCAAAATATATTTTTTAGTTGGGTTAATTGGTTGGTGGTGCTTTCTTTTTGTACAAACACACGCGTGTCTTTTACCCAGAAAAACGTAAGTATAAATCCAACAATAGCTATGAAAATTCCGATATAGAAAGGATAAGGTGTTATACCATATTTATTGGCAACATAACCGGTTAAAAAAGCAACAATGCCCACCGCAAAGTACCCGGCAAACTCGTTTAATCCCATGGCAAAACCACGGTCTTTTTCACCAACCAAATCTATTTTCATCACCACGGTACTGCTCCATGTTAGTCCTTGACTAATGCCTAATAGTACATTGGCAAAAATTACCCAACTCCAATTTGGTGCGTTCATTAGCATAAACGGAATAGGTATGGCCAATAACCAACCTGAAAGTAACAGGTTTCTACGTCCATATTTATTGGCAAGTTTGCCCGTGTAATAATTGGCAATGGCTTTACTGATACCAAATGCAGTGATAAAAGAAAGTATAGCTGTTTTGGAGGCTACACCAAATTCCATTTCTGCAAATTGCGGGAATATAGTGCGTTCTATACCAATCATACCACCCACAAAAGCGTTAACAATAACCAAAATTGTAAACTGTTTCCAGTTATCCTTTAAGCCTAATTTTATTTGCGCATGATCCATTTCAACCTTAAATTTTATACAACAAAGGTAGGATGGGGTTTACGCAAATCTTTTTACAAATGTTAAATAATGCAGTTTTGGTTTATTACACTTCCGCCCTTATTCGGCTTAATGAAACTTGGGTTATACCAAGGTATGAAGCAATATGTTTTAACGGAATTTTTTGAACCAATGTTTTGTTTTTACTCAACTCCAAATACCTTTCCTTGGCTGAGTTAAATTGTAGACTTTCCAAACGTTTAATACTATTTACATACTCACGTTCAAACAAAATTCTAAACAACCTTTCTATGTCGTGGTGTTCATCATACAACTTAAAAAGTTTGGATGAGTTGATGGCAATCATTTCTGTTTCTTCCAATGTTTGAATGCCTTTAGATGTTGGTTGTCCGGTAAATAAACTTTCGGCCCTAACTATCATATCGTTTTCAAAAGCGAAATGTTCGGTAATATCATTACCGTCTTTATAATAAAAGATGCGTGCACATCCACTTGTTACCATGTATATGGTTTTACAACGGCTGCCAATTTCTTGCACCATGTCGTTTTTATTGTAATGAATATGACTGATAAGTGGTTGTATGGCCTTTTTAGCATCAACACTTAATTTGTATATTTTATCTAAATAGTTGAACAGTTCCATGAATTTACTTCTGTAAAAGAAGTGAAGGTGTTTCGGTAAAACTCCGAATAATTAGGGATAATTCAAAGAAGTAACTTAATGGATGGATTACATTTCGGCCAACTCTTTCAATTTTTGATTCATCAGTTCAAACCCTTTTACTGTATTGTAATCAAGCATTTTATTAAACAATGGAACCAATATGCCTTTAAATTCTTCACTTTGAATAAAAGTTGTCAAGCCATCACCATTATCAATCAGCTCAAATTTGTGTTTACCATCAAACAAACCTTTAAACCATAAACTACCTAACCAAACAAATGATTTGTTGGTTTCAAACTTTATAATAGTTGGGGTAATTGTCATAACTTTAGCTTGCGATGGTTCGATTCTAGCTTTAATTTTGGCACCTAACAATAGATCGTCTTCTATAGATTTGATAAATGATTAAGTCCCCTTTCTTCTGAAGTAATGAAATATTTTACCAAAAATAATTTTTCTAGCTGGTGCCATTGTGGAACCATGTTTCTAATTAAATAGTAGTCGGTTTTGTTAATATAAAATATTTCAGCGTCAACCAATGTTGGTATGGAAAAACGTTCCGTTGTTTTGGATATAAATGCAGATAAATCAGTTGTAAAATAACCTTGGGTAGAAATCCACTGTGTAATTTTTTTATCCTCTTTATCTGCTTTAATCCTTAGCAATCTTGATTTTAAAAACATAACTGATCACATTTGTTACCTGCTTGTAGTAAAAAGTCGCCTTTTTTAATGGTTGCCGATTTAAACAACGAAACAATTTTTTGTAAATCGTTTGCGTTAACCAAACCAAAGTATGATTGTGTGTATTGTTCAAGCGCTGTTATAGTCAGCCTAAATTATTAAATATTATTCTCTAATGCTTACGTTGATAATAAAAGCAATAATAGATAAGTAGAACATTATTTCTGTTTAAACGAATAAGGTACTTTTATATATTTAGTCTAATAACATAACCTATAACTTCAAGGGGTATAGTTTCATTTGTGCCAAAAAATATTATCTTTGCACCCCGTTTTAAAAACGTATAACCCACTCTAATAAATTAAAAAAGAACTATGACATTATTTAATCCTTGGCATCATGTTGGTTTTGGCGAGAACGCGCCTGAGGTTGTAACAGCAATTGTAGAAATTCCGCAAGGTAGTAAAGGTAAATTTGAGTTAGATAAAGATAGCGGTATGTTAAAGCTTGATCGTGTTTTGTTCTCATCAGTACATTATCCAGCCCATTATGGTTTTATACCACAGACATTTTGCGATGACAAAGATCCGTTAGATATTATGGTATTAACCAGCATTGAGTTGCCGCATATGTGTTTAATTGATGCTAAAGTAATTGGCGTAATGCATATGATTGATCAAGGTGAAGCAGATGATAAAATTATTGCTGTAGCGGCTAATGATATGAGTTGGAACCATATTAATGACATTAATGAATTACCTCCGCATACTTTATTGGAAATGCGTAGGTTTTTTGAGGATTATAAAGCGTTGGAGCACAAAGAGGTAGTTGTGAATGAGTTTATGGGGCGCGAAGCCGCTATTAAAATAGTAGAAGAAAGCATGAAGTTATACGATGCAGAAATTCGCGAAACTTTGGCGGTATAACCTTCATAATATTAACAAGTTTATAAAAGGCTGTCTTAAACAAGGCAGCCTTTTGCTTTTTATCATTCGAAGTTTTAGCGTGTAAATGACAAACTCCAAACCAATCAGCTCATAACTAATCCAAAATACAGGAATTGGGTACCTTGTCAAGAAAACCTTAAAACCAATAACACGAAACCTCTCAATAACTAATCACTTATAACTGATATCCATTATTTGCCATCAAACAAAATAGCACTACATTCGCATCGTCTTTATAAAAAGGCATTTTACTTGATAACATTTTAATATATAAATTGATATGAACGGTTTTTTTAAAGTTCCTGTTCCTGTAAACGAACCTATTTTAAATTATGCTCCGGGTAGCAAAGAACGTGCTGAGTTAAAAGCAGCTTTAGTAGATGCACGTAGTAAACAAATTGATGTGCCTATGTATATTGGTAGTGAAGAAGTACGCACTGGTAAAACTAGTCGTATGGCACCTCCGCATGACCATCAGCACACTTTGGGTCATTTTCATCTAGGTGATGCCTCACATGTAAAAGCATCTATTGATGCCGCTTTAGCTGCCAAAGCAAACTGGGAAAACTTACCTTGGGAGCATCGAGCCGCTATATTTTTAAAAGCAGCTGATCTAATAGCAGGTCCGTACCGTGCTAAGTTAAACGCAGCAACTATGTTGGGCCAGAGTAAAAATGCCTTCCAAGCCGAGATTGATAGCGCTTGTGAAATTATAGACTTCTTACGCTTTAACGTGGCTTTTATGAGCCAGATATATAACGACCAACCACAATCAGGAAAAGGAATGTGGAATCGACTTGAGTATCGCCCTTTAGAAGGTTTTGTATTTGCGTTAACGCCATTTAACTTTACTGCAATTGCTGGTAATTTACCAACAAGTGCAGCAATGATGGGTAATGTGGTAGTATGGAAACCGGCTAACACTCAAGTTTATTCGGCTAA
This sequence comes from Bacteroidota bacterium, assembly GCA_041302975.1. GTDB lineage: Bacteria > Bacteroidota > Bacteroidia > UKL13-3 > UKL13-3 > UBA6183. The sequence continues at coordinate 8,232 of JBFYQC010000033.1, forward strand.
TGTTTTGATGGAGATTTTTAAAGAGGCTGGAGTTCCTGATGGTGTTATTAACTTGGTTTATGTGGATGGTCCAACTGCCGGTGAAGTTATATTTAACCATCCTGATTTTGCAGGTATTCATTTTACAGGTTCAACAGGTGTGTTTCAAAATATTTGGAAAACAATTGGAGGCAATATTCATAAATACAAAACATACCCTCGTATAGTTGGCGAAACAGGGGGTAAAGATTTTATTGTGATGCACAAAACTGCGAAGGTTGACGAGAGCGTTACTGCTATTGTGCGTGGTGCATTTGAGTTTCAAGGACAAAAATGTTCGGCAGCATCTCGCGCTTATGTGCCATCAAACTTGTGGCCTGCCATTAAAGAAAAATTGGTAGCTACTGTTAAATCTTTAAAAATGGGACCTACAGAAGATTTTAGCAATTTTGTAAATGCGGTGATTGATGAGCGTTCGTTCGATAAAATTGCCAATTACATAGAAGGTGTAAAGAAAGATGCACAAACAGAAATTTTAGTAGGTGGTGGTTACGATAAATCAAAAGGATACTTTATTGAGCCAACTATTGTGGTTACTCAAAATCCAAAATCAACCACCATGTGCGAAGAGATTTTTGGCCCCGTATTAACCCTGTTTGTATACGATGAAAATAAATTTGAAGAAACCTTAGACTTAGTAAACACAACTTCAGAGTACGCTCTAACAGGAGCTATAATTGCCCAAGATAGATACGCAATTGATTTAGCAACTACTAAATTGCGTAACGCAGCAGGTAACTTCTATATCAACGATAAACCAACAGGTGCAGTAGTTGGTCAGCAACCATTTGGTGGCGCTCGTGCCAGCGGAACAAACGATAAGGCTGGTGCAATGGTGAATTTACTTCGTTGGGTAAGTATGCGCACCATCAAGGAAACATTTGTCACGCCAACCAGTTACGAGTACCCTTTTTTATTAGCCGAATAACTACCGTTTATCATCATATTCAGCCCTTCTAAACACAATTTAGAGGGGCTTTTGTATTTAATTTAAGGTTAAGATTTTATTGACTATACTGCAACCTTAATTTAAGGTTGTGCTACTTCATTAAGTTAAAAATTGTCAAATTATTTAGTTATGAAACAAAGTAAATTTATAGCTGCAAGTGTATTACTATTATTCACTACGTTAAACACCGCTGCGCAAACTGCCAAAGAGTTAAAACCGTTTAAATTACCAGCTGCCCGCACACAACAAGAAATTAGGGTTGGTCGTGATTTAGCCGCAAATAAACAACTTGAAAAAAAGGCAGAATCATTTCCTTCAAATATTCGTTACCCGGGTGAGTTTGAAGAGTCTCAATCAGTTTTCATTTCATGGTCGTACGATTACGACATGAACGGAAATGTTACAGGTGCAGATGTGACCAGCGAGTATGCTTTGGTTTCTGCCCGCTTAACAGATGCAATCCAAAAAGTTGTGCCGGTAATTATTAGGGCCGAAAAAGCAAGTGATACTATTGCTATAAAAACTTATATGGCTGCGCGTAGTACGCCATTAACTAACTATAGCTTTATTATTTCTCCAGGAGATGATTGGTGGACCCGTGATTTTGGCCCTAATGGGGTGTATGTAGGTAATCAAGATAGTCTGGCTTTTATTGATTTGAAATATTATCCAGGTCGTGATAAAGATGATGTTGCCCCGATAGCACTTGGTAACATGCTAAACATTCCGAATTATGTTACACGTTTAAATGCAGAAGGTGGAAACTTAATGGCTGATGGTTTTGGCAGAACTTTTTATAGTGATGTGGTAACATCGGTTAATACAGATCCTACTCTGGTTAGTCCGGTGTTTACTAAACAAGAGGTAAAAGATAAAATGACCATTATGTTTGGTTCTAATCAAAATATAGAACTGCCAACGTTAAATTGTGACGGTGGTACCGGTCATATTGATTTGTATTTAAAAATGATTGATGAACAAACGCTCATCATATCAAAATATCCGGATGAAATAACCGCTGTTGATAAACAAATTATTGAAAATAACACGCAGCTTTTAGCGTCCATAAATAGTACTTACAATCGTCCGTTTAGGGTGTATCGTATTCCTCATCCAACAGATGATAATGGAAACCACTCACGTAAGACATGCACACAAATTAATGCAGATGCACGCACGTTTGTTAATGGATTAACAATTAATAACACGTACATTATGCCTTCATACTCTGATGAATTTGATGGGAATAAAGTGCAAACAGAGCAGGCCGTAAATTTATTTAAACGTATCATGCCGGGTTACAAAGTGGTTGATATTGATTCACGTTTATTAAGTGAATTAGGAGGAGAGTTACATTGTATCACCATGCAAATTCCGGCTGAAAACCCAGTTTTATTTTGGCATCCAAGTGTTGATGGGTATTACCCAAACATTACCAATTCATTTCATATTATGGCTAAAATCACAAATAAAAGTGGTGTTGCATCTGCCGTTTGTAATTGGCGTTTAAAAGGTGCTGCAACATTTAATACTATAAATTTAACAGATAGCTCAGGATATTTTATTGGTGATATAGTAGCTAATGGAATCACATCTACTGATGAAATTGAATATTATTTGAGTGCTACTACTAATAACGGTAAAACTGCAGTAAAGCCAATAACTGCCCCGGAAGGTTTTTATAGTATTTTCTTTACTAAAAGAACCGCATTAGCAGAGTTTGAAGTAACAACAAAAAATTATTTGTTTAATGCCCATCCTAATCCTGCATCAACCCAGATAAAAATACCGTTTTATGCTAAACAAGGTAAAACGGCTAATATTAAAATTACCGATGTTACTGGCAAAATAGTTAAGGAAATAGCTCCTATTAACTTGCAAAACGGCCTAAATGAGGTGATTGTTAATGTACATGATTTGAATAACGGAATTTATTTTTATACTTACACTTTAGATGGCAACATTATTGCTACACGTAAGTTATTAGTAAGTAAATAAATATAACAATAAATGATTGTAAAACAGATAACCACCGTACTTTTTGGAGCCTTGTTTTTAAACACGGCATGCGCAACAGATACCACCAAAGTACAATTAAAGCAATTAGAACCGGAACCTCAGCACGCTATGGTGTTTTCTACGGCAATGCAGTTGGTGGCATCATACCATTATCAGAAACCGACCATAAACGATCAGTTTTCTTCTAATGCATTTGATAATTACATTAAAGATCTTGATCCCTCAAAAGTTTACTTTTTAAAAAGTGATATTGCCGAGTTTGAAAAGTACAGGTACAGTATTGATGAGAGCATTTTTAGTGGCGATGTAAAACCTGGTTTCGAAATTTTTAACCGTTACCAACAACGCTTACAAGAGCGTATTTACTTCGCATTTTCTTTGTTAAACGACTCAACGCAGTTTGATTTTAACAACAACGATTCGTTTATGACCAATAGAGAGCATGCTTCGTTTGTTTTAACAACAGAGGAGTTAAATGCACTTTGGAAACTGAAATTAAAATACGAATGTCTGGCATCAAAAGTTCAAGGAAAAGACTTTAAAACATACAGCGAAACCATTCGTAAACGTTATGATAACTTGCTAAAGTTATCATCTAAAACTAAAGGCGAGGATGTGTTTCAATTGTATGTAAATTCATTAACAGAATTAGCCGACCCGCATACAAATTATTTTTCACCACGTGCAAGCGCTGATTTCAATACCCAAATGAGTTTATCATTAGAAGGTATAGGTGCAACCTTACAAACCGAAAACGAATACACTAAAATTCGTGAAGTGGTTAAAGGTGGGCCGGCTGATAAAAGTAAAAAAATACATGCAGGTGATAGAATTATTGGTGTAGCGCAGGGAGACAGTGATATAGTAAACGTGGTTGATTGGCGTTTGGATGATGTAGTGAGTTTAATAAGAGGTAAAAAAGGAACCATTGTTCGCTTAGAGATTATTCCAGCATCTGAACCTAATAAAACTAAGATTATTGAGATTAAGCGCGATAAAATTGTTTTAGAAGACCAATCGGCTAAGAGTAGTATAAAAGAAGTTCTACGTAATGGTAAAAAATATAAATACGGTGTAATAAGTTTGCCAACTTTTTATATTGATTTTGCTGCAGCACGTAAAGGCGACCCTAACTATAAAAGCACTACACGAGATGTGAAAAAACTGATTGCTGAATTAAAAAAGCAGAAGGTTGATGGATTGATTATTGATTTAAGAAATAACGGTGGCGGTTCGTTACAAGAGGCTGTGGAATTAACAGGTTTGTTTATTAAAACAGGGCCGGTGGTGCAAGTTAAAGATGGGGCTGGAGGCTTAAAAGATGAAACCGACCGTAATCCGGAGTTGTTCTACGATGGACCATTAACTGTTTTGGTAAACCGTTTTAGTGCATCAGCATCTGAGATTTTTGCTGCAGCAGTTCAAGATTATGGAAGAGGAGTGGTAGTTGGTGAAAAAACTTACGGAAAGGGTACTGTACAAAATATGGTAGCCGTTAATGAGTTTGTACAATATAACGGAAAACCTTTAGGTGAAGTGAAATTAACCATTGCGAAGTTTTACCGTATTACAGGAAGCTCAACACAGCATCGTGGTGTAATACCTGATATTGAATTGCCGAGCTTGTATGCAGATAAAGAATTTGGGGAAGACGCAAGCAAATATGCATTACCATGGGATCAAATTGCACCAACACAATTTGAGTTGGTTAACACGGTTACTCATAAATTGGGTAATGTTCGGGCAAATCATATGAGGCGCATGGAGACAAATAAAGAGTATGCTTATTTGCAGCAAGACATTAACTTTTTTAAAGCGCATAATGCCAAATTATATCAAACATTAAATGAAGTAGAGTATAAAAAGCAAAACGATAAAATAGATGCTGATAAAAAGGCGCGTGAAGATGAACGAAAAGCGCGTAAGGTTACCAACCCGGATTTGATAATGGATGAGGCACTGGAAGTGATGTGTGATTTGAAATTATAATTTTTAAACAGTAATAAAAAACGGGTTGGTGGATGATTTTCACCAACCCGTTTTTATGACTTCTCCATACAAAACATAACATTTATAGGAGTGCACAAGAGTGTTTTAATTTTACTAATACTAGTATAAAATCAAAAAAAATCCCGCCTCGCAGTTGCAAGACGGGATCTGTAATAAATAGATTTAGTTATTAGAATTTAATACCAAAACGAACACCTGCAGTAGGTAATACGTTCATCATGCCTATGTTAAAACTAGAACTTTCACTAGATAAAGTTCCTTCAGAATTTGTTCCACCTGATTTTTTCTTAAAAGTTTGTTCAGATGTAGAACCCATTCCGAATCCCCAACCCATTTCACCGCCTAAATAAATAGCTTCAGTGAAATAATAATCAGCACCAAATACACCACGTAGGCCAAAGTTCATTGTTCCTCCACCTGATGTTTCGTATGTATCTTCTTTATTCGACCATCCAAGTCCATTATCAGAGCCTGAAGCAGTAGTTTGTTGCACACCTATTGATTGAATAAATAATTCACCACCAAAATATGGAGATAATTTACTTGTTCCTGTTAAGTGTTTTTCAATACCTAGTCCTAAGTTAAAACCAAAAGTCGAAGTTTTGATTTCGCCAGTTTGTTTGTTGTTAACTGCACCATCATCAATTATTCTGGTGTTGCTATTGCTATTTATGCCTAAACGGACTCTGGCAGCCATGCCCTCGCTTAAGAAATAACGATAACGAATTTCTGGTGTGTTAAATCCATTAACGCCACCCATGTCTAAAGAAAATTCTGTTTCTAGTGTCATGTCACCAGCAGCAGGTTTTTGAGCGTAAGCTGCAACACCTGCTGCAACTAATGCTAACGATAGGAATAATTTTTTCATAAGTTGAAAGTTTTTGTTTTGATTAACATTACAAAGATATAAGGCATTTTTTCGCATTTTTATCAAGCTGTTTTTTATCAGGAAGTCTTTTTATTGTTTAAAACCAGCGTAAAAGTGTTATTTTTTATTCGATAGCCTAGTTTTTGTTGGCTCTGTGAGTGTGTTTATTTTTGTTTACAAGATGTTAATATTGTGCTTAACTACGATTAAATTCTTGAAAAAATTAAGTCTTAAAATTTGATTATTTCCATCCGTTTTCTCCAATTAATGGTACAAACTTGAAGTTGTCCATCACTATTTTCTCAAACGATTTTTCTGATTTACGCACAATGGTTAACATCTGTTGAATCTTCTCATCCCCTACGGGAATAACCATTATACCGCCTACGGCAAGTTGTGCTGCTAATTGTTTGGGTACAACAGGTGCTCCAGCAGTTACAATAATTTTGTCAAATGGTGCTTCTTCAGGCCAGCCTTTAGTGCCATCACCACATAATAAATTGGCTTTATAACCAAAATGCTTCAACATAAACTGTGCTTTTTGTGATAATGATTCGTGGCGCTCTATGCTGTATACGTTTGCTTCCATTTGAGCCAATACACAGGTTTGATAACCACTACCGGTGCCTATTTCTAATACTTTATCATTTTTTTGCACATGTAATAATTGTGTTTGATAAGCTACAGTGTATGGTTGCGATATGGTTTGGCCTTCGCCTATTGGAAATGCTTTGTCATCATATGCGTGGCTTTCAAAGGTTTTGTCAAAAAAGAAATGTCGTGGTATTTTTAACATAGCATTTAAAACACCTTTGTCACTAATTCCTTTTTCTGTAAGCAATTCAATTAGCTTTTTTCGAGCTCCTTTGTTTTTATATGAATCTTCGTGCCTCAACATAATAGGCAAATATGATTTACTTGCTCTAATATATTAGTATATAATTTTAACATTTCTGTACTAATAAATTATCTAGTGTACATTTTATTGTGTTTGTATTTTGTATTTCTGTTAATAAAAGGTATAACTCCAGAAATCAAGCAAACGCAACCCCCATATCTTCGTATTGCATCAAAAACGGTTATGATAAAGATAGGAATTATAGGCGCAAACGAATTAGGTAAGCGACATGCTGCTCAGTTTTTGCAAATACCCGATTTCGAAGTGGTAGGCTTTTTCGATCACTCGCCTGCTATTGCGCAAGCCTTTGCTACAGAGAATAATCTGAAGCATTACACCGATTTGAATCTACTATTAGATGAAGTAGATGCTATTGATATATTGTCACCTGTTGGTACTCATTTTAGATATGCAACCCAAGCTATTCGCAAATCAAAACATGTGTTGTTAAATGGGTTGTTAAGTGAGGATATTCGTGAAGCTAAACAATTAAGTGAGTTAGCCATTGAGGCTAACGTAAATATCAGAATATTACATGAGGATAAGTTTCATCCTGACTTAAAGACATTTAAACGAATGGTGAAACGTCCTAATTACGTTGAACTAAAACGTTATCAAAATAAAGTGTTGAGTGTAAGTAATGATTCCATGATATTCGGTATGATTTTAAGTGATATTGATTTACTTACCCATATCATTGGTTCAAATGTTAAAAAGGTGGTGGCTAATGGTGCTGCAGTTTTTAACTCATATACAGATTTTGTAAATGTTCGACTTGAATTTGAAAATGCTTGCGTTGCAACCTTAATATGTGGTAACTTTAATAATGGAGAGAATAGTTACATAAAAGCTTACCAAAAAGGTGAGTGTATAGGCATGGGGTTAAATGATTTCGAAATCACTCGTTTAGTAAAAGATGATAACAATGAAATGGCTCATCAAGAGATCATTCCAAAGAATAATCGCAAACAAGATGTGGTGAAACTAGAACTTGAGTATTTTGCACAAAGTATTTTAAGTCGTCAACGCATGACCCAAGATACGCATCAATCATATCAAAATTTACGCATAGCCTATCAGGTAATTGAAAAAATGTATCCAAGTACATTATTTGATTACAATGGATAGGTTTTTTTAACGTTGTACTTAAACGCTTAAGTATGATTAAAAATTAATACTTTTGCTCAACGTACTACATGAAAAATATTTATCGCGCCAGTATAGCATTAGTTTTTATTACACTGTTTTCACAGTGTAGGGTTTTTGATAACGAGGTAATTGTTCCCTCTTATGTGTATATACCAAGTTATAAAGTAGAAACAGCAATTGATGGTAGCCAAGGTGATTCAACAGCAAAAATTGCAGATGTTTGGGTATATGATAATGGCAGTACGATAGGTTCCTACGGAATGCCGGCCTTTATTCCTATTCAAAAAAAGGGAATTATAGAAATTGGTGTTGATGCTGGAATATTAAAATCTGGTCAAGATTACGAGCGTATGCCCAATCCATTATTAACGAGGGCTTACTTTTCCATCGATGCCCAACCCGGGAAAATAGATACAATAACCCCCGTGTTTAAATACACTCCAAGGGCTAAGTTTAAGTTTATTGAAGATTTTGACCGCGTAGGATTTAGATTCTCGAAGTTTTACTCAATGCCAGGGGATACAATTATATACGTAAATAGTGGTGATAGTGCTCGTTCACCTGGTAAAAACTCAGGTATGATAATGTTAACAGATAGCACTGATTACTTTAGATTAATAACAACCGATGCCTATAATCTTACGGGTTTAAATCTGCCATCAATACTCGAATTAGATTATAACTCGGATGTAGTTTTATTCATTGGTATGTTTGCTAATTTGCCAACTGGAGTTAAACAAATTCCATTATTTAATGCGTTTCCTACTAGCGGATGGAACAAAGTATACATTAACTTAACAGATGAAGTTGCTGTAAATCCTATAAATACAGAATACAAAATATATATTGATGTATACAGAACCAAAGGTTCTCCAAGACCCAAAATTATTATTGATAATATAAAGCTAATTGAAGGGTGATAAAATTTAGAAGACATACCATACCATTTATTTTGGTTGACTTTATTGCTGCTCTTATTGCATGGTTTAGTTTTTTCGCTTACCGTAAAGTATTCGTAGAGCCAGATAAATTTGGTTACGATATTCCATTTGAAGCGAATAGTAATTTATATCTAGGTTTGTTGGCCGTACCATTGTATTGGGTTGTATTATATGCGCTATCAGGAGCTTATTTAGACGTATGGCGTAAATCTCGTATTAAAGAAATATCACGTACTTTTTCACTAACTGTTTTAGGTGTTGTTATCTTGTTTTTTGTGTTATTGCTCGATGATGAAGTGAAATCGTATGAAGTATATTATAAAACATTAGTTACTTTATTCTTACTTCATTTTGTAATTACCACTTTTGGGCGAATTCTTACTGCAACACATATTAAAAAATTAATTAATGCACGTAAAATCGGTTTTAAAACAATTATTGTTGGCAGTAATAGTATTGCCTTCGATTTGGTTAGAGAGTTGCAAAACGGAAACGACTTACAAGGATACCTACTTGAAGGATTTGTAAACGTAACCGATGCATATGAATTGAAT
>JBFYQC010000034.1:0-10619 GCA_041302975.1 Bacteroidota bacterium
GGTTATGGTACTTTCTTTTAAAATTCGCTTACCTCCGTACTCGCCACCGTTTAATAACATTTGCATAATTATAGCCACATCATTTGCACTAGCAAATAAACCTGCGTGTCCGCTTACTCCTCCAAGCATGGCCGCTGTTTGGTCGTGCACTGTACCATTAACCAATTGCCACCTGAAAAAGGTATCCATCTCTGTTGGTACGATCCAATCGGCATTAACTTTACCGAGTGGGTTATACGTTAAATTGGCTAAGTTTAGTGGTTTGTAAATGTATTCTGTTACGTATTTATCAAAAGGCATTTGAGTGATATTTTCAACGGCTTTACGTAATAAAATAAATCCCAAATCGGAGTAAACATAACTGCCTTTAAGTTTTACTTCACTTTTTAAAATTGCATCCCACACAAACTGTTCGTAATCATTATGCATAAATAACTTGGGTGCTACTTGTATGTTATATAAACTATCAAAACTAGTTTGATAAATGATTGGATTAGGTTTTCCGTTTATTAAAGTGTTTTTATAAATTGGAATATATGCTACCAGTCCTGCCTGATGAAGCAATACATCTAGCACCGTAATTTCATCTTTATTGGTGCCAATTAGCATGGGTAAATATGTACTTAGTTTTTCTTCAAGTTTTATTTTATGTTCATCAAACAAATGCATAACAGCAACAGTTGTAGCCAATACTTTTGTTAGTGACGCAACATCGTATAAGTGATGGTTTTTAACTGCTGTAATATTCTCGTATGTTTGGTAACCGATAGATTTGTGGTAAACCACTTTGCCTTGTTTGGCCACTAGAATCTGACATCCAGGTGTTGCTCCTTTTGCTACGGCTTGATTGGCTATACTGTCTATCTTAACAAATACATCACTGTTTAACCCAGCTTCTTCAGGTAACACATAACTAAACCTATCAAGTGCTGTTGTGGTAATGCCGCTGCCTAATGGAAATGCATTGCCAACACTAACCGGCATACGTCCTCTTGCTGCAATCCCTCCAAATAAAACCTGTGCTGCCAATTGGTTGTATAGTTCCAAATCTTCATAAGATACAATTACGTTATGAGCATTTTGAAAACTATTGAGGATATAAGGATTACCATTACATACCAAAATTACTTTACGTTGCGATTGGATAATTCGATTCACAAAATCAATTTGTGCTTGGGTTAAACCTAGTTTTCTGCTTACAAATCTACTTGTTGAGTGGAGGCTTACAATAATCAGGTTGTATTTTTCAAGCGCTAAATACAAGCTATCAAAGTTTATATTTTTGTCTGCTTTATCAATGCTAAAGTAATCGCTGCGGCAATAGTTTAAACACATTTCCTGAAAGGATGTTAGCTGTTGTATACCCACGCCAACAGTTGCAATTTTATATAGTTCAGGATTTTTTATTGGTATAATATCATCAAGGTTTTTAGCAACAATGATGCTGTTTTTAATAGCTTTCTTAATCATTTCCGGAGCATCACCCGAATTTAAATCTTCTGTTAAATTAGTTAATTCTATAGGTTCGTATTTATTTAATCCGGCCCAATATTTTGCTAATAAAACACGTTTACAACTTTTTTCTATTTGTGCCCAAGTTAAAGAGCTATCCAATAAATGCTCTTTTATCTTGTTCATGCTTGCAGGCACATTTTCCACAAATAATAAAATATCATTACCCGCTAATAATGCGCGTGCAGCAACCTCACCTGGAGGGTATAAATCAGCAACACCCTTCATGTTTAATGCATCGGTAATAATAATACCTTCAAAACCCATCTCATTACGAAGTAAGTCGGTAATGATAGGCTTTGACAATGATGAGGGGGTATTACTGGTATCAAGTGCAGGTATATTTAAGTGGGCTACCATTACACTCATTACGTTTTCATTAATCAGCTTTTTAAATGGATAAAGTTCTAATGAGTCTAATCTTTTTCTATCAGCTTTAATTACAGGTAAGCCATAATGAGAATCAGTTTCTGTATCACCGTGTCCGGGAAAATGTTTTGCAGAAGCAATAATGTGCATGTCTTGTAAACCTTTTGTATATGCAGCACCAAGCTTTGCAACTGTATATTTATTTTCTCCAAAAGATCGGTCATTTATTACTGGATTATTGGCATTGTTGTTTACATCAACATCAGGTGCAAAGTTAAAATGTATGCCCATGCGTTTGCATTGCGAACCAATACTCAATCCCATTTCGTAAACCAAATCAGTATTAGCACTTGCACCTAAAACCATTTGGCGTGGGTACACAGGTGTGCTGTCTAAACGCATACTTAATCCCCATTCTCCATCAATGCCAACTAGTAAAGGAATCTTACTTTTGCTTTGGAAATTATTGGTAAGTATGGCTTGTTTGTATGGTGTTCCTTTAAAAAATATTAAGCCGCCAACTTTATAATCACGCACCAACGATTCTACGTAGTTGTAGTGTGCACTATCGCGCATTGTCCAAACATCAACCATAAAAAGTTGTGCAATGCGTTCATCATCGGTTAATGTATTGTAAACCGAATCAACCCAAGGATTATTTTTATTCCAATTTATAACACCATTTTGTGCCCAACCTAACATAGGCAATAATGTAGTGCACAGTAAAATTATACTTCTATTCATGTTTTTCTGCTAAACAGTGGTTCAACACTATTCATGGCAAAAAACGTTAAAATCCAATTGGTTTGTATGATTTTACAAACTAAGTTTTATACGTACATATTAACACTGCATTTTGTTTCGTACTTTGCAGGCTTATTTCAGTTATGAGTGATGTAATAAAATTATTGCCCGATCATGTAGCCAACCAAATTGCAGCCGGTGAGGTGATACAGCGTCCGGCCTCTGTGGTAAAGGAGTTGCTTGATAATGCCATTGATGCAGAGGCTACCCTTATACAGTTAATGATTAAGGAGGGTGGTAAAACATTGATACAGGTAATAGATAACGGAAAAGGTATGAGCCCTACAGATGCCAGAATGTGTTGGGAGCGTCATGCCACCAGTAAAATAACCCAAACAGAAGATATTTACCACATAAAAACAAATGGTTTTAGGGGAGAGGCATTAGCAAGTGTAGCCAGTGTGGCGCAGGTTGAATTAAAATCTAAAAATGCATTTGATGCAATTGGTACTTTTATTTTAATAGAAGGCAGTGAAGTAAAGAAGCAAGAAGGAGCGGCTTGTAATCAAGGAACGAGTATTGTAGTTAAAAATTTGTTTTACAATATTCCAGCCCGAAGAAATTTTTTAAAGTCAAATCCGGTAGAAACCCGCCATATTTTTGATGAGTTTACACGTGCAGCCTTAGCACATCCTGAAATTGCCTTTACATTACATAACAATAACGAAGAAGTATATAACTTGCGTGGAGGCAATTTGCCTGAGCGTATAGAACAGTTATTTGGCTACAAAATTAACGATCACTTATTAAGTGCATACGAAGAAACAACCATTGCAACCATTAAAGGATATGTAGGAAAACCTGAGCATGCTAAAAAAACGCGTGGAGAGCAGTTCTTTTTTGTAAACAACAGGTTTATTAAAGATGCCTATTTAAATCATGCTGTAATTAGTTGCTACGAAAATTTAATTAGCAAAGAGCAGTTCCCGTTTTATGTAATTTGTATAGATATTGACCCTACTCAAATTGATGTAAACGTACATCCAACCAAAACAGAAATTAAGTTTGAAGACGAACGCTCATTATACCAAATATTGCGTGCAGTTTGTAAAAAGGCTATTGGGGAGCATTACCATGTGCCCACATACGTTCCATCTAATGATGATACTTTTTTAAATTTGGGTGCTCGCTTTACACCAACGCAGCCGGATTCTAACAACCAGCCACATTCAGATTTACGAATACAATCAACTTCAAATACTAACGGTGGTTTTAATAACAACAGAGATAGTTTTGCTGTTAATCGTTCGCAGAATAAAGATTGGCAAGAGCTTTTTGGTATTTTAGAAAAGAAAGATACTATTGGCGATGTTGGACCAAAACGATTTAATAAAACAGCCGATGAGCTGGCATTGGAAGAAGAGCAAAATTCAGCTAGGTATTTTACGCAAATTCATGGTACGTTTATTTTATCACAAATAAAAAGTGGCATAATGCTTATTGATATGCAAGCTGCACATGAACGGGTGTTGTATGAAAAATATATGCAGGCACTGCAGAATCAACCTATGGCCAGCCAGCAAAAATTATTTCCTAAAACCATTACATTAAATGCAGCTGATGCCATGTTGCTAAATGATTTATTGGCTGATATACGAGCATTGGGTTTTGATGTGAACGATTTAGGCGGGAATACTTTTGCCATTAACGGAGTTCCGGCAGAGTTAAACCATTATAACGAACAACATTTAATTGATGAAGTTTTAGAAAACTACAAACAACAAACTGGCAGTACAAAACACCAAAATATTGCGCGCATACTAGCACAACGTGCATCAGTAAAACCCGGAACAAAACTAAGTACCGAAGAAATGAATATGTTGGTTGACGAGCTTTTTGCTTGTGTAGAAAATAAACTTTCGCCAAGTGGTAAAAGCTGTTTTAGTTCACTAACTATTGATGAAATATACAAACTGTTAAATTAGGTATTTATGCTTAAACAGAAAAACGTACTTGTTATACTTACACTGTTATTTATGCCCTTGGTTTTACTAACCATTACCCTGGTATTGTATTATAATCAAAACCATGTTTTTCCAGATTCTAGTAAATGGTGTATTTGGGACTGTGGCTGGTATAATGGCATGCGAGAGCACGGTTATATTTATAAAGTAGGCCAACAAAACAATCTTGCATTTTTTCCTTTGTTTCCCTTGGTTTGGAAGATATTAAGTGTTGGAAATATTGGTATTGGAATAGTTAATTATTGTGTTTTTGCACTAGCCACATTTTTACTTTCAATGCATTACAAAATTGCCATAAAAACAATAATAGTTTTTATGGCCGTTGGCTTAAGTTTCTTTTTTATGGTACCTTATACCGAGAGTTTTTTCTTTTTAGGCGCTGTTCTTATTATACTAGGTTTTAATAAAAACAATTATTTGTTTTTGGTTATAGGCGCATTAATTGCCATAGGTACCCGTTCAGCTTCAATGATATTCTTGGTATCGTTTGTTGCAATGTTGCTATTGGTATTTATGCAGAAAAAAAAATGGCATGATATAAAAACAATTCTTTTTGCAATGTTGGCTGTATTCATTGTAAATGCAATGGTTTTTGCTTATCAGTACCAACAAACAGGTAGGTTGTTTGGTTGCTTTGAAGCGCACCAATATTGGGATCATTACTTACGTTGGCCCAAGCTAGTTCATATCAGCTGGCATAAGCCTGTTGCATTAACCGAAAATTTTGCTTTGTTCGTTGGATTATTTTGTATGTTAATATTGGTTACTTACTTTTTTACCATATTAAGTGATAAATATAAATGGCTAAATCCATTGTCAAAAGTATTTGTAATTGAAGGCAACTTTAGCATTGCAGAATTATTCGCATTGTTATACCTATCTGGAGGGACTTCATTTATTTTATTGTACCAACAAGAAAGTTTGGCAAGTATAAACAGATATGTGCTATCTACTCCATTTTATTTAATATTACTTCATTTATTAAGTACAAAAAAAATACAAATTAAGGTAAAGCCTATCGTACTATTGGGATTGGCCGTTCTATTAAGTTTAACAATTTCACATTCGCATATTGAACATAAACTTATCATGATAGTGGCAATAACACTTACCACAACTACGGTATTCATAACTATGCCAAACACCACTAAATTTTATAAAATGGTAAGTAACGTTACCTGTTTATCTGGTATATTATTACAAGGTTTCCTGTTTCACTATTTTATTTCTGGAAACTGGGTTGGGTAAGATTATTGAGCACGCTTCTTAAATAAGAAAACCTCTTTATTATTAGGTGTAACGTTTTGCCAATGTTTACTCGCTCTAAGCGTATCAAGTGTGCTGGTATATGCAGAATCTTTTAATGGATATAAATTAGTTTTAGGAGCCACTATAATACTGTTTGCTTTATTACTCTCAGGATACATGTAGAGGAATGTTCTATTGGCTAAATGAGGTACTAGATTATTTTGAGCGCTTATGGCGTCATTATTATTGATAGGTAAAGCGTTTAGTTCGTGTCTAATTGTTTTTATCGTTTCATTATTAGTATAATGGTCTGCAGTGTAAAATCGGGTATTCACTTTATCATACCAAATAGAAACCCGGCTATCCATTTTACTAAAGGTGTAATAAAAAGTTATCACAGCTACTAAAAATGCCAGATAGTTTTTATATTTATTCAATGTGTTTATAGAAGTAATAAAAACTGTAGTACAAGCAGTTAATACAGGCACAAACTCAATGCTGTAGTGGTAGTTAATTCCCCAGCGTGCAGCATCTGTATTAAATAGTTTTTGTGCGTATATTGGAATCAACATGACTAAAAACTGTGGTTTGTACAGCATAAAAATACCACCACTTATTAATATCGAAAAATGCAACTCTGATTTAATACCGTTAAATAAAGCTTCACCCGAATAATTCTCAAACAACAAGCTAAACAGGTAACCGGGTTTATTAATTACGTTACCCAAAATTTCTTGGGGCGTAGTGCCTAACGATTTGTACATGCTATCATATAAATAACCTGCACCTGGCTGTTGAAAGGATGGAATAATAACTTTTACAACCAACACAAAATAAACTGCCGATGCAGCTGTTAATAGCAGGAATAAATTACGCAGGGGTTTATCTTTAAAATAATGCAAAGCCAATCCCAAGCACACAAATATGCCATACAGGGCCATATTTTCTTTGCTTAATAAAATAAGTGCCCAACAAATAAGTAATGGTTTAAATTTTCGTTGTTGTGCAAACACCATTACCCATGGCACAATCATAGCCGCAGTAATGTTGTTATGAAAATCAAACGCCAATGCAGAGTAAACGCCCCACATGGTATAAAACTGAATAAGTATAGCAATAGATAATGTGTTGTTGTTACTGTGTAATTGTGCAAACCGCATTGCACCAATACCGCCAATTAATACAAATACAATTTGTAAAATAAGTAAGGTGTAGCTGCCAAAAATCCAATAAAAGGGAGCAAACAAAAAGAATACAGGTTCAAAATGATCAGCAAAGGCATGATAAACCAGAGGCTGTTGAAGAGGTGTGTAGTTAAGCTTAAAATGCGAATAAGAATACAACATGTTGTTGTAAATGCCCAAGTCAAAGGCATAGGTTCTAAACAAATAATGATTTACAAGTGATATGCTACAAAATATCAACCCAAAAATTCCTACAATAATGTATATACTTAATTTCTGTTTTGCGGTGTACTGTTGTAACATATTTGTTTATATTCTTATTATTAAACCAATTATTATTCAGAATTTATGTGTTCTGATTTAGTGTAATAACTTTTCAATTATAAGATATTTCGCGAATTTATGTGGTTCGTGTTTGTATCATAAATATTGATTAGGCATTAACTATTTTGTTAGTTACAAAAAAATATTTGATTTTGCGCTTGTTATGAACCTAAAGCTTAAACAATTTATTGATGTATATATAGGCCGAGTTTTACTTGGTATAAACCTTGTTTTGGTTAGAGGCTTGGGCTTAATATTAAATCGCAATCATAGTATTGAAAACCAGCCCCAAAATATTGTAGTTATAAAAATATTAGGGTTAGGCAGTGTTATTATGGCAAGTGACGCCATACATAGTATGAAATTACATTTTCCAAATACACGTTTTACATTGTTGTGCGGCAAGGGAGTAGCTAAAGGAATTGAACCGCTTGAATTGTTTGATGAAATTGTGACTATTGATGATAAAAATATTTTTACCATGCTAAATAGCACTGTTAAATTTTTAATAAAAGCGTTAAGGATGCGTAAACTTTGGGTGGTTGATTTAGAGGTATATTCTGTATTAACTACCATTCTTTCTGCTTGGACATGCGCTAAAAACAGGTTCGGATTTCAATTAGATAAAACAAATTTTAGGAATTACCTAAACACACATAATACATACTTTAATCAATTTGTTAGGGTTGGTATTAATTACCAGAAACTAGCCGAAAGCATGGGTGTTAAAGAACTTAAAGCGTTTCAATTTCCTCAAAAGTACACGGTATCTAATACTGTACGTAAATTTGTTATTATCAATAATACCTGTAGTGAGTTAGGTGGGCATTTACGTAAATTGCCTGATAGTATTCTGGTTCAAATTTGTAATTTTATAACAAGCGAAACACAACTTGATATTGCTTTAGTAGGAGCCCCTGGTGATGCAAAATCGATAGATGATTTTATTTCATTAAATGAGTTAGATGTAAATCGTGTAAAAAACATTGCAGGAAAACTAACCTTTAGTGAATATTATAGCTTTTTAGGTACAAATGGCAGGTTGATGTTATCTATTGATAGTGCGCCATTACATATTGCAATAAAACTTAAACTTCCTGTTATTTCATTCTGGGGGCCAATTAGTCCAGCACATCGTATTGCCAACACTCAATATACTTACTTTTTAAATAAACCTTGTTCTCCATGCATTCATCATACTGAACAAATACCTTGTGGTGGAAATAATACATGCATGCGCGATATGGATATTATTTACATAAAGAAATTAATTAAAGATATTTTAAAGGATGATAAAGGAAATTTCGATTAATGAGTTTAAAAATTGGAAATGGATAATTTTCATTTTTTGTTTTGCGCTTCTAGTTATGCGTACTTTTACAGTTTCTGTCTTTGATAACAATAAAGCACGTAGTTCTGTTTACGGTGATGGATACAGCGATATTAATACCATTTCGTCAGCAAAATACTTTTTAGATAGTGGCTTTACGCAAACTGCATTTTTGCCTGTGCATGATTATTACCCCGAATTAAAAGGTACCACCGCTTACACGCACTATCCAGCATTACCAAATATATTGGCTGGGTTTTATGCTAAAATATTTGGTACAGTAAACGAGTCAATACTTAGGCTTATTCCCTTATTAATTGCGGTAATTTTCTTTTGGTTTATTTTTTTTACAGTATACCAAGTTACCCAAAACAGGTCACAAACCTTATTAGGTTCAGCTAGTATTTTACTAGCCTCTTATTTTTTAACCTGGGCCGATAATTTGCATCAACACTTATACGGTGAGTTATTAAAGTGGATTTATTTTTATTTATTATACACTTATTACACAAAGGATGATAACAAAAAAACACTGCTAATAGCAATGTTTATTATAATGTTATTACAAGTTAACATCTCTTTTGAACAGCCGGTTTATTTAGGAATTTTAACATTAGGATTTTCAATTATCTTCAAGAGGCGCATTTTTAGCGTTGAAACCATAGGTGCAGCATTGTTTGTAATTATTGGATTTGTTTTGCATGTATACCAAAATGCAGTTTATTTTAACAGTTGGGATTTGGCTTTAACAGATATGAAAGAGGCCTTTTTATTCAGAACAGCTGGAGCCGAAACCTCGAAAAATATAGCAGAATCAGCATTTGGGCCTGCTGATTATTGGCAAATTCCATTTAATTGGTTTAATAGAATGGAACGATTTTATATGTTTCCGGGTTGGGCTGTGCTTGTGTTGGCTTTTTGGGTGATGAAAAATTTACGTAACACCAACAAAAAATTATATCAAATACTTTGGGCATTATTTTTTGCATCAATATCATGGACCATCTTAATGGCACAACATGGCTTTATACATATTTTTGTTAACAAACACTTTTCTATTTGGTATGCATTAATTGTAGCAATTGGGTTGCCTTTGTTATTTCAAAAAATAAAGATGGCTTTTTCTCAAACTCAAGTTTTGCCTAAAGTATTTTATACTTTATTGTGTTTGTACATGCTTGCAATGTTTTTAACTCAACAGGTTTGGATGGTATATATTAAATACGGCATAGGTTACAAATGGCTTAACAACTAGCTGTAATTTTATTCATCCTCACCTGGTATAATTAACCCATTTTCGTCTATCAGCAACGTATCGTTTACCAGGGTATCAGCTGTAATTTTTATAAAACCTTTTGCGGGGCCATTAATGCTAATGTGATGTGTCAGACCCATGGTATCTTCTTGCATCAACACATTTCTGCGTATCATTAAACCGGCAAGCGAATGGAAATGTCGTCCTACATGATCCTTTAGTTCACCATCTTTACCAAAACGCCACATAAACTTTTTAGGACTAGGAATAATAATGGCCAAGTACATAGCCTCGCTCAACGTTAATTCTGAAGGCGATTTACCAAAATAAAAACGAGTAGCTTCGCCAATGCCATATACATTCGGGCCCCATTCAATAATATTTAAATACACCTCAAACATGCGCTCTTTGCTGCTTAAGCGGTTGTTCTCTAAAATGTAAACTAATAGAATTTCTTCTAGTTTGCGCGATAACGTTTTTTCGCGGGTTAAGAATACATTTTTAACCAACTGCATGCTAATGGTACTTGCACCACGGGCAAATTTACGCTTACGTATGTTTTTAATAATGGATTGGCGGAAGGCCTCATCAATAAAACCACGGTGGTAAAAAAACGAAGGATCTTCGGT
>JBFYQC010000035.1:0-24895 GCA_041302975.1 Bacteroidota bacterium
GGGTTCATAAATAAACTTTTATGCATCCAAAGGGTTTCCATAGTTCCGCGCATCCAACGATTTCTTTGTCTGCCTAAAATTTTATAATCTGAAGGAGCTTCTGTCCAACATAAAGGGTCGGGAATATATACTACTTTATATGGCTTTTTGTTGTCGCTCATATAGCGCCTCATTCGCACCACTAACTCCATATCTTCACCAACTGTATTATGGTTGTATCCACCACATGCTACAACTATTTTTTTATCAAAAAAACCAAGTGCACCACTAATTAATAATAATCCGTTTAGTTTACTCCAAGCCATTCGGCCCATTAAAAAAGCGCGTAAATATTCTACTACTTGGAAACGAGGAATAATACTTTCGGGGATTTTGGCCTGTAATAATCGGCCATCTTCTATTACACAAGAGTTTGCAATACGAATAACACCACCGGTAGCAATCACATGGTCTTTTTCTTCCATAAATGGTTTCACCATTTTTAAAATAGCGTCTTGCTCTATTATGCAATCAACATCAATACAAGTAATCAAATCAAATTGCGAAATATTAATTCCAGCATTTAATGCATCTGCTTTACCTCCATTATCTTTATCTACAACTACCAATTTACGGTGTGCTTTATTTGTTGATTTATAAACACCTTTTATATGTTGACATGGTATTTGATCATTTACAAAAAAATCGACTTTCTTTAGATTGTATGCGTCAATCATGGTTTGCATAGTGGTATCCTTACTACCATCATTAACAATAATAATTTCGAAATTATTGTAATGGATGCTCATTAAGGATCGGATGTTTTCTACAATCGTTTTCTCTTCGTTATATGCAGGAGCAATAAGAGATACTGAGGGTGCATAAGGAGAGGTTAGTGTAACGTTATGATCAATAAACTTATTTTTACGCAAGTAAATATGAAGAGCACGTGCACTTAATACAGCTAGTATTACGTATGACATACTTACTGAAATGGCATAGAAAAAAATAGCAGTATTTAATATTTCAATAGCTTGGTGTAGCATAGTTTGTTAAATCCTTTCGTCTAATAAGTGTTTGCAAATTTCTCCAACACCATAAAGTAATGAATTTGTTTGATCTTTAAGAACCTGAATACCATCATCTCCAAGTAAGCGAAGTGCTTTACCAGCTTCCATAGCAATACTGATTTCATTTTGAACCAATTGTTGTTGCAAAAAAGGAATAAGCTCATGTGTGCCGCATTTACCCAATGCCGTAAGTATTTTCTTTTTAACAGGTGTTATCGCATTGCGGTATGCTTTAAGCAGCATGGGTTGCGACTCTGTTGCAGAAAATTCACCTAATGTTCTGGCTGCCTCTCCAACAATGTTTTGCGATTTGTGATTAAGTAGTTCAATTAAGTTCGGTATACTCTCAAATTGATCGTATTGCAAAGTCATTTTTATACAAAATTCTACTATGCTATTATTTTTGGAGTTGAACCAACGGCTAAATAAAGGTAATTTTTCTCTATTAATTGTATCTATAATTTTCGATAGATTAATTTGATGCCATTCAGTTAGATGGTTTTTATCTTTACCTAAAAAAGAGAAAGGATCATCGTCTTCCATAGCAATAACAGCTACTTGTGCTTCTAGCCGCAAGATTTGATTTTCGTGGAAGGTGCGGCTTTTAATTTTTTTCTTTGCTTCAACAATGTTTAATTGAGCAAGTTCTTTAATCGCATTTGCTTGGGTACCCCAATCGGGTGAGTTTAATTCTCTTATTGCCTCTTTATCTAATTTCAAATCTATATATAAGTTCCGAAGTACATCAGCAGCTGTGCCAGTGAAGTTCTTATGCAACAAAATGATGTGATCGCGTAAGTATTTCTTGTTGATTCGTTTGCGCAAATATCTTTTTCTAAAGTGATCAACTACACGTTTTTTTGATGATTTCCATTCTTCAGTTTGCATCTCCTCTTCATCATTAAAAATAATACCTGTTAGCAATAATTCATATTTTTCTTTAATATCATTTCGGTAATTATCTTCATTTCTATGTTTGCTTCTTGCTATCATTAACGTAGCAAAAAATCCTAAAAAAAACAAACTAAAAATAATAAGTAAAACAGTACAAACTCTAATTAAAATTTCTGTTGAGTTTAGTTGTGTGCTTAGTAAATCTAAAACATGCTCCCAACTTTGATTTTGAGCATTTGTTACCTTACTCGATACTAGAAGTATCGAAACTGTATATATATATTTTTTAATCACTTATTTAATAAACGTTTTACGCGCACTGATAGTTCATTAGGACTGAATGGTTTAGTCATGTAGTCATCTGCACCCAAATTAAATGCGTCTAAAACAACATGTTCTAAACCTATATTAGAAAGTACAATAATGGGTGTTTCTTTACTAATAGATTTTAGCTTACTTACCACTTCTAATCCGTTATTGAATGGCAACATTAAATCTGTTAATACCAAATCAAATTTTTCATTTTCTATGGCTTGTATGCCTTGTCTTCCATCAGCACAAGGCGTAACTTGATAACCGTCTTTTTTTAAGCGGAACTCAAGAGATTTTCTTACTAGGTCTTCGTCTTCAATTACTAAAACTTTTTTCATGCTTTATGCATTTAAGCTTGTAAGCTCTTCATCTAACTCAAGCACAACCTGATTGAATATTGGCAATACTTTGCTTACTTCTAATGCTATTCTATTTGTACTTTCTTTGGCTTTGGCCATTTGCTCAATTAATCCAGTTAAAGCAGTTAATTCAACAGAGCCTACTATATGAAATGAAGAGTGTAATTTATGTGAAAAAAACCTCACATCATCAATATTATCTTGATCCATTGCATTGGTGAGCTCTTTAATGTATGAGGGTAATTTGTCTTTACAATCTGTTATCATCTCCATAACAAATTGATTATCTCCACCAGACATTTCTTTTAAGTAAGTCATGTTTATGTATCTATATTTGTTCATTGTCTAGTGATTAAAATCTGTGTTTGTAGCTAAATCCGGGGCTTAAAGTATGGTAAAATTCACTTGATGGTCCCATTTTTAATTCTTGGTATCTGTAATCGAAATCAATTAAAAATAGATGTTTAAAAGTAAATGTTTTTGATATGGCAAAGCCAATGCGGTATGCTTGTAGAAAATAAATGCTTGTTCGTTCTGTTGTTAATCCTGTCCCGCCTGTTAAAAATGTTCTTTGGTCAGGTGAGAAACCAGCACCAGCAGTTATCCCGTAAAAGTTGTCTGCATCTGAAGTGTATTTTCGGATATTAAGTATTCCTGATCGTGAAACATCTCTGGATACTTCATCTGGTGTTATAAAAGGTCGAAAGATTATGGCATAATTACCCAAATATTTTGTTAAGGAGCCTGTAATAATATATACTTTACTATTTCCTCCAAAGTCCATATATCTGCCTCCAATAGATGCTTCTATACTTGCGGGTAGTTTATGGTAGAGCTCTACACCTATTCGGTGTCTAGGAAAAACATCATAAATAGAAAACCCATAATTAACATACAAGTAGGCTTTTTTTGATATGGTTGGATACATATCTATTTCCGGTTGAAATCCGGTTGTTG
The DNA here is from genome assembly GCA_041302975.1 of Bacteroidota bacterium. Lineage (GTDB taxonomy): Bacteria > Bacteroidota > Bacteroidia > UKL13-3 > UKL13-3 > UBA6183. The sequence goes on from JBFYQC010000035.1 coordinate 3,572, forward strand.
CACCGTTTCCAATTGCTCTAATATTGTAATTAACGCGAAGTATTACAGTATTTTTAGGTGCTTTATGACCAAACTGCACGTAGTAATTATGGAGCTCTCTATTAATTTCTGGAAAATAATCAATGTTAGCTCCAAAACCTACATTACTCCTTGCGCGGGCTTCATATATTTTAGCGTCCCACACTTTACATTCTGTGCAAACACTGTCTATTTTTCTAATTTCTGATAAGGTTTGTTTAGCATCATCGTAACTGCCTAAATCAACCAAAGCCCTTACACGTTTTAACATTAGGCTTTTACTTTTAGGATTAAATCTAATGCCGTGATTAGCCGCTTCAAGTGATTTTGGAGTTTTATCATCCCAAAATTCTAAATCGCTTAACGACTCCCAAGTATCAGCATCGGTACTATCATAACTTAGAACAGTATTAAACTCTATTCTTGCCGAGTCGCGGTAACCATCCCACGAAAAGGTTCTACCTTTTAAGTTTCGAACTTCACTATACTGTGGACTAATTTTTAATACACTATCACAAAGGTTTCGCGCTTTTATTCTTTCTCCGTTAAACGCGTAATAGCGCGCAGCAGTATATAACGAATCAACTTGAGCATTGCCATTTTGTATGCAACCCCAAACTAACAAAATTGTTATGATGTGCCCTTTTATTAACATTGTCCTTGATTCAAGTATATCTAAATTAATTAATTATTTATGTTTTTTAATGTTGTTTAGTTCAACTTCAAACTCGTTTTTATTGTAAATTCCAATAGCCTTGTAGTAGTATGCACGTGCAGCTTCTTTATCGTTTCTTTTAAGTTCAAGACTAATAAGTGCCACATACACTTTTTTCTGTTTGTAGTTTAAAGCTATTGATTTTTCGAAATTCGCCCTAGCCCAATTTAAGTTTCCTTCTTTAAAATGTTCAACTCCTAAATTATAATAGGCTTCAGCATCACTAGGGTTTTTAATTACATTTGCTTGCGCTGCTTCTAATGCTTGGGTTTTTTTAATGGTAATTGGCTCTTGTTTTTTGAAGTTATTCTTTTGTTCAAGAATTTTTGTTTCTATATTTTGAGCAGATGAAATCTTAGTTTGTATCTCTATTTTGGTTTGTTTTTTTGAATCAGCAATGATTGTTGTATCATTAATGAAATCTAATGGAATTGCAGTAAAATCTATGTTGTATAGCTTGTCATTATTACAAACGTACTCGTTTATTTGTTGAAACTTTTGAATAAATCCCTCTACTTTTTGTGTTTCTTTTACATCCCTATTTTGAGATTGAATTAAGTTGTCTGAAAGGTTTTGTAATGCACCATCTGTTATAAAATATTTGCCGAATACGTAATCATTAATTTGTCCTTTATTGCGCATTATAGCCAAGTGTTTATCACTGCTAAATGTTGTTTTAAATGTTAATCCCTTGCCTAGCCAATGAACGCTATCTGGGAAGTTTAGTTGATAATTTTCCTTTAGGTATGTAGTTAAAGTTGATGGAATATCTGCATGTGAGCAAACTGATTTAAATACGCTATTGCTTTTGAGTAATGGAGAATATATTAATAACGGAACGTGATAACGGTCTATTTCGTTTTTATGGTTAACAGGAATCATTCTGTGGTCACCGGTAATAACGAAAATTGTATTGTTAAAATCACTACGTTTACTGTACTCTTCTAACAACAACCTGATAGCATCATCAGCATACATGAGGGTTCTAAAGGCATCAATATTTTTACCAATTTCTGGGTTATTATATTTATTTTTAAAAGCATTTAGTTTGGAGTCATATTGTTCAGGCTGTGCTATTTTAAATGGTTCATGGGTTGTCACAGTTAAATACACATTAAAAAGTGGGCCTTTTTTGGGTAAAAGGTCCATGCTTCTCTTATATAATGATTTATCTGGATATCCCCAACTAAAACCAGCGTCTGTTTTTGGTATTTTTTCATACTGATCGGTAAAATTGCTTTCGTCCAAAATAGTTTCAACCCCTTGGTAATCTAAAAACTTTTTTTGGCCGTCAAAGTCAACATCTCCTCCGTAAAAAAAGCCCGTTTTATAACCATTTTGTTTCAATAGCTGAAATAATGTGGTGTGCTTTGGGTACTTTTCTAATTCCATAAAGCCTGCTTTGCCAAATGGTAACGAACCTAAAATGCTTGGCAATACTCCAAATGTGCGACCTGTGGTACTTAAAAAGTTTGTCCAAAATAAACTTTTTTCGCTTAGCGAGTCGAGGTAAGGCATACAGCCCCTGTATTCGGCATTTTGTCCAACAAATGTTTTACCTAAGCCTTCAACAATAACAAAAACAACATTAGGAGGTGTTTTTGATACTTTATTAAAGAATGGACCTAACTCATCGCTAATGTTTTGTTTGTATTGCAGAGGGTAAGAACCTGTACTCGCCATTAATTCTTGCTGCATGTATGGCGAGTTGAGTTGATTACCATTAATAAAATCAGTTGTCTTCTTTAAAAAGTAATCGCCTTTATTTATGGCTAATGTCTTATTGTTAACATCATTTAATTGAATAAACTGTAGTGATGTATTTAAGAAGCTAATAATAGTATATGATAATGCAATAGAAGCAGAAATTGTAAATGAAAAGGTGTGTTGTTGAAACCAATAATGTGTTCGCATAGCAATACCAACAAATAATGGAAATACAATAAGTTGCCACCAACTTAAGTTAGCAGAGGCTTTAATGGTTAATTTTATATCATGCCAAGAGTAGTTCCAAAGATCAGCACCTAATATCATATTCGATATTAAATAGTATTGCATTAAGCCAACTAGTGTTATGACAGTTATAACCAATAAAAGCCCCATAAGCATGCGTGCTAAAAAATCGCTTCCCCAATAAATAACTAAATAAACTGGAAAAATAAACGTGCTGTAATGCACAACAAATGTTATGTCATTTAATAATGAAACAACAAAGATGCTTAATGTAGGAGATGTTTTACCGTTGGCGGCAGTTACTGTGATTTCAACCAAATGAAGAAGAAAGACAATGGCATGCAGAAAGAGCATACTAGAAATAAATCTTCGTATGGCAAAACCACTTTTTTCTTTTAGCATTTGCATTTTTACAGGTAGAGTCGAGTTTTAGTTGTTTTTAGTATGTTTTATGAAGTTCAAATTGTTTGAAATATATTATTTTCCAGCATTACTACCAGCTATGTAACCCGTTGTCCAAGCCGCTTGGAAGTTAAATCCTCCAGTAATACCATCTATATCTAGAACTTCTCCAGCAAAATGTAGTCCTTTAACTTTTTTACTTTCCATATTTTTAATGTGAACGTCATCCAGAGATACACCACCACATGTAACAAATTCTTCTTTAAATGTTGTTTTTCCTTTTACTTCATATTTGTCATACAAGAGTACCTCAACTAAATTGTTTACATCTGCTTTAGAAATATCAGCCCAGTTTTTATCTGCATCTACACCTGTTTTGAAAAATAAATAATCTTGTAAACGCTTGGTTAGTTGATGGTAAGGAAATAAGTTTCTCAAATGTTTAGTAGGGTTAGCTGCTTTTAAATTCATTAATTCATTTCTAACAGCATCTTCTTTTTTATCATTTAACCAGCTGATATTTAAGGTGAAGTTGTAATCAAGTTCTGCTAAATCTCTTGCAGCATATGACGATAGCTTTAATATGGCTGGTCCACTAAATCCCCAATGTGTAATCAGTAAAGGTCCATTAAATTCGTGTTTGGTTTCAGTTATTTTAACTTTTGCCAATTCAATGCTTGTACCCATTAGTTCGGTAATTTGATTTCCAGGCACATTAAATGTAAACAACGATGGTACAGGGCTTTCAATATTATGCCCTAATTCCTTTAACCAACCAAATCCAGCAGTTTTCGATTGTCCTCCAGTTGTTACTATTATTTTATCTGCTGCTACAATTGCATTGTTGGTATTTAACAAAAAACCACCATCCATTTTTGATTGAATTGATTTAACCTCAGTATTTAAGGTTATATTTACCTTTAGTTTTTTGGCTTCGTTTAATAAACAATTGGCTATGGTTTCGCTGTTATCAGTTATTGGAAACATTCTTCCATCCGATTCCGTTTTGAGCTTTATTCCGCGGCTACTAAACCACTCAACTGTATCTTTGGTACTAAACCTAGTAAAAGCACTTTTTAGCGGTCTTTCTCCTCTCGGATAATTAGTTGTTAATCGGTTATTTTCGAAACAAGCATGCGTAACGTTGCATCTGCCTCCACCCGATACAAGTACCTTTGTAAGCAACTTTCCTGTCTTTTCGTAAATCGTAACTTCGTTTGTTTTATTTGCTGAAGCCGCATGTATGGCCGCGAAAAAGCCAGCAGCTCCTCCTCCTATTATTGCTATTTTCACATTTGCAAAGGTATGGCTTTATTTAAAACCTTAAAAGCTAAAGTTTTAATACAACTATTTCTGATTTTAATAGCATTATAAGTGGTATTTTCGGTTTGGCTGTTTATCCCATTAAATGGTAAACATCAATTAAACGCATTAAAAGGCAATCAAATTTTACTGTTAATGGTTTGGTTAATAGCTAATTGAGTAATATTATTGTTTAGGCTTGTTCTCTTCGGATAACTTGTGGGGTATAAATGCTAAAAGAAAAGCCGCATTTGTTTTATCAAATGCGGCTTTAAGTTTATTAAGCGATTAACTATTTTCCTTTAAATTTCACTTCTTTGGCATCGCCCCAAAGCTCTTCAACAGCGTAAAAGTCACGTTTTTCGCGCTGAAAAACATGAGCAACCACATCAATATAATCTAATAATACCCATTCTAAATTTTCAAATCCTTCGCGGTGCCAAGGTTTTTCATTAAGTATTTTAACGGTTTCTTCCTCTGCGCTGTTAGCAATTGCTTCTACTTGTTTATCACTCTCTGCATGGCTAATTACAAAAAAGTCTGAACTAGCTCCACGTACTTCACGCATATCTAAAATACGAATATCTTCTGCCTTTTTTTCAAACATACCTTGTGCTACGCACATGGCTAAAACTAAAGCTTGATCGGCCGTAGTGGCTTTGCTACTGCGCTCCGGACGAATCCCCTTTGGCTTGGTAGTTATACCTTTTTTTACCGCTGGCTTTTTTTCTTTACTCAGTTTTTTAATTTCTTTATCAAGCTCTTGAGCTTCTTTCGCTGCTTTGCTTAATTTTTTAGGTGCGGCTTTTTTAGCGCCTTTTGCAGCGGTTTTACCAGCGGTTTTTTTCGCTGCAGTTTTTTTAGCTGGTGTTTTTGCCATTACTCTTAATAACTTTGATGCAAAAGTAATCTTTTAATGGATATAAACTCATTAACTCAACCACTACAGTATAAAATCGTGTATTTAGATGTTGTTACATCTACCAATACCATTGCTCGCGAGTGGTTACAAGTAGGCGAAGCAGTTGAAGGTTTTGTTGTTTTAGCAAACGAGCAAACCCAAGGGCGTGGTCAGTTAAACAGCGTTTGGGAGAGTAATTCCGGTAAAAACTTATTGTGTACTATTGTTTTATCTCCATTTTTTTTACCAATTACCCAACAAATCTATTTAAATATGGCGCTTTGTTTGGCTATGTTTGATACAGTTAACACATTCGCTTCTGGAACAAGTATCAAGTGGCCTAATGATATTTACATCAATAAAAAAAAAGTAGCAGGTTTGCTTTTAGAAAATACCATACAAGGCAACAATATTAAAAATAGTATTGCCGGAATTGGTCTAAATGTAAACCAAACTTCGTTTGGAATTACAACAGCAACTTCATTGTTGAATGAAACTCGGCAAATGTTTGTGGTTGAAGAAATGTTACAATTGTTACTTAAACAGATCAATCAACGATATGGCTTGATAAAACTTAAACAATGGGAAGTTATAAATAAAGAATATCACCAAAACTTGTTGGGATTAAACGAAGAACGTATCTTTAAAACCCAGAATGAAGAGTTTACAGGTGTAATAAAAGGTATTGATAAACATGGCCAATTGATGGTTAAACGAGGAGATATAATCAATACTTATCGAGTAAAAGAAATAAGCATGTTATGATAACACTAGCCTTAGATATTGGTAATACACGAACTAAAGTAGCTGTTTTTAATCAAAACGAGTTAATCGCAGAATTATATCTTAATCAACCAGATGATTTATCTGTTTTTTTACAAACACAAAAGCTTGATTATGCTGTAATGTGTGCCGTTGGTGCAGGGGCTGATGAAATAGCGGAGGTGATATTAAACCATCAAATACCATTATTAAGAGTTACACATCAAACTGAATTTCCTTTCATTATTCAATACAAAACACCTCAAACATTAGGCATGGATAGAGTTGCTGCTATTGCTGCTGCACAGTATTTACATCCTCAAAAAAATTGTTTAGTTATTGATGCCGGTACTTGTATTACATATGATTTTCTTTCAGAAGATAATCAATACACTGGAGGGGCAATTGCACCTGGATTGCAAATGCGTTTAAAAGCCATGAATCAATTTACACTTAAGTTACCCCAACCAGATTTAACTTGGCCCGAGGATTTTGAAGGCCAATCAACCAATGATGCCTTATTAAGTGGAGTTTGTTTTGGTGTAACAGATGAAATAAATGGAAAAATAGAACGTTATACCCTTCGTTACGGGCCTTTGCAGGTATTATTGTGCGGTGGTAATGCAGCAATGTTGGCTAAACACATAAAAAACAACATATTTGCAGTGCCCTCATTAGTTTTGGTGGGGTTAAATCAAATTTTATTATTCCATGTTAACAAAGGCTAGAAGCCTCTTCAGTATAATGATGATACTGTTAGGGTATCATCTTTCGGCACAAAATTTATCTAAGTCGCCCTACTCGGCACTTGGTGTTGGTGATATGCAATTTGGCGGTAGTGCTTGGATGCACGGTATGGGCCAAATCAATCAAGGTATTAGTTTTCCAAATGCCATTAATAGTCAAAATCCGGCTTCATATAGTGCTTTTCAATTAAGCACTTGGGATGCAGCTGCTACTGGATCAATGGCAAACATCAGTACAAAAGCAGCAACAGGTAGCTTTAATACTGGCTCAATGGCTTACATGGCACTAGGAATGCCACTTTCTCAAAAATTAAATTGGGGGCTAAGTTTCGGATTAATGCCATATTCGGGTGTTGGCTATAATGTAACTCGTCAGGTTCAAACTACAACTTTTAATGGCACCGAGAGTATTGAAGGAAGCGGAGGTTTGTCAAAGTTTTATTTAGGCTCAGGGATAAGAATATTGAAAGGACTTGCGCTAGGGTTTAATGCCTCGTATGTTTATGGTCAAATTCGTAATACCACATTGTTAAGTATACCCCGCGATTCGTTAATGTATAATTTGGTTGAAAACCGTGATCGGTATATGGGCGATTTTATGTTTGAAGTGGGTTTACAATACACGGACACCTTTAAATACAAAGAACGTAAATATAGTTTTGGAATTGGTACAACATTCGGTCCGCAAACTAACATGAGTGCCACAGATAACTACAATGTGCGTACATTGGGTGTTGGTGTTACGGCCCCAACCAACATTGGTAAAGATACCATAGCAAATTCTGATTCTCGTTCGGGGACAGTTGTTTTACCCATGTACTTAAAAGGTGGTGTATTTTTTCAGCAAGTAAATAAATGGGGTGTTGGGGTTGATGTTGGTTATAACAATTGGGCAAATTACTTAGGTATGGGTGTTCGCGACTCGCTTAAAAACATGACAAGCATAAGTATAGGTGGATTTTATACACCAGATGCATATGCTATTAAAGGGTATTTAAAAAGAATTGAGTACCGAGCTGGTATGCGTTATGATAATGGAATGTTGAGTGCAAATGGGACAAATGTTTCAACACTTGCATTTTCAGTTGGAGCAGGTTTGCCTTTAGGTAAAACACGCTCTAAAGTTAATCTGGCTGCAGAATACATGTTGCGTGGTACAACCGAACAAAAATTAGTGCGAGAAGAATATGTAAGATTTGTTATTGGGGTTTCTATATCCGATAAGTGGTTCCACCGTTACAGATACGATTAATACATGCGTTTTACAATCTGGTGTATATTGCTGTTAAATGTAGTTTTAGTTGCTTGCGGTAGCGGCAACACTGAGGATGTTAAGCTTGTTTTGGCAGAGCGCGTTTTACCAATAGAGACAGGCAAAGATGTACTTATAAATTATACAGATAGCGGCTCAACAAAAGCTAAAGTAAAAGCACCTCTGCTGGAAAGGTATGCCACAGAAGATAAAAACTACACAGAAATGCGTAAAGGTATTAGTGTTGAGTTTTTGAATAAGAACGGTACAATAGAAAGTTTTTTAAAAGCCAAATATGCCATTCGTTATGATCGTGAAAAACGCATGATCGCCCGAAACGATGTAGTGGTTTTGAATACAGCCGGAGATACATTGCGTACTGAAGAGTTGATTTGGGAAGAAGCCACACAGCGCGTTCATTCAGATAAATTTGTTCGTATAACCACCAAAACAGAGATTATTATGGGCGATGGTTTCGAGTCTGATATAACATTTAAAAATCCTAAAATATATAAAATACGAGGCATCGTTAATTTAAAGTAATCAGCTGTGAACTATTATAGAAGGTTGGTAATATTGCACAACAAGTAAGTCATTTTGTAAACAAGATTTCTATTCTTTTTCATAAATTGCATGTATGTTTAAACATCAACGTTTGCTAGAAAACATGCACATACCCATGTGGCTTATTAAGGATACATGTTGGATGTTGCAGTTTAAATTATTAGGCACAACTGTAGCAGTGCCAACCATTATCGTGGCCCTATATTTAGTATTTATTACCAGAGATTACCCTAAGCGATTTTGGCCCAACTTAGCTGTTTTGTTTTGGATTAGCGCAAATACTACTTGGATGTTAGGAGAGTTTTATCGATTTAGTTTTGTAATTCCTGCATTGGCGTTATTCTGCGCAGGTATTTTAGCTATAATGTTATATGTTTATATTATTTTAACAGGCTCAAAACCGCAACAGTACAAGGGTTAAGAAATTATAACAATAAATTATTACTATAATTTCCCTAAATCAAAAAACAAATACTAATTTTACGCGGTTTTATAATATTGAGTTAGCAAAATAGTCACTTCGTTTTATAGGTTTTTAATAGAACATAATGGATAAAATTAAAGATAGGTTTGAAGAAATAGGCTTACCTAAAGCAGCAGAAATTAAAGAATTTTTAAAGGCAAATGCCGATGTTCCAATGGGAACATACACTTTAGATTCAGTTTCATCGGGAATGAAGGGAATGATTGGTCTTATTACAGAAACATCGTTACTAGATGCCGAGGAAGGAATTCGTTTCAGAGGCTACAGCATCCCAGAATTAAGAGAAAAACTTCCACGATTAGAAGGTACAACCGAACCGTTACCTGAAGGATTATTTTATTTGATGTTGATTGGTAAAATTCCTACTTATGACGAAATGTATGAAGTAGGTAGTAATTGGACCAAACGCGCAATTGTGCCTAAGCATGTTTTCGAGGTTATAGATGCCCTGCCAATTTCAACTCATCCAATGACTCAGTTCTCTGTGGCAATTATGGCTATGCAAACTGAAAGTGAATTTGCTGCAGCTTATCGCAATGGTGTCAATAAAAAAGATTATTGGGTTCATACTTTTGAAGATTCGATGAATTTAATTGCTCGCCTACCCCGTGTGGCAGCATACATTTATCGCAGAACATACAAAAATAACGTTCATATCGAACCTAATCCGAAATTAGATTGGGCTGCAAACTTTGCACATATGTTAGGCTATGGTGATAACGATGGCTTTAAAGAATTAATGCGTTTATACATGGTTATCCATGCAGACCATGAAGGTGGAAACGTATCTGCTCATACCACGCATTTAGTAGGTTCAGCTTTGAGCGATCCATACTTGGCATTCTCTGCAGCAATGAATGGTTTAGCTGGTCCATTACACGGCTTGGCTAACCAAGAAGTAATTCGTTGGGTATTGGAGTTACAAGAAGCTTTAGGCGGTGGTAAACCAAGCAAACAACAAATTGAAGATTATATCAATAAAACAATAAACGAAGGAAAAGTTGTTCCAGGTTACGGTCATGCTGTATTGCGTAAAACAGATCCTCGCTTCACGGCTCAAATGGAATTTGCAAAAACGCATATGCCAACTGATGAGTTAGTAAATATTGTTTGGGATGTGTATGATGTTGCTCCGAATATTTTAGGGAACTTCAAGAAAATCAAGAATCCATGGCCAAATGTTGACGCACATAGTGGCGCGTTATTGTTGCACTACGGATTAAAAGAATATGATTTCTTCACAGTATTGTTTGGTGTGTCTCGTGCTTTGGGTGTGTTAACATCTTTAATTTGGGATAGAGCTTTAGGTATGGCCTTAGAGCGTCCTAAGTCAGTTACATCTGATTGGATTAAGAATAAAATAGCAGCTCAATCACAAGCAAAATAAATGTTACCTAAACGCTTTATTGTATTATACATCACAGCCGGTTTGTTTACACTAACCGGCTGTGGTTTTTATTCTCACACGGGTGCATCTGTTCCTCCTAATGCCAAAACCTTTTCTGTAGAATACATTAATAATGTATCTAGCATTGTTATGCCATCCCTAAGCCAGGTTTTGACAGAAAAACTTAAATCGAGGTTTATTAATGAGACTACATTGAAGCTTACCCAACAAGACGGAGATGTGCGCTTTAGCGGTAAAATATTAAACTACGTAACCTCTCCTGTAGCGGTGCAAGGCAATCAACAAAATGCGGTGAACAGGTTAACAGTAACGATAGAAATTACCTACCAAAACACCAAAGACGAAACTAAAAACTTTACCCAACAGTTCATCAATTTCGTTGATTATCCAGCTACTGAAAACTTTTCCGCGGTAGAAACAGATTTGGTAAATAAAGTTACCGATATTTTGGTGCAAGACGTTTTTAATAAAGCCTTTATTAATTGGTAAATTGCTGATTAGTGCCTTAAGGGTACTTTACTATTGTTCATCAATTCAAAAAAAAACCGTTTATTCGCATATTCACCGCATGAACAAAACGGAATTCATACAACTCATTCAAAACCCTGATTTGCCTGCTGCAAAGCATGTTGCAGCGCTTAAGCAAATTGTAGCTGATTTTCCGTATTTCACTCAAGCCCGTGTTTTATTAGCAAAGGCTTTACACAACGAAAAACATTACGAGTACGAAAAGTTTTTAAAACAAACAGCTTTGGCTGTTCCCGATAGGGATGTGTTATATCATTACTTGCATAACCTTACGCCTCATTGGCAATCGCAGCAAACAGCATTTAAAATAGAACAGCCAATTGTTTTGGTTCAAAAGGATATTACTCCTGAGCACGAAATTTTAATTGAACAACCTGTTAACTTACCAGATGAGGTAGTTGAAGAAAGTGTAGTTGTTGAGGAAGATATTGAGGTAGTGCAAACCAAAGAAGAATTGGATGTAGACCTGGCCATTACAACATTGTTAGAGGGCAGCAATATCACACCGCCACAAAAGGAGGTTGTGTTATCTTATACAGAATCGAATAAAGACATCATTGAAAACGTTGATGAAACAATTTACGAAACGTCTACAAACAATGAGTTACTTGATGCAAAGCCTTTAATTAATGAAGGTGAAGAGGAGGAATTGAGTTTCGTGGAGTGGCTGCAACGTAAAAATAATTCGGAGAAAAAGTTAGAAACAAAGCCCGAAGAGAAGCCTGTGTTACCTGAAATAAAAGCCGACAAAACAACTCTTCCACAAACGATTAAATCAACTTCTGATATCATCACAGACACAAGAGGTGAACATAAAAAGCAGGAATCAACCATTCCTCTGGTTTCAGAAGTCACAAAAGCTGAAATAGAAGAGGCTGTTGCTAAAAGTAATGTGAATGATTTTCAGAATATATTAGACAAGTTTATTAAAGAAAATCCAAGCATTAGCAGACCTAAAGCAGAGTTTTTTAATCCGGTGAATATGGCAAGGCAAAGTGTAGAAGAAGATGAGGAGCTTGTAACAGAGACACTTGCGAATTTGCTTTACAAGCAAGGCAATCTTAAAAAGGCAATTAGGGCATACGAAAAATTATGTTTGTTATATCCAAGCAAAATGACTTATTTTGCGAGCCTTATACAAAAAATTAAAACAGAACTAAAAGACTAATCACCATGTATACAGTATTTTCAATCATCATCATTTTAGTGTGCATTTTGCTAACACTTGTAGTATTAATTCAAAATCCAAAAGGTGGAGGAATTGCGGCAAACTTTGCAGCACCAAACCAAATTATGGGTGTTAAACGTAGCAGTGATGTTATCGAAAAAGCAACATGGATTTTAGCTGTGGTACTTATTGTATTTTCATTGGCAAGTAATTTTGTTCGTCCTACGGTTGATACCGAAGGTGATGCTCCTGAAAGCCGCATTAAAGATCAAATCGAGAACACAGCAGCACCTGCTCCTTTAGCAGCACCAGCGCCTGCTCCGGCTGAAACAACCCCGGCACCTGCAAATGGTGAAGTAGCTCCTGAAACAACTGCTCCAGCTAACTAATTCTAAAAAAAATATTATAGTTAAAAGGGTTACGTATACTGCGTAACCCTTTTTTTACGCAATTTGTTTTAATAGTAACCGCCTTGCAATAGTTAAAACGGTAAACGCTACAGGGTATTCGTAATTGGTTTAAATACTGAATGTAGTAGGGGTGGGAAGTTTACGGTGTTGTTTTATTAATTTTTTTCGAAAGTATTTATAAAATTATTTTACCCAATTTTATAAATTGGGTTGATAGGCTTTTGTATTCATTATCTTTATGCCTAAATAACTAAGTTTACATTCGTACACCTTATCTCTTTTAATCGGCAGGTAAGCCTAACGTTTGTAATTGGGTAACGGGCCCTAACAATATTTCTTGCCCTATCAAATAGTGTATATCTTTGCCTTCTTCAATGTATTTTAGCAATTACTTCATCCAAATGATTTATTAATGGAAACTACTTTATTGAAATGTAGTTTAAAGTTTGTTAAATCTATTTTATCAATTTACTCAGGAAAAGTATCATACAGCTCATTCTTTTGTTTTTTAAATGCAATTAAATCGCGGTAATGTTCTACCAAATCAGATTAATAAGGGTTTAGTTTGATTGCACGCTTTGTATACAGGTTGCAGAAAGGCCAACAACACATATCTTTTATTTTCAAAATCGGGGTTAACCCAACTAGTGTCGATAGAGTGGCTCATACTTCGCCTTCTACTTTATAATTTGGGTTTAAAAATGTTTACGCAAACCAATGCTCATACCAACCATATATGGATGTTGTTTTACCTCGTATTTACTGTCGGTCATGCTATTTAAGCTATAACGTAAATATGGCATAGCAGTAATCGTAATTGCCGGGTTAACTTGATAGGCTAATCCTAGATACGCTTGCGCAAAAATGCTGTTTTTAACAAAAGGGAAAGATTCTCTATTTTTAACAACTAACACACCAACATTATTTTGTCCGACTAAGGCCGCATCAACTGTGCTTATAAATGCATAACTCACGCCAACTTTTGCTTCAACTCCTAAACGTTTATGTGGTGTAAAACGATAAGTAATCAATAGTGGAATTTCATTCCAACTATATTTAATACGTGTATTGTTTATTCCGTTTGCAGTTACCGAATCGTTAGTAGATACTTGGCTGTTGGGTTCGTATTTTGGTGATTGTGTGGCTTGTGTTGTTCCATAGGTCATGCCCATACTAAAATGGGTAAACTGCAAACCACTCGAAAATAGAAATTTTTTCCATGCATAATCTATCAAAAATGCACCACTCCAATCAATTTTGGCACTTTCTATTTGGTTGCGTAAAGTCACGTGTTTTGCTAAAGTTGGCTGTTCTGTATAAAGGTGCATTTGACTGTAATGTGCACCCATCATAATACTTAACGATATTTTAGAAGGGCGTTCTTCATCATCCAAGTTAGGTTCGGATTTTGTAGTGTTGGCAACACTATCATGCAAAGCTGGAATAATGTTTTTTACCGATTTGGTAGTATCAGTTAACGGTTCATTGGGTTTATTTTGTTGTTGAACAACATCAGTAGGTACCATTTTACCGGTTTGATTTTCGTTTGAGGTTGGTTTTTTAGTATCAGTCTGTTGATGCTGAGCAATGCCTTCGTTTTCATTCGAAATTTGAGTAGGTACAATTTGATTCTTGTGTTGGCTTTGATTGTTGGTAATATCTTTTTTCGGTAAATTGCTTGTACCACCATTAGTATTTGCTATCGGCTGTTTATTTTCATTTAAGATTTGGGTTGATGCAATTTGTTTTTTGTTTAGGCTATAGTTGTTAGAAACAACAATTTTGGGCAAATTGGTTATGTTACCATTACCAGAATCTATTGGCTGTTTAGTATCAATTACCGTTTGTATTGATTGGGTGGGTGCAATTTGTTTCTTAGTAGGTTTTGCAGTTTGGCTTATCAAAGGTTCAGGTTGATTTTCCAATGCCTTTAGTTCTTTTTGTTTCGATTTGGACTCTTTAATGGTTGCCTCATTTTGGGTGTTTACTTGATTTGATGGCGTAACTTCTGCGTAATTATTAGTCTCAATTTCGAAAGAAGAAGTAGCGGGAACTTGCTGTTGATTGCCATTTATTACCAAAATGTTGGCGTTGTTTTTCATTTGATTCAACCAAAAACCTATACCCAAACCGCTAATAAATAATAAAGCAGTAAGAGGAATCCATATGTATTTTCTGCGGTTTGTGCCACTAGGCTCAGGTGGCAATTGGGCTTCAATTTGTTCCCAAGTTTCTTTGTAAGGGTTAAGTTGGTAATTACCAATTTTACCCTCAACTCTTTTCTCAAACTCAGGTTTGTTTACCTCTTGGTCAATACGACCCCATAACGAATCAGAGGGTTTAAACCCTGTTTCGTCAAGTTGATCTCTCAACTTTTTTTCGAAATCGTTATTTTGGTTCTTGAAAAGGCTCATTTAAAATTTGGTAATGTTTTGCCAATAATTGTTGCATGGCATTTCTTGCTCTTGAGTATTGTGATTTTGATGTTCCAACGGCTATGCCCAGCATATCACCAATTTCTTTATGGGTATATCCCTCAACGGCATATAGGTTAAAAATCACCCTGTAACCTTCAGGCAATTGCTGCACCAAAGCAATAATTTCTTTGGCAGAAATTTGGGAGATGATATTATCCTCAAATGGCGCATCGTAATGCTCTTGGTCTAAGTCTTCTTTAAAGGTTCGGCTACGGTGTTTAAAGAAGTTAATGGCCGTAAATACCATAATGCGTCTTACCCATCCCTCAAAACTTCCTTCATTTTTAAACCGGTTAATATTTTGAAACACCTTTATAAAACCTTCTTGAAGCATATCCTCGGCCTCTGCACGATCTTTTGCATAGCGCATGCACACCCCGAGCATTTTTGAAGCAAAACGATCGTATAGCATTTTCTGGTAACTACGTTTACCATCAATGCATCCTTCAATCATATGTTTTTCTTCGGGTAACATGGCGGGTTTAAATTAGTAGTCAATATATAAAAAAATTTGGTTGCATGACAATTTTAGCTTTTACATGACAATTTTAATTCACTTCACCCTTAAAAATCCCTCAAAATGGCAGCATTTACTACTTGGCATAAAAGTAGAGGATTGAAGTGTACATTTAAAATCAAATAATAAATCATAAAAATCATATGTCAGTAAGTCTTAAACCATTAGCAGACAGGGTTCTAGTTGAGCCTGCTGCAGCAGAAGAGAAAACAGTTGGTGGTATCATTATTCCTGATACAGCCAAAGAAAAACCACAAAGAGGTATTGTAGTAGCTGTTGGAGATGGCAAAAAGGATGAGCCAATGACAGTAAAAGCAGGCGATACCGTATTATACGGTAAATATGCTGGTACAGAAATTAGTGTTGAAGGTAAAGATTATTTAATGATGCGTGAGGCTGATATTTTCGCCATCATCTAAAACTTAATTTTAATTAGGCGGCAAGTCAATATAGTTTGATTTTGCCCTTAAATTGATTACTCACTAAATAAAAACAAAAAAAATGGCAAAAAGAATTTCATATAACGTAGAAGCTCGCGATGGTTTAAAACGCGGTGTTGATGCATTGGCAAATGCAGTTAAAGTTACTTTAGGTCCGAAAGGACGTAATGTAGTTATCGATAAAAAATTTGGTTCACCAACTGTAACCAAAGATGGTGTTTCGGTGGCTAAAGAAATTGAATTAAAAGACCCAATTGAAAACATGGGTGCACAAATGGTGAAAGAAGTAGCTAGCAAAACTGCTGATATTGCAGGTGATGGTACTACAACTGCAACTGTTTTAGCACAGGCTATTGTTACTGCCGGTATAAAAAATGTGGCAGCAGGTGCAAACCCAATGGATTTAAAGCGTGGTATCGACAAAGCTGTTGAGGCTATTGTGGCAAACCTTAAAGTACAAAGCCAGGTAGTTGGCGATGACAATAAAAAAATTCAACAAATTGCATCTATTTCGGCTAACAACGATGAAGTTATTGGTACGTTAATAGCTGATGCAATGGCTAAAGTTGGTAAAGAAGGTGTAATTACCGTTGAAGAAGCTAAAGGTACTGAAACAGAAGTTAAAACTGTTGAAGGTATGCAGTTTGATCGCGGTTACTTATCTCCTTACTTTGTAACCAATGCAGAGAAGATGGAGGTTGATTTAGATTCACCATTCATTTTAATTACTGATAAAAAAGTAGGAAGCATGAAAGAATTATTGCCAATTTTAGAGGCAGTGGTTCAGACTGGTAAACCATTATTAATTATTGCTGAAGATGTAGAAGGTGAAGCTTTAGCTACATTGGTAGTAAATAAATTACGTGGTTCGTTAAAAATTGCTGCAGTTAAAGCTCCAGGCTTTGGCGACAGAAGAAAAGCCATGTTAGAAGACATTGCAATTTTAACTGGAGGTACTGTTATTAGTGAAGAGCGTGGCTTTAAACTGGATGCTACAGATATCACCATGTTAGGTAGAGCAGAAAAAATAACTATCGACAAAGACAACACAACTATTATAAATGGTGCTGGTGCCAAAGAAGATATTACAGCTCGCGTTAACCAAATTAAAGCGCAAATAGAAACCACCACAAGCGATTACGACAAAGAAAAACTTCAAGAGCGTTTGGCTAAGCTAGCAGGTGGCGTTGCGGTATTATACATTGGTGCAGCAACAGAGGTTGAAATGAAAGAGAAAAAAGACCGCGTTGATGATGCTTTGCATGCTACACGCGCTGCGGTTGAAGAAGGTGTTGTTGCAGGTGGTGGTGTTGCCTATATCCGTGCCATCGAATCATTAGAGAACCTAAAAGGGGTTAATGATGATGAGAACACAGGCATTGCAATTATTAAACGTGCGGTTGAAGAACCATTGCGCCAGATTGTTGCAAACGCAGGAGGAGAAGGTAGTGTTGTAGTAAACAAAGTACGCGAAGGAAAAGGCGATTTTGGTTATAATGCACGTACCGAAAAATACGAAAACCTAATTGCTGCAGGTGTTATTGATCCTACTAAAGTAAGTCGTGTTGCATTGCAAAATGCCGCAAGTGCTGCTGCTATGATTTTAACTACCGAGTGTGCTTTAGTTGAAGAGAAAGAAGACAAAGCTCCAGCAATGCCGGGTGGAATGCCAGGTGGTATGGATGGTATGTACTAATTGAAAAAGAACATAAAGCCGAAAGGATAATGAAAGCCGAATTGCATTTGCAGTTCGGTTTTTTTATGTTTGAGTAAATGGTAGAACAGTATTTGTGATACAAAAACTGTGATTTTACCATCATTTCAATTAAACAATATTCAATTCATTACACCGTTTAAAGTCATTAAACTAATCCATAATATGAAAAGTAAATTCACACTTTTAACCTTGTTAGTAATAGTATTTAGTAGCACTTACGGGCAATATACCGTTGTAGATTATTATTTATTGCTTGCCACAAAAGAGGGTAGGCCTGTAAAATTTGGCAAACAAATAAAAAAGGCAAACGTTAGCACCTACGAAATGAGATTTTTAAACAATAAAGGCGAGGTTACTTATAAATATGTTTACGAGTTAAACAAAGTAGGTAACACTACTCATACACGAAGCTATAACCGCAAAAACCATCTGAATAGTGAATCATACTACACTTATTTAAACGATACACTTTTAACACAGCAAGTAAATTTAAACAAAAAGGGAGATACTGTAAGTTTATCAATTTACAATTTTAATAAAGGCAAAATGTTAAGTAGTTTATCAAAATATGGAAAAAGAACATCTGAGTATTTGTATGCATACAACGAAAAGGGTAATCGTACATCACACGTTTACAAAAAAAATGGAGCGTTAAGATATAAAATTTTATACGATTACGATAGTGTAAGTGGCAAGTTGGCCAAACAGTCTACTTATAATAAAAAGAACAAATTAGTAAGTGAGGTTAGTTATGAATGTAACTACCAAGGCGAGGTGAAAAAGGACGTAAGTCAATCTAAAGTTTGTATGAGAACAGATGCTTTACCCGGAGGAGGTTTTGTGGTTTATAATGATTACACCAACCCAAAAGGTAAGTTAAGAAGAAGTGTAGCAACCTACAGTAACGACAGTAATTTGATGCAGGTTAAAGTGTATGATACAAAAAACAAATTGGTATCAGGAGCATCATATGTATACGATACCAATGGTAATTGTGTGGAGTATACTTACAGCAAAAACAATAAAAAATGGCAAAGTATTTACAGCTATAACGATAAACTTTTGCTAACCGAATACCACAACAAAAAGGAGGGTAAACTAACCAATAAGGTAACTTATAGTTATACTTTTGCGAAATAGATTAGCGAAGAATGGAAATATTTATGGTGTTGCTTTATCAACTTATTGTTAATGTAAGTTATCACACCGGTGGTTTTAACTACATCAACGAGCCTCCTGTTTTGAAAGATAATCCCTACACATTTAACAAAACTCAAATCACTGATAACCGTATTAAGTTTGCTGTTGAAAAACAATACAACTACCAAAACAAAGGCTATGATATAATTAATAAAAGTGAGTTTGATGAAAGAGGTAACCTGATAAACTACACTGATTATATTTCGCATCCCTCACCTTACACGTTTGTAATGACTTACAACAAAGCCGGTTTTCCAACATCACGAGAAATAGGCTTAGGTAAAAAAGTGCTGAGTTTGGTAACCTTTAATTACAATAACGATACCCAATTGGTAGTTATTAATGCTCATTTAAAAACCGAATTTGGCGATTCGGTGAGCTTTAGTAAAGTATTTTCTTACAATGACAAAGGTGTATTAATACGCGAAAATACTGCAGAGATTAATTTGCCAAGAAACATAACATTGGGCGAAAATTTAGATTACGTCTATACATCGGATGGCGTATTGCGCGAAATAATAGTGTTTGATGTGAAGCAGAAAAATAAACTAAAAAAACGCTACCTGTGCGATTGTGATTCCTTTTATGCTAAAACGCCTTACAATGCATACTTAGAAATAGTTTGTGATACTTTAATCATGAAAGATGATGGTGGTCGTATTGAACACAAACAAACAAGAGTAAACACCACTACAACTTTTTCGTTGTATAAAATGATAGATGAGCACGGAAATCTAACTTATTTTGATGCGAGAAATAATAAAGGAAGAAGTACCTATATGCAAAGTTTTATCCATAAAAACTTGCTTGAAACATATACTATTTTAAATAAAGATAAGGTTTACTTAAAGCGCGTTTACGAATACAACAACCAAAAACTCCCAACAAAAAGTACCAAGTACGACCATAAAAATAATAAACTCGGACATCGTATATTCGAATACGAATTTTATCAATAGCATATGAAGTTTTTAAAGTGGTTAGTTATTTTACTTGTTTCTGTTTTTGCAATTGCAGAAACTTACATTTTTGCATCAGGCAATACTTATCTTAATACCCTTTTTCCGCTTACTATTTTTAGCGGTAAAATGGGGCCAGATATTGATGAGTTAACTTTGTTTAATCGTAATGAAGTACCAACTCAAAGTCCTCAGCCATGGGCTGTTTCGGATCAACAAGCTGTTTTGAACGATAGTGTTTTACAATTAATGGAATTGTATGAAACCGTTTCGTTTGTGGTGATAAAAAACGATACGGTAAAGTTTGAAAAATATTGGGAAGGGTATAACGATTCTTCTTTAGTCAACTCGTTTAGTATGGCCAAATCAATTACAGCTATGTTGGTGGGTTGTGCTTTAAAGGATGGTTTGATTAAAAGTGTGGATGAACCTATTGCCAATTATATAGATGAGTTTAAGGTTGGCGATTTACAAAAAATTACCATCAAACATTTATTAACCATGAGCAGTGGTTTGGCTTTTAAAGAAGATTACTCAAGTATGTTTTCTTGGCCTGCCGAAGCTTATTATGGTGCGGATGTAAATGGACTAACCATTAAGCAATCTAAACCCGAAACTGAACCCGGAAAAATTTGGTTTTACAAAGGAGGCGATACCCAATTGTTGGGTATTATTCTTAAAAAAGTTACAGGTAAAACCGTGGCACAATATGCCTCAGAAAAATTATGGAAACCCTTGGGAGCAGAGCAACCTGCATTTTGGAGTTTGGATGAACATGGCATGGAAAAAGTAAGTTGCTGTTGGTATAGCAATGCAAAAGATTTTGCGCGTATTGCCAAGTTAATGATGAACCAAGGTAATTGGAACGGACAACAAATTATTGATTCCGGTTTTGTAAAGGCAGCATTAACACCTGCTGATTTATTGGATAAAAAAGGAAACAAAAGCCAACAATATGGTTACCAATGGTGGTTGATGAAGCATAAAGGCCACGATGTATTTTATGCACGTGGCATACGTGGCCAATATATTTTTGCCATACCCGATACCAAAACCATTGTAGTGCGACTTGGCCACAAAAGAGCTAAAAAAGAAGGAGATGAGTTGCCTGAAGACATTTTTGTTTATTTAGATGCGGCATTAAGTATGCAATAGGTGCTGCTTATAATCACATAAATACCCTTCAAAATATTATCTTCGCCCTTCAATTTATGGCAGCTCAAAAACCAACATTACCAAAAGGAACACGCGATTTCGGTCCGGCCGAGTTACAAAAGCGTAAACGAATTTTAAACACCATTGAAACGGTATTTAAAAAATATGGCTTTATGCCTTTAGAAACGCCCACCATGGAAAACCTTTCTACCCTAGAAGGTAAATATGGCGAGGAAGGGGATAAGC
>JBFYQC010000036.1:0-9451 GCA_041302975.1 Bacteroidota bacterium
TAATTATAAAACATTGATTTTATTTATTATATAGACTATTTTGAGTGTTTTTTAAAACTTGCATTTTTCCATGTATCACCCACCAAATGCTTACTTAGTCACTTTGGCAGTAATTTTAAAAGCATTAATTTAAATATATTTGGCCACCTAAAAACAAATCATGAAAGACTTTAAGAAATATTACCAAATAGAAGCTGCTCCAGAGGAAGTGTATGCAGCATTAACCAATGAGGCTACCATACAACTTTGGACAGGCGATCATGCCGAAATGAAACCTGAGGTAGGAAGTGAATTTAGCATGTGGGATGGTAGCATTGTGGGTAAAATACTTGAATTAGAAGAAGGTAAAAAGATCGTTCAGCAATGGTATTTTGGTGAAAACGAAACTGATACACCTTCAATAGTTACCATCAAATTGCATGATGATAATGGCGATACTTCTTTAGAATTACGCCACGTTAACATACCTGATACCGATTATGTAGATATTGTTGATGGTTGGAACGATACCTATATGGCTGATTTAATAGACTTTTACGAGGAAGATTAAAACCAAATTATACAATAACTTCTTTAAATCGTGTAACTTTGGTGGGGTAATATTATTCACCTTTGAGGTATGCAAATACACATTAAACACATGGTTTGCCAGCGATGCGTAAAGGCTGTAAAAGCTGAAATGGAGCTGCTTGGGTTAAATCCATTGCAGGTTACTTTGGGTGAAGTGGTGTTAAAAGAAGAACAGTTACCTGAAAATACCCTTAATGAACTTGATAACAGATTAATAGCCCTTGGTTTTGAGCGTGTTGATGACAGAAAAACACGTTTAATTACCCAAATCAAAACGTTTGTTATTCAACAGGTTCACCATGCCAACAACAGTTTAAAAATTAATTGGTCTGATGCCCTAAAAGCGCATTTAAATTACGATTATAATTATCTAAGTGCTTTGTTTTCAGTGATAGAGGGTATTACCATAGAGCAATACATCATTAGGCAAAAGGTAGAACGTGTTAAAGAATTGTTGGTTTATGATGAGCTAAACTTGAGCGAAATTTCTGATAAATTAGATTACAGTAGCGTGTCTCATTTATCAAACCAATTTAAAAAAGTTACCGGTTTAACGCCCTCGGTTTTTAAGAAAAACCATGTTGGCTTGCGAAAGCCTTTAGACAAGATTTAACACTAAAATCATGCAAAACTGGTAATAAATCTTGTAAGGTATTATCTGTAAATCTAGCACACCTTTGCTTTTTTTAATAAATTAATCAATGAGCGATAAATCATATTTACGAAAAAACTTCCCGGTTTTGGGCATGAGCTGTGCCGCTTGCGCTGTTAGTGTTGAAAGTATGCTTAAAAACACCCAAGGCGTTAAAAATGCAGAAGTTAACTATGCCAATCAAAGTGCATGGGCCGAAATAGAGAATGGTTTGGATTTAAACGCATTAAAACAAGCTATTCAAGCCATTGGTTACGATATTATTATTATAGAGGAAAATACGCAAGCCATTCAAGAAGAATCACAACAACAACATTACCAGCAGTTAAAACAGCGTACCATTTGGGCCGTTGTACTTTCTTTACCGGTATTTGTTATTGGTATGTTTTTTATGGATTTGCCTTATGGAAATTGGATTTCAATGGTATTATCGGCACCGGTGGTATTTGTTATTGGCAAAAACTTTTTTATAACAGCCTACAAACATGCCAAACACGGTAAAGCCAACATGGATACTTTAGTGGCTTTAAGTACATCCATAGCTTTTGTTTTTAGCGTATTTAATACCTTTTACCCTCAATACTGGCACCACCAAGGATTACATCCGCATGTGTATTACGAGGCGGCATCGGTGGTAATTACCTTTGTGTTATTAGGTAAGTTGTTAGAGGAAAGGGCAAAATCAAATACCTCATCAGCCCTGAAAAAACTCATGGGCTTACAACCCAAAACAGTTACGGTTATTATTAACGGTAAAGAGCAGGTTACACCAATTAGCGAGGTTAAAAAGGGCAACTTATTATTGGTAAAACCTGGTGATAAAATACCTGTTGATGGATTGGTAAAGTTAGGTAACTCGTATGTTGATGAAAGTATGATTACAGGAGAACCTTTGGCTGTTGAGAAACATGAAGGGACACCTGTTTTTGCAGGAACCATCAATCAAAAAGGTAGTTTTAGGTTTGAAGCTCACAAAGTAGGTGGCGAAACGCTGTTGGCTCAAATTATTAAAACTGTTCAAGATGCACAAGGATCAAAAGCTCCAGTACAAAAAACGGTTGATAAAATAGCTGGCATTTTTGTACCTGTTGTAATGGGTATTGCTGCCTTAACTTTTATAGTTTGGATGATTTTGGGTGGCGAAAATGCGTTTACACATGCACTGTTAACCTCGGTTACTGTGCTGGTTATTGCTTGTCCTTGTGCTTTAGGCTTGGCTACACCAACTGCAATTATGGTGGGTGTAGGTAAAGGTGCCGAAAACCATCTTCTAATAAAAGATGCTGAAAGTTTAGAGCTGGCTCATCGGGTAAATGCCGTTATTTTAGATAAAACCGGAACAATAACTATTGGTAAACCTACAGTAACAGATGTTTGGATAGCCCCCGAATTCGATTTAAATCAACAACAAGTATTGGTAGCAATGGAAAAACAATCAGAGCACCCATTGGCTGATGCTATTGTCAATTATTATGGCAATAATGGTTTTGAAAACGTTATTCTTCAAGGCTTTGAAAGCATTACAGGAAAAGGAGTGAAGGCAAAATACAACGATGTTACTTACTTTATTGGAAATAAAAACTTAATAACAGGAAACGGATTAACTTTAACCACGATCCAAACCGAAACTACAAAATATTGGCAAGAGCAAGCCAAAACGGTGGTGTTTTTCACCAACAACAACTCTATTTTAGTTATGATGGCCATTGCCGATAGCATTAAACCAACCTCAAAACAAGCGGTTAGTTTGCTTCAAAAACAGGGTATAGAGGTGTATATGTTAACGGGCGATAATCAGCAAACTGCCGCAGCAGTAGCTGCTCAAATTGGAATTACACAATTTAAAGCAGAGGTATTGCCAAGTGATAAAGCTAAGTTTGTTAAACATTTGCAGACACAGGGTAAAACAGTGGCTATGGTTGGTGATGGTATTAACGACAGTGAGGCGCTAGCCAATGCAGATGTAAGTATTGCTATGGGAAAAGGCTCGGATATTGCAATGGATGTAGCAAAAATCACCATCATTACTTCCGATTTGCAGTTGGTTGCCAAAGCAATTTTGTTGTCTAAAAAAACAGTGAACACCATACATCAAAACTTATTTTGGGCTTTTATTTACAATATAATCGGTATTCCTTTGGCTGCAGGTATTTTGTATCCAATAAACGGGTTTTTACTTAACCCAATGATAGCTGGTGCTGCAATGGCCTTAAGTTCGGTTTCGGTGGTTAGTAACAGTTTGCGATTAAAATGGTTAAAACTATAGATTAGAAAAACATGACAGACTTAAAATTTAAAACCAACATTAAATGTGGCGGATGTATTGCTACAGTAACTCCGTTTTTAGACAAAGTAAACGGAATACAAAAGTGGGAGGTAGATACTACTATTCCTGAAAAAATATTAACAGTAACTGGTGATTTTAAAAGTACTGAAAGTATAGAAAATGCAATTAAAGAAGCGGGTTATAGTATTGAAAAAATAGGATAGAGATACCATACAAAAAGTCCTCAGATTTTATTATTTATTACGTTTAGCCTAGCGGGCTTAAAATATTTAAACCAATACCCAACATAATCATGTACCTTTAAAAAAAAACTTCACAATTGCCCAATTTAAAATGGAAACAGCTAACATATATATTGCAATAGTTGAAGATAATAAGTCAGAAATAAAATCACTTTACTCCAGGTTAAATTTATTTAAACATGAATATAACGACATCGTGAAATTTGATGGTTTAGCACAGGTGCTTAGTTATTCAGGGTGTTTAAATAAATACATCATTCTCGTTAATTTATGCGCCAATACAAGCGATTGGATTAAAGGTGTTTATCAGATAAAAACCAATTGGCCAAACTGCGCTATACTTGTAATGAGAGATTTTAACGAAGGTGATGATGCACTTAAAGTAATTATTGCAGGTGCATCAGGTTATATTAAATCCAATATTTCTGTCGAAAAAATAAAGGAAGCAATACAAGAAATTGCTAACGGTGGTGCGCCTGTCACTCCAATGGTTGCGCGTAAGTTGGTGCAATATTTTCACGTGTGTAAAACTAAAACCAACAAACTAACTAAAAGAGAGTTAGAAGTAACTAAATGTTTAGTAAATGGAATGAGTTATAAGCTTATTGCAGCCGAATTAAATGTATCTATTGATACCATTAGAAAAAACATAACAAGTGTTTACAATAAATTAAACGTAAACAGCAAAGGCCAATTATTTGCATTGTACAGAGACGTAATAAATTACTAGTACCATTACTTATAAAGAATAAAGCCGCCCTGCAACAGGAACGGCTTTATATTTGAAAAGGGGGTAATTATATTACAAATATGTTTTAATAAAACTTAAAAAAGCAAACATGTTAATACATAACCATGTACCAAATTCAGCTACAATGTTGCCATATCTATTACAAATCGATACTTCACATCGGATTTCAACATACGCTCATAAGCTTCGTTAATATTGTTCATAGGAATAAGCTCAATATCACTCATAATATTGTTTGCAGCACAATAATCAAGCATTTCTTGAGTTTCCTTAATGCCTCCAATTAGCGAACCTGCCAGCGTTCTGCGTTTACCCAATAAACTAAATGCGTTAATTTGAGAAGGGGTTGGAGGTGCCCCTAAAAGTACCATTACACCATCCGATTTCAATAACTGTAAATAGGTATTGTAGTCGTGTGGCGCAGAAACCGTATTAATTATAAAATCAAATTTCATGGTTAAATTCTTCATGGTTTCAGTATCACTAGTTAATGCAAAATGATGTGCCCCTAACATTTCTGCATCGGCTTTTTTGCCTAAACTCGAGCTTAACATGGTTACCTCTGCACCAAACGAAACGGCAAACTTAACAGCCATATGGCCTAAACCGCCTAATCCTAAAACAGCTACTTTATGTCCTTTACCTACTTTCCAATGGCGTAAAGGAGAGTATGTAGTAACACCCGCACATAACAATGGTGCTACACGTGCTAAATCTAATTTATCAGAAACATGTAAGGTATACTTTTCGTCAACTACAATATTATTACTGTACCCCCCAAACGTTTGTGTTTTACCATCTAAACGTAAACTATTGTATGTGCTTATTGCTCCAGTATCACAGTATTGCTCTAAACCTTCTTGGCAATTAGGGCAAACACGGCAAGAATCAACAAAACAACCAACACCTGCTAAATCGCCTACTTTAAATTTAGTAACATGTGCGCCAATTGCCGTTATTTTTCCTACAATTTCGTGGCCAGGAACTATCGGGTATACGGTGCTTTTCCATTCGTTACGCGCTGCATGTAAATCGCTATGGCAAACACCACAATAAAGTATTTCTATCAATACATCATTTGCGCCCACATCTCTGCGTGTAAAATTAAACGAACTTAAATCTGTTGTTGCATCAATTGCTGCGTATCCTTTGGTTTGAATCATGTTTTTAAAATTGGTTGTCAAATATAACAAGGTATTTACTTATCTAACATCATTAATTGGGCAAAGTTTTGGCCATAGCATTATGGTTGCTTATTAACTTATCGCAAGATTGAATCATTGTATCGTTTAATCATTTCATCATTTCATTAAAAAGGTAATCAAACGGCCAATTTTGCTGTTTTAATATATTCGAGGTTTTCAATCTATTTATTTACCTAGATAGACGAACCAAACAGCATATTATAAATTGGAATTTAAAGTAATAACCAAACTATTATTGCAATAAGATGGTTTACACTTTTAAAAAATAGCTAATTGTGTATACCAATTAAAATAAACATAAAAATAGGTGTATTACATTTATTGTTGCTTGAGACAATTGAAATCATTAATGCATTAAAATTAATAAATAACAACACAGAAATTAACAAGAAAACCCTTTAACATGGATTTATTCGGTACACCAAACATTAACCCAAATGATAACTTATTGCCATTTGATGGAACTGTAAATTATTATGGTAAATGTATGCCTTTAAACGATGCTGATGTATACTTAAACGACTTGTTAAATACAATTGAGTGGAGAAACGATGAGGCCATTATCATGGGAAAAAAAATAATAACGGCACGCAAAGTGGCTTGGTATGGCGATAAACCATATGCTTATACGTACTCTAAAATCACCAAAAATGCGCTTCCTTTTACAACAGAATTATTGGCACTAAAACACTTGGTTGAAACCCAAACAGGTGAACGGTTTAACTCATGTTTACTTAACTTATACCATAATGGAAATGAAGGAATGGCATGGCACAGTGATGCCGAAAAAGACCTGAAAATGAATGGTGCAATAGCCTCACTTAGTTTTGGTGCCGAACGTAAGTTTTCATTTAAACACAAGGTGAATAAAGAAACCGTTTCGGTATTATTAGAACACGGCAGTTTGTTGGTAATGAAAGATACCACACAAACACATTGGCTGCACCGTTTGCCACCAACCACTAAAGTAAACAAGCCAA
The DNA here is from genome assembly GCA_041302975.1 of Bacteroidota bacterium. GTDB lineage: Bacteria > Bacteroidota > Bacteroidia > UKL13-3 > UKL13-3 > UBA6183. Next base: position 6,688 of record JBFYQC010000036.1, read on the forward strand.
GGGTTAACTTAACTTTTAGGTGTATGGTTAAGTAGTACTTTGTTCTGATTTTGAGTAGTATAACCAGGCGTGTTTTGAAATTGTACACTACTAAAAATCATCTTGAAAAAACTTTCCCTTTATTATCCTAAATCCTTTAAATTGCAGGCTTTAATTACAACAAGCCCTTTCGGCTATGTTGCTTACACAGAAATTTATTTTGATGAAATATAAAGTAGAAATGCCCGAGTACAATACAGATCGCGGGTTTATGCAAATTTCAGAGTACGGTCGCAATATTCAAAAAATGGTTGAAGTAGCCGTTGCCGAACCCGACAGAGGAAAACGTAACAAATTAGCAGGAGCTTTAATACAGTTAATGGGTATGTTAAATCCCCACCTGCGTGATGTGGCCGATTACAAACACAAATTATGGGATCACTTATTTGTAATTAGTGATTTTAAATTGGATGTGGATTCTCCTTATCCTATACCAACTCGCGAAAGTATTGCCATCAAACCTACTATGATGAAATACCCGCAACGCAGAATTAAGTATCGTTTTTATGGCAAAAACATAGAGCAAATGATTGAGCGTGCAGGTGAAATGCCTGATGGACCAACTAAAGGTGGTTTTATTAACCTGATTGGTTCGTTTATGAAACAGGCTTGTAAAAACTGGAACGAGGAGCAACTAAGTGACGAAGAAATATTATCGCACTTAGAATTGTTAAGCGAAGGCCGCATTCGTTTATCTACCGAAGAAGATGTTCAGTTTAATGCCTTGCAAAATCAATCTCGTGGTGGTGGTAACCGTAATTTCCGTCCGGGTGGTGGTAGCAATCAAGGTGGCGGTAACCGTAACTTCCGTCCGGGTGGTGGCAGCAATCAGCCAAACCGCAACCGCAACAACCAAGGTGGCGGCAGCAACCAACAAAACCGCAATAATCAAGGCGGTGGTGGAAACAACAACAACCGTTTCCGCAATAACAATAACAACAATAATAATAATCCAAAAAATAGAGGATAAAACTGTTCATTGTTTGTGGCTTGATGTGTAGGTTTTATTTTATTGATTTACTTGTAATCAAGCCATTAAACATAAACTATTTTTGATGATGAAAGAGTATAATTTTACCGAGATAGAACAGAAGTGGCAAAACAACTGGAGAGCCCAACAAGTATATAAAGTTACCGAAAACACCAATAAACCTAAGAGCTACGTACTTAGTATGTTTCCTTACCCAAGTGGTGCAGGCTTACATGTGGGGCATCCGTTAGGTTATATTGCATCTGATATATACGCACGTTATAAACGCCTTAAAGGTTTTAACGTACTGCATCCAATGGGCTACGATAGTTTTGGTTTACCTGCCGAACAATATGCCATTCAAACTGGTCAACACCCTGCTGTTACCACAGAAAATAACATAGCTCGTTACCGTGAACAATTAGATAAAATAGGTTTTAGCTACGATTGGGACAGGGAAGTACGTACTTCAAACCCTGATTATTACAAATGGACCCAATGGATTTTTATTGAACTATACAACTCTTGGTATAACCCCAATACTGATAAAGCCGAACCTGTTGAAACCCTTGCCAAACAATTTAGTGTAAATGGTTTTTGTGGGGTTGATGATAGTGTTTTAACTGGTGGTGTTGAATTAGATTTTCCTCCATTTACTGCACAAGACTGGAATAACTTTAGCGAAGAAAAACGCGAAGAGGTATTATCCGGTTTCCGTTTGGCTTATTTAAGCGAAGCTTATGTAAATTGGTGTCCGCAATTAGGTACCGTACTCAGCAACGATGAAGTTAAAGATGGTGTAAGCGAGCGTGGTGGTTACCCGGTTGAACGTAAATTAATGAAACAATGGAGCATGCGCATTACTGCTTATGCTGCACGTTTGTTAAACGATTTAGAAAAACTTGATTGGACTGAAAGTTTAAAAGAAACACAACGCAATTGGATTGGAAGATCGCAAGGTGCAAGTGTACATTTTAAGGTACAAGATAAAGCTTTTGATATTGAAGTGTTTACAACACGACCTGATACCATTTTTGGTGTAAGTTTTATAGCTGTAGCACCCGAGTATGAATTTCTGGATGATTTATTAGAAGGCGACTATGTAGATGATGTAATGCAATACGTTGAGCAAGCCAAAAACCGCAGCGAACGCGATAGAATGGCCGATGTAAAACGCATTAGTGGTGCATTTACAGGTGCGTATGCCATACATCCATTTACTGGTAATGAAGTACCCATTTGGGTGGCTGATTATGTATTGGCTGGATACGGAACTGGAGCTGTAATGGGCGTTTCTGCTCATGATAGTCGCGATTTTGCTTTTGCCAAACACTTTAATTTACCCATTCTTCCGGTGGTAAAAATTCCGTCCGAGCACGATTTAAATACCGCTTCGTATGATGCCAAAGAAGGACGACTTACCAATTCCGATTTTTTAAATGGGCTTGATGTAAAAGATGCCATTAAAAAAGCCATTGAATACATAGAAAAAGGCGGACATGGAAAAGGTAAAACCAATTTCCGTTTGCGCGATGCCATTTTTGGCCGCCAACGTTATTGGGGCGAACCTATTCCGGTGTATTACAAAAACGGAACGCCACATTGTATTCCTGCTGATAAATTGCCTTTGGTTTTACCTGAGGTAGATAAATTTTTACCAACCGAAGATGGTGAACCACCATTGGCACGTGCCGAAAAATGGATGTGGAATGAAGCCAAAGGTTGCGTAGACAGTGAAGGTTACCCGATAGAAAC
>JBFYQC010000037.1:0-11118 GCA_041302975.1 Bacteroidota bacterium
GTATAGTTATAATCATCTGCACAGGTTTTTACTTGCAAAAAGTCGTCTTTCCAATAAAAGGCTTCAGCACCGCGTCCTGCTTTATCAACAATAGCAACCTTATAACCTTGTTCTTGGTTCAGGTTTAAAATAATACATCCTTTATCCAACTTGTCAATATTAATACCCTCATCGGCATTAATGCTGTATTCCTTTCCTTTCCGCTTTGTTTTTAAAAACGGTTCTTTGTGTTCAGATTTAAATATTCCAATCGCATCACAAATATCATCGCCTAACTTAACATGGCTTATGTATGCTACATATAAATCGCCATCTTTTATGTTTGGATGATTGGTGCACTCAAACAGATGTTTGGCAATATTTATGGTTTGTAGGTGGAAAGAGGAAATTTGATTAAAAATTTGTTGTGCAAAGGAATAAACAGGATTTAAGTTTACATCATCATTGCTGGACGTAAGCTGCCAAAACTCTTGTTGTGTAAATGGTTTTAGGAAATAATGTTGTAGTAAGGCAATCAAACTTTCATCATTAACCTCCAAGCTATCAGTAGAAGCGTAAAGCTGCCCACCATTGTTTTTATTGCCAACTTCATGTACACTTAACTGTTCAAGGTTGCTCGTAAAAAAATCCATGCTCATGGCAGCAAAGTACATTTCATTGATGGGATGCTATCCACAAGTTTTCGGCAATGGTTTTAACTATTTAATGTCAGTTGTTTAGACTGGTTATTATTTAGCCGAAGGCGATTCAGGCCATGTTTCCTCATCGGCTATCTCTCCGTCTTTATCAGCGTCATCAGTGCCCTTTTTCTTAAACCTTTCTTTTAATTTTATGGCCCATTTTTTCAAGAATGAGTCTTCACCTTTAGTTAAATCTTGGAACAAGCTACTTGCCAAAACACTTGTTAAAACACGGTATAAAAAACCACCACGTTTAAATATAAATTCTTCCAATAAAAATGTTCCTGCAAAACTGGCTATTCCTCCAACAAGCGGATTACTTATCCCTGATTTATCACCACCAACTAACTCATTAAATCCACGCTTAATAATATTGGCCGGTTTCATAAATTCAACGATGTCGTTAAAATCCGACTTTAATTGTTTTACTTGATTTTCCTTTTTTAACTCAAGCAATAACAACTGCTTTTCGAGTTCTATAATATTTTTAGCCATGTTACTCGGTTGTTAGTTTTATGATTAAGTTTTGAATAGGACGTATAACCAAGGTATTACGCAATAAATAAACCAAAATTGCTACCAATAAGTTACCAACCCCTACTATTAAAAATGCAATAAAATGGGTAGTTGATGTTGCTATAAATAGAGCAAAACCAACATTTAGAAACAAATAGGTTACCAATAAGAATAGTGACAATAACAAAACGGCTGCAATACTACCCGCAGCCGCACTTCCGTGCTTAACAGTTTGTAGTTTTATAATTTCTTTTTGTGTTTCTACGTAGTCTTGGAGGTGATCTACAATTTCGTTAAACGCTTCTTTCGGTTGATTTTCCATAACTGCAAGTTATTAAAAAATGTACGAGCAGAGACAACATAATTAACGTGTAAAGCTAATTTTTATCAGCTAACTTATGTTTCAACAATTTATTGTGCAATGTTTTTCTATCAATACCCAACACTTTGGCTGTTTTTGTCTTATTAAATTTGACATCACGCAGCACTAGGTTTTTGGTTTCAAATTATACTTGAGCGGCAATATTTTTAAGGTTAGGAACTTTATTATTTACTATTTCGGCCTTTTGTAAATATGAAACATAGGTGTGTTTGATTTGTTGATTAAATAAATCATCATCTAAAATCGGTTTAATTAAAATGTCACTGACGCCTAATGCAAAGAACATCAAGTATTACTTCGATATTCCATAATACAATTAAATGAGGTTCTATTACTTTAAGCTGCCTCATAAAACCTCAAACATCCATTTATCCAAATACATAATCCCAAAGAATAAAATCATACCTTTCTATTAAAGCATCTAATGCTTGCATAGTAGTATTTGCCTTGGTTACACAAAAGCCATTATCAATTAATGTTTGATTAATTTGTTCAGAAAACTCAACATGATCATCAATAACCAATAGCCGTAATATCTATCTAATTTTACACTTCAATGAAAAACCTGAAGATTAAAACTAAATACTTTCTCGTCAAAAAACCACCATTTAGCATATAAGTCTTATTACCAACAAGTTATAGCTAAACTAAAACCCATCCAACATAAGTGTAAATGTCCATTCTTATAATATCAATGCAATGGTTAAGAATGTGTTCAACTTTAAGTAAATCCAAACCTGGCAATACAGTTAATCTCGTTCGCATTGTATTTCTCTGAATATCAATATGTATACGAGCCTGTTCTAATGATATTTCGTTCATGTCTTTCATTTGTTTTATCCACTTAAGCATTAAAATAAAACTATCCAACTCTGCAGCCAAAAGAGGTTTTATATGATCCCAATCATCAAGTTTAAATGCTTCACATTGTTCAATCATTTTTTTGTGCATTTGGGTACTATCGGGCTTAGGTTTGGTGCTGAACATCATATTGTTTTCAAAATAAATAGATGGTCGAACACTGAACAATACGCTAAATATCGTAGATGTAATGTATGATTTATACTTTTTTTGATAAACAGGCTTGTAATTATTTGAAATAGGCATATCTTTGCAATCCTTTTAACAATATAAATTTATACAAACATGTTTGCAATAGTGGAAATCGCTGGCCAACAGTTCAAAGTAGAAAAAGACCAAACTCTTTACGTACACAGGTTACAACAAGAGGAAGGCGCCAGCATTGAACTTAACAATGTGTTGCTTGTAAGCAACAACGGATCAGTAAAAGTAGGGGCTCCTTCGGTAGCCGGTGCTAACGTAAAAGCCAAAGTGTTAACGCACTTAAAAGGCGACAAAGTAATCGTTTTCAAAAAGAAACGTAGAAAAGGTTACAGAAAGAAAAACGGTCATCGTCAATCTTTTACTAAAATCCAAATTGAAGCTATAAACGCTTAATTTTAATTTTTAAACCGATTAATAACTAAATACAATGGCACATAAGAAAGGTGTTGGTAGTTCGAAGAACGGTCGCGAGTCGCACAGTAAGCGTCTTGGCGTTAAAATTTTTGGTGGTCAATTTGCTACTGCAGGTAACATTATCGTTCGCCAACGTGGAACAAAACACCATCCTGGTGATAACGTAGGTATTGGTAGAGATCATACCTTGTTCGCACTTATTGATGGTAAAGTAGTTTTCAAAAAGAAAGCTGATAATAGATCATACGTTTCTGTTGCTCCTAAAGCAGAAGCATAAGTTCTAAACATACTATTTAAAGAGGCTATTTCAATCGAAATAGCCTCTTTTTTTATACTATTTTCTTAAGTTGAATTTTAAACAACTTCCCTCGCCTGGGTAATAACTTGTTAGCTGTTAATTATTAGTTTTCTTCTCACTGCCAAAACTTCCACCATTCTGTTTTGCCAGAAACTGTCTTCTGCCTTTTAATTTTCACATACAATTTATCAAATCGTGCTGAAAGTTCTATGTAGTCATCAGTCCAACCATTTGATAATGATAATTCTTGGTAAGTTGAAGTAGGTGCGAACTCCAAATTGAGTCTATCTAAAGTTTCAAAGTCGCAAAAAATGATTTTTTCGATGTCTGAATTTAAGTCAATTAAAAAATCTTTTCCATTGTCATATCCGGCCCATACTGCATCTGCTTCATCTGTTGTTAGACCTTTGATTGTTTCTAGGATATGTCTTACATTCTGAAAGTCATCATAAAATGGAATTTTGTCCGTAAATAATTTAAATGTTTCTGCATCTGATTTTTCAAATAACTCTGTCAAAATCTTTTTTGTATAGTCATATGAAGTTAGCCGCCTGGAAATTAGTTCTATGTCTTGAAGTTTATTTGAAATTAATTCCCAAGTAATATCCAAACTATCGCCAAAAACAGCCATTTCTGTGGGTCTGTTATTTCTAAAAACCCCATCAATGTCACCATTATATAAATTGTAAATTTGCAGTTTTTCTCTATTTAAAAGATCTGTCATAAAGTAGCTTCTAACTAAGGCAAAACATTTTCTAAACTTATCTTTTCATCTCCCGATTGGTAAGGAACGTAGGTTACAATTAATTGAAACATTTCATCCGTTGTTTTCATGCTGCCCTCACGCTCTCTAATTTCTTTCGGTGGGTTAAATGGGTTATTAGGATTTGATGCCGTATTATCATAAACACCTTCTACATAAATAGTAGTTCCTCTGGGCAGTTTTAATAACGTTTTAAACTGATAAAAATACTGCCACCTAAAATCCCAATTGTTTATTCTTATCAGTGGAATAGTATCACCACTTGGTTTGATAGCGTATGCCAGAAAACTTTTGCCGATAAGGTGCATATGAGGAACAATGCTTACAATGGAAATATCATCGGGCATGGTGGCTTTTATCATAAACTTTTTAACTTCGTTTGGTGGTACTATTAATTCAGGTATAACAGGAGTAATACCCAATGTACCCATTTGAAATTCACTGACCGGACGTTTAGGTGGTGTAGCACTAAAGTAAATTTTAAAATACGAAGAGTCATAAGTATCAACTGGCGTTGGACCAAAGTGCATATCATTTAAATAAAAAGCGCCCTTCTTACTTATCTTATACCCTCCTATTTCTTTAGGATACAAGCTGAACAATGCTCCGGGCAAATAATTACTCACACTTGGGGTCAAGGCCGGATAGGTACCATCATCATGAAGTAAACCTAACTCGCGGTGTATTTTAGTGCTTTGTGTTTGGTTTTGATTTACCCAGCTTTTACCCTCATTAATATTCTTTTTCTTGGCCGAGTCAAATTGAACCAAATGACCATTCATGTGGTGAACCAAACGTTTATTACCACAAACAAACTCTATTGCACGCACAAAAGTATCTTGCACAATTTCATAAGGTATTTTCATTACAGTGAACAAGTCGGTATTGTTACCTGGTATTTTTATTACTGGAACTTTTACAATTAAATTAGGTTTTCCAAGTTTTAAATCTGTGCTCATTATTTGAGGCGATTTTAAACTACTGGTATCACCAGGTAAAAGTCCATCATCAACCCAACGCTTAATTAAATTAATTTGGGCATCGGTTAAATACATTTCGTTTGCAAAATTACTGTAAGTAGGGTCGGCAGGCCAAGGTGGCATGATGCGATGTTCAGTCACATACTTAATAAGCTTTGCTCGTTTAGCCACATCGTGGTATGATGTTAAGGTAAAAGGTCCTGCCTCTCCTTGTTGATGACACTTAGTGCAATTGGTGTATATAATTGGCGCAATATGTTCGGCAAAATTTACAGGACCTGTTAGCTCAGGTGATGATGATGATTGCCCACCGCAACTAACCAATAACATACCAATGATAATGGCATACAATGTTGCATATTTTTTTACTCTATAAAACATCCTACAGCTTTGGTCTTTTTAATTTTAACAGGTTTATTATTCAATACCGATTCTATGGCATCAACTAAGTCATGTGCAGTAATTACCGTTCTTTTTTTACCCAATTCATAGGCCCAATTATCAATTCTTCCACTGTAGATAGTTACACCTTTCGAATCAACTAAAAAAACTTCAGGTGTAATGGTAGCACCTATTTTTTTTACCAATTTATTTTCTGAATCACACACCAAATTTAAATTGGATTTATAAATTCGTTTATAATTTAAAATATCTGACATAGAAAAGTTCTTCGTAGGAACAACACCAATAAAATCAATAGCTTTTCCGTTATACTTTTTAATAAGTTGATTAATGGTTAATGTGTAACTTTGGCAAAGCGGGCACTCGGGCGATATAAAAAAAATAGCGGTTGCCTTGTATTTATGAATTTGATTAAGCTTAACTATATTACCTTTTAAATCTAACAAAGGAATATTTTGGATACCGTTTTGTGCGGTAAAACCAAACAGCATAAAAAAACTGATAAAGAAAATGATTTGCTTTTTAATCACTTTACAAACTTAATAAAATACCTTTACGTATATACATGGAAACATTAATCAACAGCAATTGTTATTTATCTATGAAATCAATAAATAAAGCAATTATATTGGTTGCACTATTTACCGCAGGTTCGCTTATTGCGTGCGGAAAAACCAAACCAAAATCTAACAACATGACAAGCACTACAACAAACAACAACATAACTAAACCCGATTCGGCCACCGCCACTTTTGGTGCAGGCTGCTTTTGGTGTGTAGAAGCTGTTTTTCAGCAGTTGGAAGGAGTTGATACAGTAATAAGTGGATACTGCGGTGGTAATGAACCAAACCCAACCTACCGTGAGGTATGTTATGGTAATACCGGACATGCTGAAGTTTGCCGAATTGTTTACAACCCGCAAAAAATAAGCTTTAACGATCTGCTACAAGCCTTGTTCATGAGTCATGACCCAACCACTTTAAACCAACAAGGAGCTGATAAGGGCACTCAGTACCGTTCTGTAGTTTTTTACCATAATGATGAACAAAAAGCGGAAGTAGAAAAAGTTATAGCACAACTAGGAGAAGCAAAAGTATTTGATTCACCAATTGTAACCGAAGTTAGTCCTTTACAACCATTTTATGTAGCCGAAGATTATCATCAAAACTATTATAACCAAAATGGCAATGAAGGCTATTGTAGGGTTGTGATTAAACCTAAATTGGAAAAATTCAGGAAAGTATTTGCGCATAAATTAAAACCAAAAACAACCAATTCACAAGAATAAATAACTGACCAATTGTTCATACACAACAACAGGAAAAAACGAAAAGAGGATTAAAAAGTGTCACGTTTTAAGCCAATAAGTCGAGTTTTTTGAACCAAAACAAACGTTGATATCATTGTGTAAACCTTTTTATGTCAACATTGCGTTGTATTGTAAATGGAATTATATTTGAATTGTAGCAACAACAACTTAAGAGTTGGATAAAACAAATTATGGAAGCTAAATTTTCACCACGCGTAAAAGATGTAATTAGTTATAGCCGAGAAGAAGCTATACGTCTAGGTCATGATTACATCGGCACAGAACACCTATTATTGGGATTGGTTCGTGAGGGTGATGGAAAAGCCATCCGAACGTTAAAAGCCCTTGACGTGGATGTTATCCGATTGAAAAAAACTATTGAAGACGCTATTAAAGGCACTGCCAATAACAACACCAATCTGGTTAATATACCATTAACTAAACAAGCTGAAAAGGTACTAAAGATTACCTATTTAGAAGCTAAAATTTTTAAAACCGATATTATTGGCACCGAACATTTATTGTTGTCGGTATTGCGTGATGAGGACAACTTAGCCTCACAAATTTTATCGCAATATGGCATTAGCTATGACATATTTAAATCGGCAGTTGAAAATAATATCTCAGATGTAAAAAACGAGATGAGTGCAGATACTCCAGAAGATGATTTTTACCGCGAAGAATCTCGCAAACCAGCAGAACCAACCAGAAAGACTGATAATAAATCAAAAACTCCTGTGTTAGATAATTTTGGGCGTGATTTGACCAAAAGTGCTGAGGACGGGAAATTAGACCCTATTGTTGGTAGAGAAAAAGAAATTGAACGTGTTTCGCAAATTTTAAGTCGTAGAAAGAAAAACAATCCTGTGCTTATTGGCGAGCCGGGTGTTGGTAAAACAGCCATTGCTGAAGGTTTGGCCTTACGCATTGTGCAACGTAAAGTTTCGCGTGTGTTGTTTAACAAACGTGTGGTTATGCTTGATTTGGCAAGTTTAGTTGCCGGAACAAAATACCGTGGTCAGTTTGAAGAACGCATGAAAGCAGTGATGAACGAGCTTGAAAAATCGCCTGATGTAATTTTATTTATTGATGAAATTCATACCATTGTTGGTGCAGGTGGCGCAAGTGGAAGCTTGGATGCAAGCAACATGTTTAAGCCCGCTTTAGCACGTGGAGAAATTCAATGTATTGGTGCAACTACCTTGGATGAATACCGTCAGTACATCGAAAAAGATGGTGCTTTAGAAAGACGTTTCCAATCGGTACTTGTAAACCCTACATCACCTGAAGAAACTGTACAGATTTTAAATAACATTAAAAATAAATACGAAGACCATCACAATGTTATTTACGATGCAGAGGCTATTGAAGCTTGTGTTAAATTAAGTAACCGTTACATCAACGATCGTCATTTGCCCGACAAAGCAATTGATGTGTTAGATGAGGCTGGAGCTCGTGTTCACATTAGCAACATACACGTACCTGTTAATATTCTTGAGCTTGAAAAAGCCATAGAAGATATTAAAGTAGAAAAGAACAAAGTTGTTAAAAGCCAGAAATACGAAGAAGCGGCTAAACTGCGCGACAAGGAAAAACATTTATTGGAGCAGTTAGAAACCGAAAAAGTAAAATGGGAGGAAGAAACCAAACAACAACGTTATAAGGTAACCGAGAATGATATTGCAGAAGTAATTGCAATGATGACAGGTGTACCTGTGAAACGTATTGCACAAAGCGAAGGCCAAAAGCTATTGAGCATGCCTGAAGATTTACAAGGCAAAGTAATTGGTCAGGAAAATGCGATTAAAAAATTGGCCAAAGCCATTCAACGCACACGTGCAGGTTTAAAAAACCCGAACAAACCCATTGGTTCGTTTGTGTTTCTAGGTCCAACAGGAGTTGGTAAAACAGAAATGGCCAAAGTACTTGCCCGCTATTTGTTTGATACCGATGATGCCATGATTCGTATTGACATGAGTGAATACATGGAAAAATTTGCGGTGAGTAGATTGGTTGGAGCGCCTCCGGGATATATTGGTTATGAAGAAGGTGGACAATTAACCGAAAAAATTAGGAGAAAACCATACGCAGTAGTTTTACTTGATGAAATTGAAAAGGCACATCCTGACGTGTTTAATATTTTGCTTCAAGTATTGGATGAAGGTTTTGTTACCGATAGCTTAGGTCGTAAAGTTGATTTTAGAAATACAATCATTATTATGACATCAAACATTGGTAGCCGCCAATTAAAAGAGTTTGGAGCAGGTGTTGGCTTTAGTACACCAAGTAAACAGGCTCAAGCTGATGCGAATGCGAAAATTGTGATTGAAAACGCATTAAAACGTTTCTTCTCACCGGAGTTTTTAAACCGTATTGACGATGTGATTGTATTTAACCAATTAGATAAAGAAGCCATTCACAAAATACTTGATTTAAACTTAGAGAAGCTAGTTAAACGTGTGGAAGAAATTGGCTTTACCTTTAAGATTACAGATGTAGCAAAAGACTTCTTAGCAGAAAAAGGTTTCGACCCTGAAATGGGTGCACGCCCTTTGGCTCGTACCATCCAGCGTTTTGTTGAAGATCCAGTTGCAGAGGAATTATTAAAAGGTGAAAGCATGGAAGGTGCCGTAATAGAAATTGACTACGACAAAGAAACTAATGCAGAAGAACTAAAAATTACTGTGGTTAAAAAGAAAGAACCTCGTAAGAAAAAAGATACACCACCGGTTAATCCGGAATAAACAAAGTAGGCTACCAATTTGGTGGCCTATTTTTTTGTTCATTTATTGCGCGATACACAACGGATGTAGATTTTCGCCCTTTCTCGACCTCTATTAAATGTGTTGAAAATATTGAATTAAAGCATTAATTATCATAGTTTTATAAATTAACCAACACTTCATATTAGTGTATAAAGGCTTATGATGCATTTTATTCTTAAGAACTAACAACAAAATCGATGTTAAATTACAAGAGCCTTTAGCGAATAATTAATTTAGTTAAATTTGCCCCCAATGAAAATTACATTGCTACAATTAGGCAAAACGCATTTTAAATTTGTTGATACCGGATTTGATGAATTTAGTAAACGACTAAAGCATTATTGCAAGTTTGATAGCCAATTGTTTGAGTTACCAACCCGTTTGAAAACAACCGACATCAGCCTCATTAAAAAAAATGAAGGTGATGTGCTGCTGAAAAAAATTGCACCAAACGACTTTGTAATATTACTTGATGAGAATGGCAAAGAATATTCGTCAACAGCCTTTGCGGATTATTTGCAAAAATTATCAATATATCAAGCACACGTAGTTTTTATTATTGGTGGTGCTTATGGTTTTAGTGAAGAAGTATATGCTAGGGCAAACGCAAAAGTATCCTTATCACAAATGACCTTCTCGCATCAGTTAATACGACTTATTTTTATCGAACAACTTTACCGCGCATTTACCATCATCAAAGGTGAACCTTACCATCATGAATAAAAAAATAATCTTAGCTTCTAAATCTCCACGCAGACAAGAATTGATAAAAGGTTTGGAGCTTACCTATGAAGTATTTACATACGAAGTTGATGAAACGTTTCCTAAACATTTAAAAGGGGCAGAAATTGCACTTTATTTGGCCGAGAAAAAAGCAAATGCTTATCCTGAAGAAATATCAAACCAAGAAATATTAGTTACCGCAGATACCATAGTTTGGGTAAACAATCATGTGTTAAACAAGCCTGAAAATGAGCAAGACGCATACAACATGCTAAAAGAAATTTGCGGTACCACACACACCGTTTACACAGGAGTTTGCATCAAAACATCAACCCAAACTATACCCTTTTTTGATAGCAGTGAGGTTACCATTAAACCATTAAGTGACGATGAAATTTGGCATTACATTAAAAACTACAAACCATTTGATAAGGCCGGCAGCTATGGTATACAAGACTGGTTTGGGTATGTTGCTGTAGAGAAAATTAATGGTTGTTTTTACAACGTAATGGGCCTTCCCGTAGCTAAATTATATGAAAAACTAAAAGAGATTAAGTAAACAAAACGCCTTCTTTTAGCGAGTAGTTTGATGCAATAATTCGGTTGAAGTGATGATTTGATATTACGAAATTTATCAATAATGCAGCTACAGTAATCATTTCAACCCTAAAGTTTACCATACCACGCAAACGTAAACGTTGGTCTTGAGTTGACGTACGCATGATTTCTATAAACACCTCTAAGTCTTCTTTACGAATTTCGAAGGCATTTTTACTTAACGACAATGGAATTATTGCCAAGTCTTTTATTACCACATCAAC
>JBFYQC010000038.1:0-5802 GCA_041302975.1 Bacteroidota bacterium
AGATATTGCAGGTGTAGTGAGTCGTTGGACTGGTGTACCTGTTACCCGTATGCTACAAAGTGAGCGTGAGAAGTTATTGCACTTAGAAGATGAATTGCACAAACGTGTGGTTGGCCAAGAAGAGGCTATTGAGGCCATTGCCGATGCCATACGCAGAAACCGTGCAGGATTAAGCGACCCCAAAAAACCAATTGGTTCGTTTATATTTTTAGGTACAACAGGTGTGGGTAAAACAGAGTTGGCAAAAGCGTTAGCTGAATTCTTGTTTAACCAAGACAATGCCATGATTCGTATTGACATGAGCGAGTACCAAGAGAAACATACGGTGAGTCGTTTAATTGGAGCGCCTCCGGGATACGTGGGTTACGAAGAAGGCGGACAGTTAACGGAAGCCGTGCGCAGACGTCCTTACTCGGTAGTTTTGTTAGATGAAATTGAAAAAGCACACCCTGATGTGTTTAACATTTTATTGCAAGTGTTGGATGATGGAAGATTAACCGATAACAAAGGTCGTATGGCTAATTTTAAAAATACCATCATCATCATGACTTCTAACATTGGTTCGCACATCATCCAAGAAAAACTAGAAGATTACAACGAGTTTAACAAAGAAGATAAAATTGCGGAAGCCAAAGCCGGGGTAATGGATTTATTAAAACATACCATTAGGCCTGAGTTTTTAAACCGTATAGATGATGTGATGATGTTTACTCCATTAAGCCGCGAAAACGTGCGCGAAATTGTAAACATTCAATTTAAATCGTTGCAACATACCATGGCCGAACAAGGCATGGAAATTAGTGCAACCGATGAAGCATTGGATTGGTTATCGCAGTTGGGTTACGACCCACAATTTGGTGCCCGCCCATTAAAACGTGTGATGCAAAAGCGCATTTTAAACGAACTCTCTAAAGAGATTTTAATGGGCAACATCAAAAAAGATAGCAGTGTATTAATCAAACTCAATGATAAAAACCAATTTGAGTTTGTGAATCAATAAGAATGTTAAAATAAATAGGGTTTGGGTTAAATCCTCCGTGGTGTAAAAGCCGCGGGGGATTTTTTCAGCCACCTCGAGCAGGCACAGACCATATTGTCTGTTGTGCGCTTTGTTTGGCTAATTTGTTGGAGCGTGTATTAAGCGGTGATTCCACTTTTAGCTGCGCTGAACAACTTCTCGATACAAAAAACTCATTCGTGCCTCATTCATTTTTCACTCGAAGTGACTGTACCTAATTAACCTAAATCCTCAGTATTATATATGCTGCGGGGGATTTTTATTTTTTGAGGTAAGCTATTAACAAAATAGGAAGAATAACAATAGCTAACATTGCAACTCCAATAAGGAATAGTGTTAAAACTACTTTTTGAAACTCTTCACTCATAAAATCTGGTCGCGCGAGTAAAAAAATAGTACTTGCCAGTAATGTTGCGGTTATTAAATAAGCACGGGCTACAACGTCCCAAAATTTACTATCAGTTTTCTTAAGTTGCTTGTCTTCACTTTGCATATGAGTAAATAACTGCGTGATTTGCCCTTTTGATAGTTGTGATAAAGTGTGTGTTTGTGTTACTACAGCTCTTTTGGGTACTAAAGTTCTTGCTCTAGGGTGTATGTGGTTATTATCTATAGGCCTAGCTATAATTGGCACAATGCTATTGGCTGCAATATACATTGTGCGAGTATTTTCTTGTGGTACGGATTTTAATTCTTGTTTTTCAACTTTAATAGTACTGCGAAAACTAAATTTTTTTTGCGAACATGAACTTACCATTAAACCGAGCATAAGCGCATATATAGCAAGTACAACTTTTTTACTACAGTAATATAGAGCCATATACAAGTATACTCTACTTTAAAGCAATAATCAAAATCATGTAATACAAGTTTATGAGGGATATTTTCTTTCCGTTATAAATACGTATGTTAGAGTAAATACTATTGATGAAAAACAGATACGTAATTATGGTTAATAGTTTATTGGTAAGATATCTTTAAAATAGAAGAAACTCCCCCCACCGTTACCGTGCGATTGAATCGCATGGTGATTTGAATAATTATATCATTTATATCATCTTTAGTTTAAAAACTGGGAAGGATTTTTTCAGCCACCTCGAGCAGGCACAGACCGAACCACTTCTCGATACAAAACACTCATTGGTACCTAATTCGTTTTTTACTCGAAGATGCTTAACTGAATAAAAATAAATCCTCTGTAGTGTAAAAGCTGCGGGGGATTTTTTTCTTTTCTCTCCTAAATACGTATGTTTGAGTAAACACTACTATTGATGAAAAACGTATACTTAATTATTGCGGTGCTGTTTGCATTTGCTTCATGCACCAAAGAAGAAACACCAAAACCACAAACGCCAACCAATACCGATACAACAGAAAAAATTATTCAAATCAATACCTCATTTGGTACCATGTACATGTGGTTGTATAAAGAAACCCCTTTGCATCGTGCTAACTTTTTAGGTTTGGCTGATACCAACTTTTTTGATAATACTACCTTTCATCGTATCATCAGTAATTTTATGATTCAGGGTGGAGATCCTAACTCAAAAGATAGCGACCCGAATAACGATGGATCTGGTGGACCGGGTTACACCATTCCTGCAGAGATTGATACGGCTAAATTTCGACATAAGCGCGGTGAAGTAGCTGCAGCACGTTTGGGTAATGCACAAAATCCGTTAAAGGCATCAAGTGGTTCGCAATTTTACATTTGTCATTCTACATCTGGTACAAAAGGTTTAGATAATGAATATACCGTATTTGGTAAAATTTTAAGCGGTATTCAAGTGGTAGATTCAATTGTTAAGCAACCTAAAAATGCAACTACCAACCGCCCGCTTACCGATATAAAAATGGATGTAAATGTGGTGGAGAAAACACGCCAACAATTGCGCACAGAATTTAATTTTGAAGCCAACTGATGCATCATTTTGTTCCTCCGTTTTTAAACAAAGAATTTACCGTTAAAACAAGTCGTAGCGGTGGTGCAGGCGGGCAAAATGTAAATAAGGTTGCCACCAAAGTGTTGCTTGAATTTAATGTGCAA
The DNA here is from genome assembly GCA_041302975.1 of Bacteroidota bacterium. Lineage (GTDB taxonomy): Bacteria > Bacteroidota > Bacteroidia > UKL13-3 > UKL13-3 > UBA6183. The sequence goes on from JBFYQC010000038.1 coordinate 3,066, forward strand.
TACTCACAATTATTAACGGAAGAAGAACGTGCTGTTTTACTTGAAAAATTAGCAGATAAACTTACAACAGAAGGTGTATTACAAATTGTTGCACAAACAGAGCGCAGCCAATTGGCCAACAAAGAAATTGCATTCAAAAAAATGTACCAATTGTTGAATAAGTGTTTTGTAGTACGCAAAAAACGTAAGGCTACTAAACCCACAAAATCATCGGTGCAAGAGCGTTTAACAAGTAAAAAACGTGATGCAGAAATTAAATTGATGCGGAAGAAAGTGCAGTAAGGAGAAAGCTCTCACAGAATCCGTAAGTAAGTATGTGTTATGCCTCTGATAATAATCTACTGAATTATAAATTCTACATCTCCATCCTCTATCATCATCCGAAGCTTTGGCGAAGGATGATAACCTCCACAACTACTTTCCAGAAACCGCCTTCACTTCACGTTGCATATTCAGCATCGTTACATAAGGTCCTTCGGCAATAAATAAATTGATAATCCAACTTGGAATATGCCCTGCAGGGTCAAAAAATAATTCGTAGTCGCCTTTTGTTTTTCCGTTTGGTAATGGGGTATAATGCCAAGTGGCTCTGCCATTTTTTATGCGCACATTTCCTTCCACTTCAGCACCATAATTGGGTATGGAGTGCGAGTTTAGCCAATAACTTCCATCTGCATCTTTACTCAATTTGGTAACAGAATACTGGTCACGGTCATCAACCGGCCATGGTGCATCTGTAATGTGGTAATAAATTACTTCTTGTTTAGAAACCTGTTTAACTACCACACTTTTTTTGCATTTGTAAATCCAGTTTGGGTAATTGTTTACATTCATGGCTACCTTCAATACATTTTCTATCGGTGCATCAAAAATAACTTCAGCCCTAATACCCTTTACCGGATAATCAGGAACATTGGAAGTAAACACCTTAATATTGTTGGCCGCTTTTACCATGTGCCACGAAACAGGTGCATGTGCAAACGTAAACACATGCATCAACACCAAAAGCAATAAAATGCTGTACCGGTTTTTATTCGGTAACTTCGGTGTTATTGTCGATTTTAGGTGCTCTTTTCGAGCCTTTGTATAATTCAAACTTGTAATATTTACATTCCAATGGGCCGTTAAACAAAGTTAGGCGTTGACTGGCAGCTAATCCAACTTTTTTTAATGCACCCACATTTGATGAGATAATCCATGCAGTATAACCATCGAAGTCTTGTTTTAGTTTGTCGCCAATCTGTTTATAAAATGGACCAATTTCTTCAATAGGCAAACGTTCGCCATACGGAGGGTTCATCACCACTATACCGGCCACACCTTGAGGTGGTTTTACTTCTTCAAAACGTTTGTTGCTTAACCTAATGTCTTCATCCAAACCTGCACGTGTGGTATTGGCACGGGCAATTTCAATGGCTTTAAACGTTTTATCACTACCCATAAAAATGGTATCCGTTTCTTTGATGTTGGCTTTGGCTTCATCAACAATACTTTGCCATAATTTACGGTCGAAATTTTTCCAATGCATGAAACCAAAGTGTTTTTTAAACAATCCGGGTGCAATGTTTTTGGCATACAAAGCCGCTTCAATCAAAATGGTTCCGCTACCACACATAGGGTCAACAAAAGCACCTTTACCATCCCAACCGGTTAATAAAATCATACCGGCTGCAGTAACTTCATTAATAGGTGCAAGGGTTTGTTCTGTTCTATAACCTCTGCGGTGTAAACTTTCAGCCGAACTATCAAACGAAATGCTTACTTCATCGCGCACAATGTGCACGGCAATACTTAAGTGCGGGTTGGTGATATCAACGCTGGGTCTGCGGCCAAATTTATCCCTGAATCTATCTACAATAGCATCCTTTGTTTTTTGCGAAACAAACTGAGAATGGTTAAAATAATCGGTACTTAAACTGGTATGTACGGCCAATGTACCATCCACATCAAGGTAATCTTCCCAGCTAATGCGTCTTATCTCTTCATATAAATCACGGTCGTTGCGCGCCTTAAACTTTATAAAAGGCACCAATATTTTTAACGCAGTACGTGTGCAAAGGTTTGCACGGTACATTACGCCTAAATCTCCGGTAAAACTTACGGCCCTGTTGTGTTTTTCAACATCGGTGGCACCTAGGTTAAGCAGCTCGTTTACCAACACAGGCTCAAGATATTGCTGTGTGGTGGCCACCATGTTAAATGTTTGTTGTGTAAAAGAATACATAAATATATAGGGGGCAAATGTAACCTAAATCTAGTTAGGTATTATATTCGCGCCACTTATTTACACTTTTGATTATGAATATATTGTTAATTGGCTCTGGTGGACGTGAACATGCATTTGCTTATAAACTAACTCAAAGCACCTTGTGTACCAAGTTGTTTGTTATGCCGGGCAATGCCGGAACTGCCCAATTGGGGGTTAATGTTCCTATTAATCCGCTTGATTTTGCCATTGTAGGTAAGTTTTGTATTGATAATGAAATTGGATTGGTGATAGTGGGGCCTGAAGAACCTTTGGTTAAAGGGATGCGTAACCATTTTATGGCCGATAATCATTTAAAAACCATTCCTTTTGTTGGGCCTGATGAAACTGGTGCACAAATGGAAGGCAGTAAAGATTGGAGCAAAGCGTTTATGAAACGCCACCAAATACCTACTGCAGCCTACGAAACTTTTACGTTTGAAACCATACATGCCGGTGTTGAATATGTGAAGAACCACAGTTTGCCGGTGG
>JBFYQC010000039.1:0-5732 GCA_041302975.1 Bacteroidota bacterium
ATACAATTTGCTGAATATCTTCTACCGCAATGGGATCAATACCTGCAAAAGGTTCGTCCAACAACACAAACTTCGGGTTAACGGCTAACGCACGTGCTATTTCACAACGCCTGCGTTCGCCACCACTTAATACATTACCCATACTTTTACGCACACGGTTCAAACCAAACTCTTCCAATAACTCTTCTAGTTTGGCGTCCTGTTCGGTTTTGCTCAGTTTGGTCATTTCCAATACCGACTTAATATTATCTTCTACGCTCAATGTTCTGAAAATGGAAGCTTCTTGAGGTAAATAACCCAAACCTTTTTGAGCACGTTTGTACATGGGTAATGGTGTAATGTCTTCGCCATCTAACATTACAGTTCCTTCATCAGGTTTTACCAAACCTACGGTCATATAAAAACTGGTGGTTTTACCAGCACCATTTGGTCCCAATAAACCCACACATTCACCTTGTTTCACTTCAATAGAAACATTGTTTACTACGGTGCGTTTTTTGTATTTTTTAACGAGGTTGTGTGATGAAAGAATCATGTGTTACTTATTAATAAGCCCTTGCTGTATTACCCTCCATAAAATTAATAAAGGCTTTGTTTACTACTTTAAAACCGCCCGGTGTTGGGTAGTTTCCACTAAAGTACCAATCTCCTTTATGATCAGGACAAGCAATGTGTAAGTTTTCTATACTTTGGTAAATAATTTTCACCTCTGCTCTTAAATCTTCAGGTGTTAATATTTCGGCAATTTTTTGGCTGATTTGATCATCCGTAAACTGGTCGTATAAATCTTTCACGTAATTTACCATTTGCTCTTTAGGCAAATTTTCTTGTACTTTACATTTTTGGTAAACCTCTTGTAACATTCCTTCTTTGTTGTGGTCCTTTAATAAACCCAACATAGCTTGAAAAGCCACAAAATCTTTTAACCTGCTCATGTCAATTCCGTAGCAATCAGGGTAACGTATTTGTGGGGCCGATGAAACAATAACAATACGTTTTGGATGCAAACGATCTAAGATGCGAAGAATACTGCTGCGTAAAGTTGTACCACGCACAATACTATCATCAATCACCACCAAAGTATCTACATCATTTTTAACCAAGCCATAAGTAACATCATACACATGTGCTACCATGTCTTCACGGTGTTCGTCATCGGTAATAAACGTACGTAGTTTTACGTCTTTAACCGCTATTTTTTCCCTGCGTGGCTTCCAACTTAAAATTTCTTTTAGTTTGTTGATATCCGGATTGGTACCCAGTTTTAAAATTTCTTGAGCTTTGTAATCGGTTAAATAATCGTGTATGCCATCAATCATTCCGTAAAATGCCGTTGCAGCAGTGTTTGGAATGTAACTGAAAACCGTGTTTGGTAAATCGGCATCAATGGCTTCAATTACTTTTTTACTCAATAAATGCCCCAGTTTTTTACGCTCTAAATAAATATCACGGTCGTTACCACGCGAGAAATAAATACGCTCAAACGTACACGATTTTTTAGGTAACGGTGCCAAAATAGGCACTTCGCTAAACGAGCCATCTTTTTTAATAATTAATGCATGGCCAGGTTGCAATTCTTTTATGGTATTTAAACGTACGTTAAATCCGGTTTGAATAGCAGGACGCTCGCTGGTTGCAACAATAACTTCATCATCCATATAATAAAAACACGGACGAATACCGGCAGGATCTCTAAGAATAAAAGAATCACCATTACCAATTAAACCAGTTAATACATAACCACCGTCAACTTCGCGCATGGCACGAGTTAAAATCCTTATAATATCTAGGTTACTGCTAATTTTTTCGGTAATTTCAATATTGCTCAACCCCGATTGTTTGTATTCATCAAAAAGGCGTTGGTTTTCTTCATCTAAAAAATGCCCAATTTTTTCGAGCATGGTAACGGTATCAGCCTTTTCGCGCGGGTGCTGACCCAATTCAATCAATAACTCAAATAGCTCATCAACATTGGTCATGTTAAAATTACCCGCTAAAAGCAGGTTGCGCGTCATCCAATTGTTTTGGCGTAAAAACGGATGGCATAAATCGCTTGAACTGCTGCCGTAAGTACCGTAACGTAAATGACCCAAATAAACTTCACCCACAAAAGGCGCATTAGCCTTCATAAAATCAGCATCTTTAAGTTGATTTTTATTGGCGGTTTCGTTTATTTTTTTTCCAATCCTACCAAAAATTTCGGCAATGGCATTGCTTCCACTTTCGCGTCTTCTGTAAATGTATTGGTTGCCCGGTTTAACATCAAGCTTAATTACCCCAACACCTGCACCGTCCTGGCCACGGTTATGTTGTTTTTGCATCAGTAAGTTCAGCTTTTTTAAGCCGTATAGACTGCTGCCATACTTTTGCTGGTAAAAATCAAGAGGTTTAAGTAATCGGATAAATGCGATTCCGCATTCGTGTTGTATTGAATCACTCATATAAGAAAATGGAGTGGCAAATTTAGTTTTATAAATTCAGTATGTAAAATTTACTTTTTACTTTCGGCTATTGCCGCGTCAAGCAAGGTGTTAAAACTTGAGCTGTCCTTATAACCTGGCTCCAAAAACAAACTCATTTTTTTGGTAAAAATAAAATAGGTGGTTGGAAAACCTGTGGCATTTCCGTTGGTTAACATGTAATATAGTTCCTCAGGTTTAAAAGTTTTATCACCAATGTTATAAGTAACATCCTTAATTTCAGGATTAAACTTGATAGGTACAAAGTGCTCGTTTATCTTTTTTATGATTTCGGGATTGGTATAAGTATCACGGTCCATTTTTTTACACCATCCACACCAATCTGTGTAGGCATCCACTAGCACAATTTTACCTTCTTTAATGGCTTTCGCGTAACCTTCATTCCATCCGTACCATTTTAACTCGGTTTTGGGTGTAGGGTTTTGAGCTGGTGTAAAAGCGCTCATTATCAATATAGGTAGCGCCAGAATGGCGATAAAAAACTTTTTATTCATAATCTATTGTATTGGTGTGTACATTTTACAACAATCGTTCCGAAATTATGTATTATGTAACATATCACAAAATGTAATGTATCCGTTATGTTTTAGCAATTTGTTTGATGAGCTTAAAACCGATAGGGTTTACCACCGAAAAAGAAAATCAAATTTGGGATGAATTACAAAGCAAGCCCAAAGGTTTGATTTTCTTATTTCGTTTGTTCTGACGCTTAGCAGTGAGAATAATGTGGGTTAATACGGCTAATTTTATAAATTCGCCCTTTACCATACATGAATAACGAAAACTATAACCTTTTAATCAGTAAACTTGATGCTTTTGTGCGCAAGTACTACAAAAACCAATTGGTACGTGGTGCAATCTTTTTTGCGCTGATTACCTTAATTAGTTTTTTGGTGGTGGTGGTGCTGGAATACTTTGGCCGATACAGTAAAGGTGTGCGTGCATTTATGTTTTACGCATTTATTAGTGGTACACTTTATTGTTTGATTCGGTTTGTAGCTATTCCGTTAATGGGTATGTATAGGCTACGTAAAACCATGAGTTACGAGCAGGCTTCAGCCATTATTGGTAAACATTTTCCGGATGTAAAAGACAGGTTACTTAATACGTTACAACTTAAACATGAAGCGGATAAACAATACGCATCAGTACTGTTAGTTGCTGCAATCAGTCAACGTGCCGAACAACTTAAGCCCATAGCATTTACTGATGCTATTAACATCAAACAAAATATAAAACATGCGCGTTTGGTATTGATTCCGGTAGCTTTATATGCCATTATTTATTTATTAGCACCAGGTATCATTACCAATGGTAGTGAACGTTTGGTAAAATACAACCAAACTTTTGTGCCTCAAGCACCATTTAATTTTGAAATAACAAATACCGATTTAAAAACACCACAGTTTACCGATTTTGAATTGAGTTTGAAACTAACGGGAAATAGTATTCCTGCTGAAGTGTATGTAGAATTTGGCGGACAACAATACAAAATGCAAAAGCAAAGCAACACCGAGTTTAGTTATACTTTTAGGAATGTAAACAAGGATCTACCTTTTACTTTTTGGGCGGCTGATTATTACTCACAAGATTACACGCTAAAGGTTGTGGCTAAGCCAACCTTGGTCAATTACCAAATAAAGTTAACCTATCCTATCTACATAGGTAAAGGTGTTGAGGTGATTCAAAATCCCGGAGATATTACCGTACCAGCCGGAACAACAGCTGAGTGGAGTTTTAACACCAGTCAAACTGAAGAAGTTATCTTAGGTTTTGGTAATGCATCAACCCAAGCCGAAAAGAAAAATGAAAGCCGTTTTGTGTTTAGTAAAAAGTTAATAGCCAGCACACCGTATTTTATTAAAAGCAAAAATAGTAGTTATGGTGTGGCCGATAGTTTGGCCTATTTAATTAATGTTTTACCCGATGCTTTTCCGGGTATTAGTGTTGATGAAAAGGCTGATTCTATAACAGGTAAACAACTTTATTTTATTGGTGATGTTAGCGATGATTACGGATTAACCAAATTGGTTTTTGCCTACAAGTTTTTAAAATCGGAAACAGAAAGTAAAATTAAACAAGGTACAGTAAGCAGACCAATTGCCGTCAAGCGCGATGAAAAATCACAGCGTTTTTATTTCCAATTTAATATCAACGAAACTGGTGTAAATGCAGCTGATGAGTTGGAGTATTATTTTGAAGTGTGGGATAATGACGGGGTACGTGGTGCAAAATCAACCCGCAGTAAAACCATGTTATTTAAAGCACCGAGTGATAAAGAATTACGCAGTGAAATGGATAAGTCTGGAAAAAGCTTGAAGGATGACATGAAAGATGCCATGCGAGAGAGCAAGCAGTTGCAAAAGGAGTTAAAAGAGTTGCAATTAAAAATGTTGGAGAAACGCGAGTTAACTTGGGAAGAGAAAAAGAAAGCACAAGATTTATTGAATCGCCAGAAAGAATTGGTGCAAAAAATTGAGGATATTAAAAAGCAAAACGAAAAAAATAATTTAAAAGAAAACGAATATAAAGAACCTAATCCTGAGTTGTTGGAGAAACAAAAACAACTCGAAAAAATGTTTAATGAAGTGATGAATGATGAGTTGAAAAAGTTGATGAAGGAAATGGAAAAACTACTTCAGCAACAAAACAAAGATGCGCTTAAACAAGAGATGGATAAGATGCAGATGAACAACAAAGATGTGGAGAAGGAATTAGATAGAATGTTGGAACAGTTTAAGCAATTAGAGTTAGATAAAAAGATTACAGAAACCACCAAGCAGTTAGATAAATTGGCCGAAAAGCAAAAGGAACTCGCCCAAAAAACAGAACAGCTTGATCAACAAAAAGGGTTGAATAAAGATGAAAAACAAAAGCAACAAGAACAGCTAAAACAAGAGCAGCAAAAATTGCAACAAGAGTTTAAAGATTTACAAAAAGAGCTGAAAGATATTGAGCAAAAAAACAAAGAGTTGGAAGATCCGCGCGATTTGGGTGATACAAAAAAGGAAGAAGAGAAAGATAACGATGAAATGCAAAAAGCTCAGGATAACCTAGATAAAAAGGACAATAAAAAAGCCAAAGAAAATCAAGAAAATGCGGCCAAAGAAATGGAGGAAATGGCCGAGAAAATAAAAGAAAAACAAGAGGAAGCCGAAAAAGAACAACATGAGGAAGATGCGGCTACATTAAGAGAAATTTTAGAGAACACCATTCAGTTAAGTAAGGACCAAGAAGACTTAATTGATGAGA
>JBFYQC010000040.1:0-2699 GCA_041302975.1 Bacteroidota bacterium
GGAGTCTAAGTTTTACCAAATGCCATTAAATAAAATTACCGGCATTAGGAAAGAAGGTAAATACCTGTATACTAGAAATACAACAATGTTATTTGTTACTGTATTAGAAGTAGTGCCAACCGTTGAGTTTATCGTAAATAACACTGCAACATACACCCAGCAATTATTATGGATTATACCAGCAAGTATTGTAATAGGTGCTGTAAATGGATTAGTAGAAAGTGCATTTTGGCCTATTAAGCCAAGGAGAAAAGTTGGGGAATACTACAGCATTGGAGTGGTTGGTCAACCATAAAAAAACAAGCCGGCAGAGGTAATCATTATCACTGCCGGCTTTTTTGATTTTATCAATGAAAAAAGTATTGTACAGCTATATTAATAAAAACAGTGCCAAACTTAAATTGTAACCATTCCAATTGATTAAGTGCCTATTATATAGTGTATTGTATTTTTGCTTCACGAGCGAATTAGTCAAAGTGAGTAGTTTTTACTACATATCGTCTATTTTTTTAGTACACATGGGTCGAATTTAGACACCATTTCATGCCCCATGAGGTGATTCAAAATTGGTATTTAAGTTTTTGTTGGTTACTTTCGGTAAAACCACACCAAACTCATGAAAAGAATTGTTACACTTATTGTTGTTGTGTTTGCTTTTTATTCGCAACTAAATGCCCAATGGCTTTACCCAACTGATAAATTTTATACAGATGGATTACACCGCTCTAATTTTTTAACGCAGGTTCAAAGTGTGGGCATAAACATTACTCCCGATATTGAACAAATAGCCACAGCTATTGGTGTGTGTGATACGATAAGCGCCTTACAAACCTATTCTTGTTATGGGGTAGCATTGGCTTTAAATCGTTTGCAGGTGGTGGGTACAGCAGGAAATATTACCGTAAAATTGATGAAAACAGATGGTGCGCCTATTTGCAACAACGACTCGTCAAGTTACACCATATTTTGCGGACGGAGGTTAAAAAAAGCGCCATCAACCATTATTTACCAAGAAACGTATAGTTTGGGTAGTATAAATCTTTTACCCGATCCAAACGGGGGAAATTTTAGCTGGGCCAATTTTAATTTTTCGGGATTGCCCAAAACATTTAACACCCAAAATGATGATGTGATGGTGGTGATTGATTTTAGCAATATGGGTAATGATACTTTAGTGATGATGGCGGCTATTGATGAATATGGAACTGGAGCGGTAAAATATACAACTGCCTCTTGTTGGAACAAGGCCAATTACATTTATTCGTATGGCATTTTACCCTTACTTAAAAATGATCCCTACCTTGTTTATTCAAAAAAAGTAACTAGCTGCTTAGGGGGTAATCCCAATGCATTTTCTAATCATTTTGAATGGCAAATTAATCCTGATACATTCTTTGTTTGTATGGGCGATACTTTGCTACTCAAACCTAATGCACGATTTGGTTTTGGTAAAGCATACGATTTTGAAGTAAAACAAAGCAATACCAATTTGGCCTACGATGCTTTGGTTAATTCTTATCCGCAAGCCAATTGTGGTGCTACCGGTCCGCAAGCAGATTACGGATTTTTATATGTTGCCGATAGCAATGCATACATACCATTTTTTTGGCCGGATAGTTCTTATGTAAACGGCAATTTGATAGAAGCCAACATCAATACTCAACCTTACAACCAAATAAGTTTACCCAATCAAATAAAGGTTTGCCCTGGCTTAAATCAATTAAATGCGGTGGTTAGCGGACCTGGTTACACTGCACTTTGGCGAGGGGCACTATTTGGTGATTCAACCCAAATTAATACCACCTTTAATGCCACTTTGGATACCATTTTAACCTTGACAGTAAAAACACAAAAGGCCGGATGCGAGACAAATAAAAATGTTAATGTAAAAGTAAAACAACCTTATGTGCAACAGTTATGTGGTGTAACTTATGATTCTTTAACGCATCGTGAAATCATACTTCAATGGCAAAAAGAACTGGATGCTGAGGTAAAAAGCTTTCATATTTACCGCTCATATGATTCGTTAAATCTGTATCAAAAAATTGCCAGTATTAATGATAGCAATGCAACAAGATTTTTAGATAGCAACAATACTTTTTTAAGTAACTATGCTTACAAATACAAAATTACCACAACCGATTATTGTAACAACGAGTCGGTATTGGATAGCAGTAAATCATACAACAGCATGTTACTGCGTAATAACAACGATATGTTGTATTGGAACAATTACGAGGTTAACGGAGTTGCTGTTACCGACAGTGTAATTGTTTGGCGAGATACGCGTGGACAAGGTTTTGAAAAAATAGCCACATTAAGTGCAACTCAAAACCAGTTTGTTGATTCGTTATTTCATAATTTTCTAATAGTAGATTACCGCATTGAAGCCAAACTGAAAGAAGGTACGTATTGTTTAAATAATACACAGGGCTCTGTATTCTCTAGTATACTTAGTGTTTTCCAGGTGGGTTTAAATGAAAAAAATCGTGTTTCACTTTCTGTGTATCCGAATCCAACCAATAGAAAATTGAATATTAGAGGCACAAATAGAACCACACAAGTTGCCTTAATTTATAATGTATTGGGTGAGTTGGTTTTTGAATCGGAAATTGAACCAACTGTAAATAATGAGTTGGATTTAGTTAACCTGCAAACAGGAATTTATTTTGTAAAGTTGGGTGATGCAAAACCCATTA
>JBFYQC010000041.1:0-25869 GCA_041302975.1 Bacteroidota bacterium
CTTTTTGGCTTTCATAGCATAAACTATCCTCTCTTGTTTGCTGTATTGGTTAAAATAATCCATAAACGCACTATCGTTAATAGATAGTTTATAAGTGTTTTTTTCTTCCCATTTATAAATAATATTTATTTCGAAATCATTAATTTTAAGTAGTTTATATTTAATATTTAATGAGTCTTTTATTAATTTAATGCGTGTTGTATCTATTTTTAATAAGGGATTAGTAAAACTAATTTTTATGGTATCATTTAATTCTAGCTGCTTGGTTATTGTAAATGTAAGTTTACTTTGTTTGTAAATAACTTTTTGTTTTACTATAAGTTCAGCATTGTTATTATTAATAAGCGCACTAAATTTTACTGTACTGTCTGATTTTTGAGTTGGTGTAAATACATAAAAAGTGTCAATACCTTGTTTTCCTTTTGCGTGTTTAAGGTAAGATTTAGTATTATTATTTACCGGTTTAATACTTACGTTAGTAGGCTGATAAACAACAAAAACAAATTTATCAGGCTCACGGTTAAATGTATCTATTACCCTTCCCGGTTTGTATAAATTAGGTTTAAATAATTTTAAATTTAAACTTCTGTTGTTACTATCTGCAGAGTTTAAAGCTGCTGGTAAAAATGCAACTTGCTCATTTATTTCCTTTTTAAGGTTTTTATTTTCGTCTTTAAAAGCAATAATTCTAAAGTTATTTATGGGTAAATTATTGATGCTAAATAAGCCACTTTCATTGGTTTTAGACATGTAAATTGGTTTAGATTTAATGATTGTTGAATCATTAAATCCCTCATTATGATATAATCCTACAGTAATACCAGATTCAGGTTGATTTGTAAATGCATTTTCTATTTTTCCTGCTAAGTAATTAGAATCTATAACATCACCTGTTGAAAATACATAAACAAAATCTTTTACTAAATTATTCTCTTTATTATCACCAATTGCATTACCAAAATTAATGGTATAGGTGGTGTTGGGTAATAGTCTTTCCTTGAAGTTTATTTCCAGTAAACGACCTTTATTAATAAATTCAGGTTTATTTTCTAATGGAGGTGAAATAATAATTTGCTCACTTGGATTATTAAGTTGAATAAACTCGTTAAATTTAAATTGTACAGCGTTCTTAGAGAAATTGGTACTTTTATTCTTAGGTGATGTGGTGAGTATTTCAGGAGCTGTTAAATCGCGTTCACCACCTGTAGGATTTACAATTTGGGCGCATGATGATAATATCAGAAGACCCAAATTAACATAAATAGCAAACTTACTACGCATGTTCTACAACAAATAATAAACTGCTATGGTCGTTTTTATTCCATGCACTTATAGTTGATCGTAAACCAGAAATCGCACCACGCACAAATTCAAATTTATTGCCTTTATGTACTTCACTTCTCATGCTGATGTAAGGTGCATCAAAAGGCATACTTTTAGTTTCAACAACTTTAAAACCATGTTTTTCCATTAAAATATTGAAACTTTTTTGGTTAAAATGATAAAGGTGTCTTGGTACATCATAACCATCCCAAAATTCTTTATAGTACTTAGCATCCCAACTATTACTATTGGGAACTGCAATAAACATGGTTCCATTTGGTTTTAGTAAACGTTTTAATTGTAACATACGTTCGTTTAAAGTATGCACATGTTCTAGAACGTGCCATTGGGTAATTACATCGTAACCTTGTTCCGGTAATTGATCAAGTTCATTTTCATTTTTGACTTCATGACCAAATTTTTCTTTCACGTAATCAACAGCCTCTTGGCTTATGTCAACACCTAAAGCATTAAATGTTCCATCTTTAACCACTCCGTCTAAAAAGTAACCAAGTCCGCAACCAAGGTCCATTAAACTCCCCTTTGGTTGGTATGTTTTTATGTGTTTTAATTTTTGACTGATGCTGTAGTCACGAACGACATCATAAACCTTGTACATAAAGCTAAAGTCTTTCTTATCACCCGCATGAGATACATATCTGTCACTCTGGTAATATGGTCCTATTTCAGTAGCTGCTGGACGGGGATTGGTAAACAAAAATGTGCAGTTTGTGCAGCGATATAAATCAAATTGATGACCAGTGGCTACAAAATCTTTACAAGTTAATTCTTTACTAAGTTGCGTATTTCCGCATACAAGACAAACAGTAAGGTTTTCCATTATAGCAAATAAACTAATTAGCGGTTTATAATATCCAATAGGTTTTATACAGGTTGTTTACAAGTTTTATCTTCCTAAATGTACCATTAGTACACTAACATCGGCAGGAGAAATACCACTTATTCTTGATGCTTGTCCTAAGGTTTTAGGTCTTTGTTTGTTTAATTTTTCCCTTGCCTCTTTCGATATTGATTGAACAGAAAGAAAATCGAAATCATCTTTAATCCTCACATCTTCTAAACGATTCATTTTTTCAACCACCTGTTTCTCTTTTTCTAGATAGCCCTCATATTTAAGCAATACCTCTGCCTGAAGTAGAGCCTCATTATCGAAGTTACTTAATATGGAATTGGTTTCGGGTAAAGCACTTGTAATGTTTTTTAGTTCAACTTGTGGCCTACTTAAAATGGCATCCAACTTATAGTTTTGAGGTATTGTAGTTGTACCTAGTTCTTGTAATAGGGGGTTGATTTGATTTGGTGTTACCGAGGTCTTTTTAAAATACTTGATAATCTCCTCTGTATCATTTATTTTCTTTTCAACCGCGCGTAAACGGTTTTCGTTCGCTAATCCCAGTTGATGTCCTTTTTCTGTTAAACGAATATCAGCATTATCTTGCCTTAATAAAATTCTATATTCGGCACGCGATGTAAACATTCTATAAGGCTCATCAGTTCCTTTGTTAACCAAATCATCAATTAAAACACCGATGTATGCATCACTTCGTTTTAAAACAAATGGATCTTTTTCTTTAACCTTTTGATGTGCATTTATTCCTGCAATTAATCCTTGACAAGCAGCTTCTTCATAACCTGTTGTACCATTAATTTGTCCTGCAAAAAACAGGTTTTCTATTAAGTGCGTTTCTAAGGTTAATTTTAATTGAGTAGGTGGAAAATAATCGTACTCGATGGCATAACCCGGACGAAATAATTTGGCACTTTCAAAGCCCGGTATTAACCTAATAGCATCAAATTGGACATGATCTGGTAGTGAAGTAGAAAAGCCGTTAACATAAATTTCTACCGTATTCCACCCTTCAGGTTCAACAAATATTTGGTGACGTTCACGTTCTGCGAATCTGTTTATTTTATCTTCAATACTTGGGCAATAGCGTGGACCTAGTCCTTGTATTCTGCCAGCATACATTGGCGATTCGTCAAAACCTGTTCTTAATACATCATGTACATTTTCGTTTGTATATGTTATCCAACAAGGTCTTTGGTTTTGTACAGGCGTAGTTTCAGGACTGTAAGAGAACTTGGATGGATTTTCATCTCCATCTTGTCTTTCCATTTTTCCATAATCTAAGCTTCTTCCATCCACTCTTGGAGGTGTTCCGGTTTTCATGCGTCCGGTTTCAAAACCCAAATTTATTAATTGTTCGGTTATTCCGCTGGCTGCTTTCTCGCCAATACGTCCACCCCCAAATTGTTTGGTACCAATATGAATGATTCCGTTCAAAAATGTTCCATTAGTAAGAACAACTGAATGAGCAAGAATTTTTTGTCCCATCCCTGTTACAACACCACAAGCCTTTCCATTTTCAACAATGACCTCTTTCACCATGTCTTGCCAAAAATCTACATTAGGCGTTTGTTCCAACATCTCTCTCCAGTATTGAGCAAATAGCATTCGATCATTTTGCGCTCTTGGGCTCCACATCGCAGGGCCTTTACTCATATTTAGCATGCGAAATTGAATAGTGCTTCTATCAGAAACGATACCTGAATATCCACCCAATGCATCTATTTCTCTAACTATTTGTCCTTTGGCTACACCACCCATGGCCGGATTACAACTCATTTGAGCAATTTTGTTCATATCCATGGTTATAAGCAAAACCTTGGAACCTAAGTTGGCAGCAGCAGCAGCAGCCTCGCATCCAGCATGTCCGGCACCAACAACTATTACATCATATTTATTAAACATCTGACAATCAATTATTTATGTTTTTTCACATGTTTCACGTGAAATTTGGTAAAACTTACAGCAAAGATAAGTAATAGTCTTCTTTATCACGCATAATAGCTGCGTCTTTCTTCGTTTTGTCTTTGTAACCACATAGGTGTAAAGCGCCATGAATAATTACACGCATTAATTCGTTTGTGTATGTTTTGTTGTTTTGTTGTGCATTGTCTTTTACGCGATGAATGCTTATGTACACATCTCCTATTATTGTTTTGTTTTCGTTTAGCTCAAACGTAATAATATCGGTATAGAAATCATGGCTTAGGTGCTCAATATTTATTTGAAGCAAGTGCTCGTCAGAGCAAAAATTATAGCTCAGTTCACCTAAATTATAACCCTCTTTTTTAATTGCTTTATTTACCCATTCTTTAATCCTTGTTCTTGCTTTAAATGATGTTTTTAAATCAATATCATTAAAAGTTACTTTACCGGAGTAAGGTGAATGTTCCTTGTTTAATTTCTTTGTCATTTTTAGTACTGTATATTTCTAGATGATAAAAGTAAACACCTTGTTCGCAAATAGCTCCATTTACATCTTTCCCATCCCAGCCGTCATTTATTGGATTATCGTAAATTAATTGTCCCCAGCGGTTATATATTTTCATAATTGATTTTTTGTAATCTATCAGTGTTCCTTCTGGCCTAAACCGAGTATTTGAGCCATCAGGCACAAATGCGTTTGGTAAATGAATGATAAAGTTAGCAGAGAGACATATTCTGTTTGATGTACTTTTATTTACTGGATTTGCTACTTCTCTTGCCTCTACGTAATAGCAAACTCCTTCACTTAGCATGGTTATATTTGTGGTTGTGTCTGTAATGCTTGTGTCTAAACTATTGTTCCATGGAAATAAAGTAAACACCCCATTTTCTCCTGATCCTCTGTGAGTTATGTATGAATCGACACCGCTGTTCCACGTGAAATAGGAATTCCACTTTAGTGATCTGATATTATTGTTGTCATTCCCAGATAGTACAATGTTTGTGCTGGTGTCACTGGTAAACGAAACCTGATTGCAAATATCATATGCTTTCAAAAAAAACAGGTATCTGATTTTGTCGCTAAGTCCCAGGTTTGTTTTTTTGTTGATGTCAGACTTATTAAATGTAGTGTTTGATATAACCGTTGAGTTTGTGTCTAGGATGTGTAATACATATTTCGACACTTCATCAGTTTGATTAGTACTAAAGCTTATGTATAGGTTTTCATCAATAGGCATTCCAGAAGTAACATAATTAATATCTAAGTATGTTGGATTTTGTCTTAAACGTGAAGTAAAACTAACCTTGTTTGAAGAACTTGTAACTAATACCGAAGTGTCTTTTTTGGCTCTAATAAAAAAGTCATATGTGTTTCCGCTCACAAAAATTGATTGGTAAGTATTTATATTTCCGTTTACTGAATCAACTAATTCAAATGGATTTGTGTTGATTTTTCTAAATATATAGTATTTCTCAATGGTATTCCAACCTATATAATGTGACCATGATAAACGATATGTTTTTGCACAGGTGTCATTTGTGTATGATAAAAACATTGTACTATGCCTTTTTTCAAAAGCAGGTGATTTCCCGCAACTGTCTCGTGTGTTTATATTGTAAGTATAACTTCCTGTATTTGGATTTGATATTCCTAAGTCAATCGCAAAAGTGTCTCTTGTTTCAGATGGTGTCATTGCAGTAAAAAACCCATTTAGAAATACATATAGTAGGTATTTATCAAAATCTCGTGATGTGTTTTTTCTCCATCCCAATACAATACGATTGGTATTTATATCAACACTTACTGAATCTAATTCAGAAACATTAGGAGGTAGAACATCAACCAATAATGTATCGCTAAAATGATTGAAGGTTGGTCCGCAAGAATCTCTTCTTTCAATAAAATAGTATGAATTTGGTTCGCTTAATGGTGGTGTAGCATTCAGGTGTAAATAGGTTTCCTCCGTTGGGTTGTATAACGTATCAATTGGCAAAAAGGCACCAGTATTTCCTTTTCTTTCCCAAATTATATAAAATGTAAAGTTGTTACAGTTGTATACCGGGTTACTCCAGAAAAGATTATTATCTGATCCATTAGGGCATATCCTTCTGAAATCAGGAGCCTGTGCATGGACAATTTGAGTTCCAAAGATCGATATAAGAATTATGTAGGTTATCCACCGCATACGATTTCAACGAGGTTTTTTGGCTTTAAGTATTTATTACATAAATCTCTTATTTCCTCAGCTGTTGTGGTATTAATTATTTCAATGAATTCGTCATAATAATCAGGTTTGAAACCATAATCAAGTAGTATTCTATTCCTATCCATTATAGTAAAAGGACCATCAATGCTTCTTAGGAGCGAACCAAGTAGGTAGTTTTTTGCGGTGGAAAGTTCTTTTTGAGGGACCAATTCAGAACACATGGTGTTGATTTCTTTGTATATTTCTTCGATAGCAACATTCGTTTTGTCATTGTTTACATCAGCTTCTACATAGAAACAGCCATCATCTAAATACGATTCTAAAACAGAATATATACCGTATGTTAAACCTTTATCTTCTCGTATATTCTTCATTAGTCGAGAACCAAAATACCCACCTAAAACAAGGTTGACTAACTGTAGTTTTCTATAGTCTTCATGTGCTCTGTTTATTAATTTAGTCCCTACACGTAATGTGGCCTGAGCCGACTTTTCCTTTTTAATGGTTTTGTTTTCCGGTATAATCCCACTGTTTTTGTAACTGTTCTCACTTTGAGATGGTATGAATGAGGAACTAAAATGTGATAGTTGCTCAATAACTTTAACATCCACGTCACCAGAAAGGGTAATGTATTTTATGTTTTCCGCATAATATTTTCTGTGAAAACCAATCAGTGTTTCACGTGAAAAATTTTCATAATCAGCTGGTAATGAGTAGGATGCTATTGGACTTGTTTCCCCAAAAAGCGTTTCATAGAATGTTTTTCTGCATAAATAGGAAGTTTTCTGTTGCTGCACCTTTAGGCGTTGCTTGTTGTTCTTCTTGTATATATCTATTTCATTGTCAGGAAAATATGCATTTTTAATCACGTCTAACACTACTTCTAAGCACTTGTTCAAGTGTTTTTTTAGGCAGTATAAAGTAATTTGTGCATCATCAACGGCACACCTTGTTTGCAGGTAACTTCCATAAAAGTCCAATTCATCAGCAATTTGTTCTGCTGTTCTTGTAGGTGTTCCTTCAATTAATAGTTTGTTTACAGCTGTGGCAATTAGTTTCTGAGTTTGTTTAGCTATTCCTGCATCAAACACAAACTCAATACGTAAAACCTCATTAACAGGGGCATTTAGATGATAAATATTTACACCTGTTTTCCCAATACTTTTGGAGCAAACAGGAAAATTGAGATGTTTAATTTCCTGTGTTTCGGGTGCAATTTTTCTATTTAGTTGATTCATGTTTTGCGTGATAATAAAGTACGTTGCAATTGGTTGGTTTTAAATATGTTTTAGCAACCCTTTGTACATCGTTTGTACTTACTTTTAAATATTCGTTTACTTCTGTATTGGCCAATTCTATATCACCATAGTAAGTCGCATAAGCCAATTTCATGGCTTTGTTTAAAACTCCCATATCGTTAAAGCGGATATTGGTTTCTGTTTTGTTTTTTACTTTTTCAAGTTCAGTTTCGGTAATGCCTTTTTCAATCAGCTCAACTAAAACCCTTTCAATTGCCTCTTCAGCTTGTTGGTGTGTTATTCCTTTTATAAGTTTACCTTCAACAATCACAAGTCCCGAGTCAAAATCACCGCTTTGGTAGCAGTCTATTTCACTAAATAATTTTTGTTTTTTAAGTAGTTCATTAAATAACCTAGCCGATTTTCCACCACCCAAAATGTCTGTCATTAAATCAACTGCATAATAATCTGGATGCATGCGCTCACAAATGTGGTACCCCATGATAATTGAATCTAAAGGCACATCATTGTAAACGTGTTCAATCCTTTTTTCAGTTTGTTCGGGTTCTACTTGGTATATTGGGCGCTTAATTTCACGAGCCTGAATTGGGCCAAACCATTTTTCTGACAAGGCCTTAGTGGTTTCTAAATCAATGTTTCCACTAATTACCAATATGGCATTATTGGGTGCATAAAACGAATAGAAAAAGGCTTTTACATCATCTAGTGTGGCATTTTCTATGTGCGAAAAATCTTTACCAATTGTTGGCCAATTGTAAGGATGTACTTTGTAGGCTAGCGGCAAAAGCTTTAACCAAACATCTCCGTATGGTTGATTGATGTATCTTTCTTTAAATTCTTCAATGACAACAGCTTTCTGAACATCCAATACCTTTTGACTAAAATCTAAACTCAGCATCCTGTCGCTTTCTAGCCAAAAAGCTGTTTCTATATTATTGGCAGGCAGGGTGATGTAATAATTGGTAATGTCGTTGCTTGTAAAAGCATTGTTATCGCCACCGGCAATTTGTAGTTGGTTATCAAAATCGCTAACATTTATAGAACCCCCAAACATTAAATGTTCGAACAAATGTGCGAAACCGGTTTTTTCCGGATTTTCATCTTTAGATCCAACTTTGTATAAAATATTTAAAACACAAAGTTTTGAATTTGGATCTGGGTGGTGAATGACTGTTAAGCCATTTGAAAGCGTAAATTCGGTATAATTTATCAAAATATAGGTCTGATTTGTTGAATGAACAACAAATTTAGCGTTTAGATGCGCTATAAGCCCCGTTTAACATAAAGATGACCATACACTTTACCCACAACGAGATGTTTTATTAGACACTATTTAAAAAGGTTGATTGTTTTATACACAAAATCAGGCATTTACTAAAAATTGTAGCCTAAATTTACATAAAACACAAAAGAGTTAAGTTGTGTGCTTCTCATGATGGTAAAATCTAAGGGACCAAGTATGGAATTAAAACCACCGGTAATTCCAATACCAAAGAGTTGGTTTGACGATTTTAAAACATCATTACTGGTAAAGTACCTCACAAAATTATTATTGTGGTAGCCAAGGTTAATTTTTGGCGTTATGAATAAGTTTTTTGATAGTTCGTATTGATAGCCGAATTGCGCGCCAATAAAATTGTTGGTTCTAATCTGAAAATCGCTGAGCCCAACAAAAGGAATTTGGTTTCTAAAATTGGGCACCAACCCACCGAGCATAAAATTATTAAATACAGTGTTTGCATTAGCCTCTGGTTTAAAAGGATTAAAGGTAAAGCCACTGTAAAACCCTAAAACAAGTGTTCCTTTTTTGTTGATGTGAATATACCTGCTCGATAACAGTTTAAACTGTAAATAACGGCTTGTTATCAGTGAGTCTTCCAGTGCGTTGGTCATGTCTTTGCTGGTAAATCCCCCATTTAGCGAGTCGCGGCCTATCAATTTAAAATCAGGTGCATTGTTAAAAAAGTAACTCAAACTCATGCCAACTTTTGAGCCGGAGTGTGCGTAGTAATGGCGGTTAAGCGTGTTTAAATTAAAGTCTAAGTATACCCGATCTTGTACTATACTTCCATCATAATTTTCACCACTTCCGTAAACGTTTGGTGTAAGAACAACTAATTCTCTTCTTAAGCCTATTCCGGCTGTGTTTACTGTTAACGATGCTATTTGATATTTAACATCTAAAGCAGTATATTTTTGGCGGTACATGGCAAGTCTAGCCAACGTTTCGTAAAACGGAAAATCATAATTATCAAACCAAAAAGAAATACCAAGACCGTGGTTTTTTGCCGTACCCAAATATTTGAAATATTCGCTTTTAAACCTTAGCATATCGGCTATGTTTAAGGTTGATGAAAAGCGGGTGTTTTTGCCTAAAAGGTTTCTGGATGTTAGGTTTAAAATAAGTGCAGCTTTAGAAAAACTATTATAGTTAAGTGCAACATTAAAAAACGAAGGTGGGTTCTCATTACCTTTAAGTCTGATACGTGTGCCATCATCATATTTAAACAATTCGTAACTTACCTTTCTGAAGTAACGTGTGCCATAAACTTTTTTCATGGATTCAGGAAAAACATCCGGTTTATACCAGCGATTACGTGTTAAACTTAAACGATCAATAACTAAATCTCGGTTTGCCTTACTAATTCCTTCTACTTCAAAACCAGTTAGTAAAACCGAATCAATTTTAGGAATTTGAACAGCCTCTTTGGGGCCAAACTCTTCGTCTAATCGTTTCGCTAATTTTTGTAAATCGTCAAAAGATTCCATGGCCGCGTCATATCCTCTTTTAATCAAGGAATCTGAGGAGTTAAAACTACCCGCATGAAAACTAGTTAAGTCTGGTTCAATTAAAAAATCACACCATTCCCTTTGCCTTTTGGTATCTTCACCATCACTCAAAAACATCGATTGGTTGAGGATATCAACAATATTTTCTAGTTCTTTTTCCTGTAAAAACCCTTTACTCAAATTAACACCAATAATAATATCAGCGCCCATTTCTTTTACATGTTCAACAGGAAAGTTTCTTACAATTCCTCCATCAACCAGGAGCCTATTTTGATATTTTACAGGTGTAAAAATTGACGGAATAGCCATACTAGCTCTAATAGCCTCTGCAATGTTTCCACTATCTAATACAACAGCTTCGCCATTTGTGATATCTGTAGCAACACACTTAAAAGGAATAGGGAAGTCGGTAAATTTTTTTCTGTTGTATACTGGAAAGGTTAATCGAGATAACTCAACCGAAAGTTCTTGCCCATCAATTACGCCACGCGGAAAACGAAATCTCCTGCCCTCAATAGGTAATTCTATAATGTATCTGTTAAAGTCTGCTTTTTCCTCAATGGCTATTTGTCGTAATCCCGGATTGTTGGCTAAAAGTTCATCCCAATTTTCGTTACGCGCAATGTAAGCGATACTATCTGGCGAATAACCAATGGCATACAAAGCACCAATGACACTTCCCATCGATGTACCAACTATATAATCGACTTTAATGCCGGCTTTTTCCAAAACCATTAATGCACCAACATGAGAAATTCCTTTTGCACCCCCACCACTAAGTGCCAAACCTATTTTGGGTCTAGATTTTTGACTGATATTTTGTGCAATAACACTGCTTGTGATGAGCATGAACAAAACAAAAATTCCGTTAAAAACAAATCGCATGTGTATGATTAAAATTGAGTTACAGATTTTTTATTATTGGCTTATTTTGCAAATACAAATCTATGTTTAAAAATTAAACAATACCTTTGTAGAATTATAAGACAGAAATGGGATTAAGAAAAAGGCCATACAGCGAAGAAAAAGGTGGCAAACGCAGCGCTCCTAAAAGTAGCTCAGGAGCTGCGAAATCAGGTAGCAAATCAAGATTTAGTAAAGACGATAAGCCATCATTTGGTGCAAAAAAAGCAGGACTTGGTTCAACATCGGCTAAACGTAGTTACACGCGAAGCGAAGGAGGTGATAGAGGACCATCAACTCGTCCGTATACCAAACGTACCGAAGGTGGAAGTGATGAAAGACGTCCAAGCAGATTTAAAAGCGAAGGAGGAGATAGAAGACCATCAACTCGTCCATATACCAAACGTACTGAAGGTGGCAGCGATGAAAGACGTCCAAGCAGATTTGGAAGTGAAGGAGGAGATAGAAGACCATCAACTCGTGGTGGTGGATACGAAAGAGGAAGTCGCTTTGACAGAAATGAAGATAGCAACGACCGCAGGCCGTCTCGTACAACTGGAAAATCTGGTCGTCCTTATATGGTTAAAGGAGCTAAAGCTCGCGATTTAAAAGCTAAAAGCGAAGAAATGATGGAGTCCTTGTCTCCTGAAATTGTTCGATTAAACAGATATATTTCAAATGCAGGTATTTGTAGCCGAAGAGAAGCAGATGATTTAATATCAGCAGGCTTAGTTTCTGTAAATGGAGAAATTGTAACAGAAATGGGCTATAAAGTTTCTCCGGGCGATGAAATTCGTTACAACAATGAAAGACTAAGCTGGGAGAAAAAAGTTTATTTATTAATGAATAAACCTAAAGATTCCATAACAACAAGCGATGATCCAGAGGGAAGAAAAATTATCATGGATTTGATAAAAGACCCCCGTCTACCAAGAGTTTATCCGGTTGGAAGATTGGACAGAAACACCACTGGAGTAATTTTACTAACCAACGATGGGGAATTGGCTCAACGCTTAACTCATCCTAAATATAATGTAGTAAAAATTTACAAAGCGGTTTTAAACAAGAGTTTTGCAGCAAAAGATTTACAAGAGTTGGGTAACAATGGTGTTGAGTTAGAGGATGGACCTATAAAACCAGATGGAGTTGGCATACCAAGCGCGAACGAAAAAAATGTAGTATTGGTTCAAATACATAGTGGTCGTAACCGCATTATTCACCGTATGTTTGAGGCAATGGGTTATTTGGTTGATAAGCTAGACAGATTAGAGTTTGCCGGACTAGAGAGAAAGGGTGTAGACAGAGGAGAATGGAGACACTTAGATGACAAAGAAATAAAGAAACTGAAAAAGCTGGTTCAGATGAAGTAGTTTTTACCGAAATAAAAATTAATTTTGCTTACATTTATACGTTAATATTATGAACACATCATTATTGTTTATAGGTAATTTGGGTGGTGGCGAATGGATCGTTATCATTTTAGTTGTAGTGTTATTATTTGGGGGTAAAAAAATTCCGGAATTGATGCGTGGCGTTGGCCAGGGAATTCGTGAGTTTAACGATGCAAAAAAGAACGTTAAATCACACATTGAAGAAGGAATGAAAGAAAAAGACAGCCAAACAACAACAACAAAAGAATAGTGGAAAACTATAACTCACTAAAGCACATACAATCCGATATTCAACAAAACAAGACTACACTGCGTGGTCTTGTTTTGCATTATTTGGGTAACATAAATGCGCACAAAAATCTGAATGCTTTTATTGAAGTGTTTGAGGAGGAGGCGTTGCAACAAGCGGATGTTATCGACCAAAAAATAAAGCAAGGAACAGCCGGTAAACTAGCTGGTATGGTAATTGGTTTAAAAGATAATATCTGTTATAAAGGCCACAAAGTCACAGCATCATCAAAAATTTTAGCTGGTTTCGAATCAGTATATAACGCCACTGTTGTAGAGCGGCTATTGGCTGCAGATGCTGTTATTATTGGCCGATTAAATTGCGATGAGTTTGCCATGGGTGCATCTAACGAAACGTCTACTTATGGACCTGTAAAAAATGCCTTTGATGAAACACGAGTTTCCGGAGGTTCTTCGGGAGGTGCTGCAGTTGCTGTTCAATCCGACATGTGTCAGGCAACCATTGCAAGCGATACGGGAGGCTCCGTTCGTCAGCCAGCTGCATTTTGTGGTGCTATTGGCATTAAACCTACTTATGGTAGAATTTCTCGTAATGGTTTAATAGCCTACGCATCTTCGTTTGATCAAATTGGCCCAATAACTAAGAGCATGTACGACATGCAATTGTTAATGGAAGTAATATCGGGAAAGGATGCTGCTGATGCCACAAGTTCATCAAATCCGGTTCCTGAATACACCAATGTTGTTGTTCCTGTAAAACAAAAAATTGCCTACATAAAAGAGTGTGTCTACCACGAGGGTATTGATCCTGAAGTGCAAAAAACCACATTAGCTGTAATTGAAAAGTTGAAACAACAAGGACACGAAGTTGCTGAAGTAAGTTTTCCTTATTTAGAGCAATTGGTTCCTGTTTATTATGTACTTACAACAGCCGAAGCTTCTTCTAATTTGTCTCGTTTCAGTGGTTTGATGTACGGTCATCGCAGTTCAAATGCAACCGATTTAGAAAGCACTTTCCGCAAATCTCGTAGCGAAGGTTTTGGAACTGAAGTAAAAAGAAGAATTATGCTGGGTACATTTGTGCTTTCGGCAGGTTCTTACGATGCATACTACACCAAAGCACAAAAGGTAAGACGTTTGGTTCAGGAAAAAACTAATGAGTTATTGGATGAGTATGACTTTTTATTATCGCCAACTACACCAACAACAGCATTTAAATTTGGCGAAAAGACAGACAATCCTATTGCCATGTATTTGGCTGATATTTTTACAGTACATGCCAATATAAGTGGCAATCCGGCCATATCCGTTCCTGTGGGTGCTCATACTAACGGCATGCCTATAGGCGTTCAGTTAATGGCCAAACATTTTTGTGAAGGTGAAATGATGCAATTGGCATCAACCATCTAACAGGCTCTAATTATTTGATATTGAAGTAGAATTTGAAAAAGGTACACAACATACTATTGGGTATAATACTGTTATTGAATATAGCAGTTAATGCCCAAAACGAAC
Source organism: Bacteroidota bacterium (assembly GCA_041302975.1). GTDB lineage: Bacteria > Bacteroidota > Bacteroidia > UKL13-3 > UKL13-3 > UBA6183. The sequence continues at coordinate 14,432 of JBFYQC010000041.1, forward strand.
AGGTTTATATTCAACGGTTATCAACCCTTAAATCACAGGTTGAAATGACCTATAATCCTGCGGTAAAAAAGCACATTGATGCTTATCTAGCGAATCCAGACAGAACTCGGGAATTAATAGGGTTGAGTAAAGTTTATTTCCCGATGATTGAGCGTTCGTTGCGTGCTAAAAATGTACCTATTGATATGAAATATTTAGCCGTTGCATTGGCTGATCTTGATCCATTGGTTCAGGCGCCAAGTGGTGCTAGCGGTATGTGGATGATGCCATACAATGTTTCAAAAATGTACAAGCTAAAAGTAAATTCATACATTGATGAGCGTAAAGATCCAATAAAATCAACAAGTGTTGTTGCCACTCACTTTAGAGATTTATTCTCTATTTACCGTCAATGGTCTCTTGTAATTGCCGCTTACACATCTTCTCCTGTAATGTTAAACAAAAGCATACGCATGGCTGGAAACAGCATGCATTTTTGGGATTTATATCCTTACATACCAGACGGAACCAGAGAAATGTATCCAAAATTTATTGCAGCAGCTTATATCTGTAACTTTTATAAAGAACATGGAATAAAGCCTGCACCCGCTGCCTTATTTAACGAAACAGATAGTGCTATGGTTCGTAAATGGTTGTCGTTTCAACAAATAACAAACACACTTGATGTACCCGTTGAGCAATTGCGCAAACTCAACCCGATTTTTAAAAAAGATATTATTCCATATACTCTAGAAGGTTACCAGGTGAGGCTCCCTAAGTTAAAAGGGAAAAACTTCAACCTATTAAATGATAGTGTTTATAAACCAATTGTAAGTCCAGGAGATTTTGCTCCTGTAGCAATTCAACATATACCTGGCGACACCCCAGGTGCCAATACAAATGGGGTTAATAAATCAGACAATACCGTTGTTAAACAAACTCAGCCAACCCCAACTTTTGACAAGAAGCGGGTTTATTACACGGTAAAAAAGGGCGATTTTATTGCTGATGTTGCCGATTGGTTTGATGTTACACCTCGTGAAATTAAAAGTTGGAATAAACTTAAGTCAGATAGGTTACGTGCAGGGCAAAAATTAGTCATTTGGGTTAAGCAGAGTAAAACCGGTTATTACAAACGTATAAATACTATGAGTGCTAATCAGAAAAAGGCATTAAAACGAAAGGACTAGTCTATTAATCTTCAAATAGTTCCTGTGGTGATGGCACTTTAAACACTAAAAAGTTTGTACCTAAAAAGTTAATTACCACATTTATACCAATAGACAAAACATTGCTAACAAAGGTTCCGTTAATCAACAACCATGCGCTTAATTCTGAAAAGCCAAACCATTTAATAATAGGTGCTATAATTGTTTCTGGATGAAGATAATGATCGCAGGCATAGTTAAATGCCAAATACACAAAAAACGTAAACGCATAAACTATTACATATTTTAACAAATACTTCTCGCCATCTTCTGCTTGGTCTACATAAGTCCACAGTTTATTTAATGCAAAACCCACAAAAAACCCCATAATGTAACCAATAGCTTTAGATATTAAGTTGTATTGTGGGAATTGTAAAGCAATTAGCCAAAATACCATTAAACTTGCAATAGTACTGGCCACACCTACAAACCCAAACTTCATAAATTTGTGTACAAAAGGGTATCGTCTAATCCAGGTACGGAAGGTTTTAATGTAATTCACGCATCAAATGTATAAAAACTAAGCAAACCGAACAACATCAACTTATTACCATGCATAAAATAATAAATAGGATCACGCTTTTATATTTTATAATTGATGCCTTATATTGCCCCTTTAAATTTAACACACCGCAGTAGACAAAACATGGAATACGATCCAATAAAAAAAGACCTCGGAACGGTATTTAATAAGTCGCTTTTTTTGCGCAAACTTTTTTATAAACTATTAGATTTGTTGTTGCTTCGAACTTGGCATATACACCGTGAATTACGCTCATGGCCTAAGTTTAAACAGGCCTTCAAAATGCTTGATGCGGGCTCTGGTTTTGGGCAGTATAGTTTTTATGTAGCCAATAAAAATAACCAATGTGCTATAGACGCGGTTGATGTAAAAGACGATCAAATAGCAGATTGTGGTCAATTCTTTAAGGCTTGTGGCGTAAACAATGTAAACTTTACTGTGGGTGATTTAACTAAGCCACATGCCACTGATAAATACGATTTAGTTTTGTGTGTTGATGTAATGGAACACATTTTAGAAGATGTAGATGTATTTAAACACTTTAACCAAAGCATGAAAAGCGGTGCAATGTTATTAATATCAACACCAAGCGACCAAGGCGGAAGTAATGCTGATGAGCATGGAGAATCGTTTATTGGTGAACACGTGCGCGATGGTTATCCTGTTGAAGAGATGCGTGATAAGTTAAAACAAGCAGGGTTTAATAAAGCAGAAATTTTATATTCATATGGTGCACCAGGCAAAATTGCTTGGAAACTAAGCATGAAATATCCAATGAGTATTTTAAATGTGACTAAAGCATTTTTTGTATTGTTACCTGTATATTACATCATCACTTATCCGTTTGCCTACGTATTAAATTGGATTGACACCTATACCACGCATAAAACAGGAACAGGCCTTATTGTTAAAGCCTGGAAAGACTAGCTTATATAGCTAATTGGTGGTAATCCATAAATACAAATCATTGTGAGTCTACCATTTACAATTGCAAAACGTTATTTTTTTTCTCGGCAACGAGGTGGAGGTTTTAGTTTAATAACTGTAATCTCTGGGATTTCATTGTTGGGTTATGTGGTTGGTTCCGCTGCCCTCATTATAGTGCTTAGTGTTTTTAACGGTTTTGAACAGCTTTTTTCTTCTTTGTATACCAATTTCGATAGCGATTTAAGAATAACATCAACTAGTGGAAAAATAATAGACCCAAAGCAAATTAATTGGGCCAAGTTTGAATTGATTGATGGGATTGAAACATACAGTAAAGTAGTTGAAGAAAATGTTTTATTACGTTATAACAACCAACAAAGCATAGCTACTTTGAAAGGTGTTGATAGAAACTATGTTGATGTAACAAACTTTGATAGCATGTTAGTTGGTGGTTATGTAGATGTTAGACATGATAGTATTTATGCCATTGCTGGACAGGGTATAGCCTACAGGTTATCAATTGACCCCAACGACCTATTTAAAGCTTTAGCCATTTACGTACCTAAACGAGATGTACAAACGATTATAAACGCTGATGATGCCTTCAACAAAGCGCTTGTGATACCTAGTGGCGTGTTTGCTGTGCAAGAGGAGGTTGATAATAAATATGTGATTTGTCCGCTAGAATTTGCACAAGGATTATTAGGTCGTGATGATGCTTTTACTGCTATTGAAATAAAGGTTTTCCCTGGTTTTAATCCTAATAATGTAAAAGAATCACTTAATGGTATTTTAGGTGAAGAATTTACCATTAAAGACAGATTTGAGCAACACGACTCTTTTTTTAAGGTAATGCGTTCTGAGAAAGCCATAAGCTATATTATTTTGCTCTTTATATTACTCATTGCTTCATCAAATACCATAAGTTCTTTGTATATTTTGGTGATGGAGAAAAAGCAGGACTTACAAATAATGAAAAGTATGGGGCTCACCGAGCATCAAGCCGCTAACATATTTAAACTGGAGGGGTTGATTATTGCTTGCGTTGGAGGTATAACGGGGATCCTATTGGGGCTATTATTGTGTTACCTGCAAGATCAATATGGATTCATAGCTTTGCAAGCTTCTTCCGATGTTATGTTTAGTTCTTATCCGGTAGATGTTATTTGGAGCGATGTAGCGTTGGTGTTTGCCACTGTTTTGGTCTTGGGCTATATTACCACCATCTATCCTGCCAAACGTGCTAGACAGGTTGTTTTAGGTTGATTTTTTATCCTTACGTTTCTTAATATAGTTGTTAAGTATTGGTATGGAAGTAACTGCAATAAAACCAATTACAATAAAATCCAAATAATTAAGCGCATTTGGAAAAACAGATCCTACATAATAACCTGCACCGGTAATAGTGAGTGGCCAAACAAGCGCACCAATGATGTTAAACAAAAAGAATGTTTTAGGATTAACCCTCACTACTCCTGCCAATATTGGGGCAAACGTACGAACAATAGGTAAAAATCGGCCTAAAATTAATGCAATACCACCATGTTTTTGGTAAAACTCGGCAGCTGTATAGATATATTTTTTTTTAAAAAATATGGAGTCCTCTTTTTTGTAAAGGTTTTGCCCGGTTTTAAATCCAAAAAAGTAACCAGCATAATACCCAGCAAAAGCAGCAGCAGCAATGCTCAAAATAAGGGTGGCTAACTCAATATCCAGTACATTCAAGTAACATAATAAACCAACAGTAAATAACAAAGAATCACCTGGTAAAAAAAAGCCAAAGAAAAGGCCATTTTCTATAAAAATCACCACCAATACCAGTGTTAATCCACCAAAATCAACTAGTGCTTTTGGTTTAAAAATATCCCAAAAATTTTCCAAGGGGTTAAATACTTAGGTGGTAAACATAAGCAACAATAGTAACAAAGCCAAACAAAAAAGGCTTTCCCGTTAAGGAAAGCCTTCTGTATAAATATTCTATCTAATAATATTATTTCTTTTTAGCAACTTTAGCAGCTGATTTTCTGGCTACAACTTTTTTAGGTTGCTCAGTACCAATTTTTGCAATAACCTTAGCTAATTTACTTTTCTGATTCGCTGCTTTGTTTTTGTGAATCACATTTTTCTTAGCCAATTTGTCTAATAAAGAAGCTACTTTATTAAATAAAGATTGTGCTTCTATTTTGTCAGTGCTTGTGCGTACAGTTTTGATTAAAGTACGGGTAGTTTTAGCCTGATATCTGTTTCTTAAACGCTTCGCAGCGTTAGCTCTAATTCTCTTTTTTGCTGATTTATGATTAGCCATCTTTCTGTACGTTTTTTCTTAAAAAGGACTGCAAATATAAGGCAATATTTTAAAAATCAAGTTTTTCAATAAAAATTATCCTCAAACTGCGAAACTTTCCCCACAACTGCAAGTACGTGTGGCATTTGGGTTGTTGAAAGTGAAGCCTTTACCGTTTAATCCATCTGAAAAATCTAATTCGGTACCAAATAAATAAAGCATGCTACGCACATCACAAACAACTTTAACACCATTGTGTTCAAACACTTGATCACCTTCTTTAGCTTGATTGTCAAAGTCTAAATCGTAAGATAAACCCGAGCATCCTCCGCTATTTACCCCCACACGTAAAAAATGTTCGGGCGAGTAATTTTGTTCTGTTTTTAAGTCGGCAATACGTTTGCTTGCCTTTTCTGTAATTGTAATCATATACAAGATGATTTATTGGTACAAATTTACAATTATTAAACCACACTTCAAGTTGATTGTTTTTTTACTTGATTTATCGTTGTGGTCTAACAAACGTTTTTTATTAATGCATCGAATACGTGTAATATTGCACATGGCTTTTATACTTTGTATTGAAACGGCTACCGAGGTTTGTTCGGTTGCTTTGTTTGATAAGAACAAATTATTGGTTTTAAATGAAATAACCAATGGGAACATGCACGCATCAGCATTAACTGGGTTAATTCAAAAAACCATTAGTGAAGCTAATATTACCCTAAAACAATTAAAGGCTATTTGTGTAAGCAAAGGCCCTGGCTCATACACTGGTTTACGTGTTGGTGTATCAACGGCCAAAGGATTGTGTTATGGGTTGAATATTCCGTTATTATCTGTTAATACCTTACAAGGCATTGTAGGTGTTTATAGGCAACAAAACCCAAGTAATAAATTTGTTGTTTGTCCAATGATTGATGCAAGAAGAATGGAGGTTTATGCGGCAATATTTGATTATCGCTTGCAGGAGCTTAAACCAACTGAAGCTGTAATTATTAATGAAAAAAGTTTTGAGAAGGAATTAAATGAACAACAAATTGTTTTTATAGGAAATGGTGCCTCAAAATGTAAGTCAACCATTATACATCCTCATGCTATTTTTATTGATGGCATAAAATGTTCAACTTTAGGTTTGGGAGAATTGGCGTATCAACAATATCTAGAAAATAAATTTGAAGACGTGGCTTATTTCGAGCCGTTTTACCTAAAAGACTTTATTGGAACAACCCCTAAGAACAAATAACGCTATAATTCACTTACCAGCGAGATAAATAGGTTAGTAAGTTTCAACTCTGAAGCAGCGGCAACAGCAATAATTTCTTTTATGTCAACGGGCTTTAAGTTTTCAGGATCACAATCATCCGTTAATACACTTACAGCAACACAAGGTAGTCCCATGTGGTGTGCGGCTATAACTTCAGGTACGGTGCTCATACCAACGGCATCTGCACCGATAAGCTTTAAGTAACGATATTCAGCGCGTGTCTCTAACATTGGACCAGGCACAGAAACGTATACACCTTTGCGCAAAGTAATGTCTAAAAGTTTAGCTATAGTTTCTATTTTAGCATTGGTTGGCGCATGGTAAGGTGCACTCATATCTGGGAAACGTGGCCCTACTTCATCTAGATTTTTACCAATTAATGGGTTAGAGGGTTGTAGGTTAATGTGGTCGTCAATCAGCATCAAATCGCCTTTTTTCCAATTTAGGTTTAAGCAACCAGCCGCGTTTGATAATAATAAAAACTCAACCCCAAGTATTTTCATTACCCTGATGGGCAACACAATTTGTTGCATACTGTATCCTTCGTAATAATGAAAACGACCTTGCATGGCCAAAACGGTTTTGTTACCTAAGGTACCGTATATTAGTTTACCACTATGGCTCTCAACGGTTGATATCGGAAAGTTGGGTATGTTTTGATATGGAATTTCTTTTATAACTGTAATGTGTGATGCCAAGTGGCCTAAACCGGTGCCTAAAACAATGCCTATTTGTGGTTGGGTTAAACCTTGTTGTTTCAAGTAATCGGCTGCCTGCAATATTTCTTCCATAAACGTAGGATTTGATTTAATGTTGAGCAGCAAAGATGGAATGATATTATTGATTAGCAAATGATGTTTTTCAGTGAAATATTTTAACTTGGTGCTTGATAAAGTGGTTTATGATTTAAAAACTAATAGATGATTACAGCATGAATAAAGGTGTTGATATATATTTAACTGAAGGCTGCGGTCGTTGTGAGTTGGTAGGCACCCCCAAATGTAAAGTGCACACTTGGCACAACGAGTTGGTGTTGTTGCGCAGGATTATTCTTGATTGCGGCTTAACCGAAGAGGTAAAATGGAGCAATCCTTGTTATACTTACAACAATAAAAATGTGTTGATGTTGGCCGCATTTAAAGCTTATTGCTTTATTAGCTTTTTTAAAGGCGCGTTGTTAAACGACAGGAAAAGTATTTTAGATAAGGTCGGAGAAAATTCACAACATGGCAGGCTGATAAAGTTTACCAAAGAAAGTGATATTGCATCAATGGAGAAAACCATTAAAGAATATATTAAACAGGCTATTGACATTGAAAAAGCGGGTTTAAAAGTAGAAACGATTGTTAACCCTGAGCCTATACCCGATGAGTTTAAACAAGCGATGGAAGAAAACCCCGAACTGAAAAGTGCTTTTTTTTCTTTAACACCTGGTAGGCAGCGTAGTTGGATTTTACATTTTTCGGCCGCTAAACAAGCCCAAACTCGGATATCGCGCATTGAAAAATATTCGCCCAAAATATTGCAAGGCAAAGGTTTTCACGATTAAGTTTAATATAACAAAATAGCCAAAGATTTTAGCCGATTGTGGCTAAAGGATAACACGTAAAACCAACCAAATTGTAGTCATGTAAAACGGGGCTAATAACAAGGTTAACCCAAACAAAACCGAATCGTAAAAAATGTTACCGTTGGTAGCTTTTTGTGTTATGATTTGCATGGCTTTATAATGCGGCCATAACCAAAATAACAGAGGAAATTTGGCGCTGAAAATTTTAGTTATGTTTTGGTTTAATGTCAGCCAATGTTCCTGCTTAAGCACATTCAAAATATCTTTTTGGTTTAATTCTGCATGTTGCCAAGCGCCTATAAGCTTAAGGTGTTCGGTACTTTGTTGTTGTATATTTGGGTTTATGTAAGCCAATTGTTGTAACTCCTGAACCATTCGGTTATTAAAAAACTGAACAAAATTTGCTGCGTTGGTTTGGGTGTTAAAATCGTTTTGGTGTAATACTTTGCCGTAATTAAGCACAACAGATTTTCCTGCTCCCTTAAAGTGTTCGTAGGTTAAACCAACCGGAACAATGGTGGTATTTTTTGCTGGAGTATCGCTTTTCCACGCCCTAAGTATAATGCGTGCCGCGCCCTTTTTTTGCCTGCGTAAATCCCAGTTGTTTTCGCTTATACCTTCACCAAAAATTAATACCATTTCGTTTTTGGTTAATGCTTCATGAACGGAGTCAAAAGTTTCAAAATTTTTATCTAGATTTTCTTTTCCCTCGCTGATGCGGTATACTGGCAACATGTTAAACGACCGGAAAGCGGCTGCTAAAACTCGATTATTAAACGCATCACCACGTGCTAAAAAATGCATAGGTCTTTTTGCAAACACGGCAATTAACAGCGCATCCATAAACGAACTTGGATGATTTGCTACTAACAAAACCGGTCCAGTTGCAGGTATTTGTTGCACATAGTTTACCATGGTTTTTCGGTAGTAAAAACGAAAACCAAATCTTACCAATATTTTTAACAGCGGGTAAATAATCATGAATGAAGTTTTGCAGCCTGATGTTTTAGCAACAATACTAAAAATATTTGTGCAAGCAATTGTGCCATCAAAGCACCATTAATTGGCCAAAGTGGAATAAATATCAAACAACACAAAAAGATGATGCCAATACCCACCGTGTTTATTGCCAAAACTTTGTTTTGTGCGTTGGCTTTGTAAAGTCTATATACATCAAAAGCATACATAAAAGGCAAACACATCAATAGTGCTATTAATAGATAAGTTACCACCGAAAAATTAAGTTGATAAACATAAAACATTACAGCCCACAAAACAGGAGTTGTCAATACACTTATCATCAACCCTAAACCCATAAATTTATATTGTAATGATTTAAGTTGATTGGATTGTAAACGGTATACATTTTTAATAAATGGATTTATGATTAAACCAGGAACAGCCATAAACATCGCTACAAAACTCATAAGTACCTGATAGCTTCCGGTAATTGATTTTGTGCTCAATTCGTTAAGTATATACAAGTCGATTTTTAGCTGAAGTAAGGCAATTAAACCCATAAGCAAAAATGGAACAGAAACCCATAAATGTGCAAGGTCAAATTGATTGAAACGCGTTTCCTTCAACTTACTTATTAAACTTGGCATTAACCAAATTACCCTTCCAAAATGTGATAACAAAACCAACAACAAAGCTTCTTGAAACGATAAGTTGTGATGCCAAAAGGCTAAACCAAACAAAAGAAACACAAATGCAGCCGCCTCTGAACGTAAGGCCAATGAAAAGTTTCTTTCGTTAATGATAACGGTTTCCATGGCTTGTGCAATAAATCTTAGCAAAATCCAGCTGGCAAGGTAAGCAGCGGTTTGAAAGGGATAATAAACTAAAACCAATACTATTGTGGGAAATAGTAAAACCAACGAGCGAGTTAGGGTTGACTGTTGTAGATACTGATTAATTTTTGCTGGATATTTACTGAATTGAAGCAAGAGATAATCTTTGTTTCCCCAAGAAATAATGTGTGTAGCAATGTAATACACCAGTAGTAATGAAACCACTTGTCCCCAATTGTTGGCACCGCTTTGTTTAATTACAAAAAAAGCAAGTACCTGGTTAACCAAACCGGGCAATAGTTGGTATAAACTATTGCCCAGTATAGGAGTTAATTTGTTAAATATTTTAGTTAAAGGTAAGTAGCTCATAATTTTGCAGAGCAGAAGTTATTACTACTCTTGCCCCATGTTTCCTAGTTCTTCCATGGTGCGCAAGGTGTAATCGCTCGGCACTTCAAACATTTTATCTTCTACTTTTTGTACGTTAACTTTGGTAGCAGAAATTTTCGCCTTAATACCAGCCATGTTCATGCTATATTCTAGCATCAGGCCTTTAATTTTATCAAAACCGGGTGCTGTATTGCTTTGGCCCAATAAAGGTAAATCTGGGGTGTAAAAGCACTCAACAGTTTCTGTTTTACCATCAAGGGTGTAGGTTAATTTGGCTTTTTTGCACTTGTAACCAGCAATAACTTTGGTTTCGTTTATTTCTTCAACCTTAATGTCTTTCACATTCGATTTTTCTTGTTGACTTTTCATTTCAGCCTCGGTTTGTTTAATGGCTGTTTTTTGACCCATCATGTCCATCAACAAGTAAAATTCCTTCTTTTTACTGTTATTTATGGTAATCGTGCTTCCCATACCACTTGGCATTTCGGTTCTAGAGTTTTCTCCTTTAAAATACATGTTTATTTTTTTAGGAAGCATGGCTTCTGCTTGTTTCATTTCGGGTGATAAATCCAAAAAGGTAATTTCAAACTCAATTAAACCTTCTTGAATTTTTTGTTGTGCCGTAAAGGAATACAACAAACCACTTACAACAGTAAGGAGCAATGTAATGTTAACGATTTTTTTCATTATAGTTTTTGTTAATGCTGATTTACCAGCTTAGTTTTTCTTTATTTAAAAATGCAGCAATGCCACGCTTACAGTCGTCTGTTGCACGTGCTTTTGCGTTGGTTTGTGCAGCATACTCTAGTGCTTTATTAACATCCATACTTTGTACATTGGCCAACATTTCTTTAACCAAACCCAAGGATTGAGCAGATGCTTGTTTACATAATTTTTGAGCAAATTTAAATACGGCATCTTCCAACTCATCGGGCTCAACAATGTAATTGATTAGACCATATTGTAATGCTTTTTCGGCTTTAAACACATCACCTGTTAGTAGCATTTCCCGGGCATTTTTTTCGGAAACTTTGCGTACCAAAAATACCATAACAATAGCAGGCACAAAGCCTATTTTTACTTCGGTGTAACCAAAAGTACTTTCTGGAGTAGCAAAGCTAAAATCACACACGCTTGCCAGGCCACAACCACCTGCTAATGCAGGTCCGTTTATTTGTGAAATTACTACCTTGTTGCTGTGGTATATAAATTGAAACAACTCCATTAAGTGTCGTGAGTCGGCTAGGTTTTCGTCAAATGTGTTGGTTTGAAGTTGTTGTAAATAAGCCAAATCAGCACCAGCACAAAACGCTTCGCCACTGCCTTTAATAACAATTACTTTGCAATCTTTATCGGCCTCCGCATTCATAAAAGCTAGTTTAATTTCACTTACCATTTCGTAGCTTAAGGCATTGCGTTTCTCGGGACGATTCAAGATAATATAACCAACCCTGTCTTTTACTTCGTATTGTACTAAATTACTCATGCGCTACAATG
>JBFYQC010000042.1:0-13391 GCA_041302975.1 Bacteroidota bacterium
GTGCAGCGGGTCATCCGGGTAGCTTTTTGGCATCCAAAAATTATCGTCAAAATGAAAAGGATATAAGCTGGGCGGTTAGAGGGCTTGAAAAATATATACCCGAAGACCTTTATTTAACGGAGGCCATAACAAGAGAAGCGATTCAAACGCTTGATCATCGAAATAGCAATAAACCTTTCTTTTTATATCTATCGCATTATGCGGTACATGTACCTTACGAAAAAGACATTCGCTTTTATCAAAAATATTTGGATGCAGGTCTCACCGATACAGAAGCTAAATATGCGGCTCTCGTAGAAGGCATGGATAAAAGCTTGGGTGATATCATAAACTATTTAGAAAAAAATGGACTGGATAAGGATACCTATATTTTATTTACTTCAGACAATGGTGGCCTAAGTTTAAAAGGAAGTAGATCCGGCGAGCCGCATACGCAAAACCTACCACTCAAGCAAGGAAAGGGATCTTTGTATGAAGGAGGTATTCGCGTACCCATGATTGCTGCTGGACCTCAAATAAAACCGGGTTCTGTATCTAAACAATATATTGTTTCGGAAGATTATTTTACCACCATTTTGCAAATGGCAAATGCATATCCAAAAACAATTAAGCAAGTTGTAGATGGCATCAATTTTTTATCGGTTTTACAAGGAAAACAAAAAAAATTAGATCAACAAAAAAGCATTGTTTGGCATTATCCCAACAACTGGACAAATGTTAATGTAAAAGGTATTTCATGGGCATCTGCCATTAGGCAAGGAGATTGGAAACTGATTTATTTTCATAAGCACCAAATTCTGGAGTTGTATGATCTTTCAAAAGACATAGAGGAACAGCACGACTTGTCAGGTGTTGAACTTGCAAAAACGAAAGCCCTATCAAATTTGCTTACTCAAAAACTAAAGGAACGAAACGCATCTATGCCTTCTTGGTTGTCAAGTGGTAAAACCATTCCATGGCCCAACGAAATTGTAGAATTATCCAATCGTTATGAGGTAATCAAATAAGTTGGTGTCAGTTGCTAGGTTTAATTTTTTTCTAAGTCGATACCTACTAATTTCTACGCCCCTAACTGATATATTCATAAGTTGAGCAATTTCTTTGGTTGAGAGGTTCATTCTTAAATAAGCACACAACTTTAATTCGTTGTTACTGATATTGCTATGCTTTTCTTTGAGTTTGACAATAAAATCGGAATGCACTTTATCAAAGTGTTTGGTAAAGTACTCCCATTCTTGGTCTAAGTTTTCGTCTTCATTGAGTGCCTTTACCATTTTCTTTAATTCGGTGATGGCATATTCATTGTCGATTTTTTTTATGATACTACCTAGTTCGCTTTTTACTTTGGTAAGTAGCTCGCCTTTTTTTACAATATGCATCGCAGAAGAAGCTAGTTCAGAATTTTTATATTCAATTTCTACTTCTAGCTTTTCATTTTGAAGTGTAACTATATCGGTTTCAGATTTATTAATTTCTAGTTCGTGGATGTATCTTAAACGTTGTTGCTCCTGCTCGTATTTTTGCTGCTGCGCTTTAAACTTTTTACGCTGGTATATATGAAGTTTATAAACACCAAATCCAATAGCAATAAAATAAAGTAGATACGCAAATAGTGTTCGGTACCATGGTGCATTAATTTTAAATTGATAGCTTGATACCGCTGATTCATTGCCTAGGTTGTTTCTAACCTTTACTTCAAACGTATAACTGCCTGGCACCAAATTGGTATATTCTTTTTCTGTTCTTTTTGTCCATCCAGACCAGTTGTTTTCAAAACCTTTGAGTCTATAACTATATTCTAAGTTGTTTTGAAAGCCAAATGCAACTGATGTAAAGTCAAAGTGCATGGTTTTAAAACGGTAAGCAACCTGTGGGATACTGTTTGGCTCTTGTAGTTGGTTTTCATTTACATTTTTGAAGTAACCACCAAATAAAGTACTGTCTAGATTATCAATGATATGTACCGATCTGATTTGAACATTTAATGCGGGCGCTAGCTTTTTATATTTTTCATAATTGATATGATAGAATCCTTTCTCTCCACCTAAAAAAATATTGCTACCATCTATTGCATAGATATATTCAAAGCCACTTAACATTTTGCCGTTCAGTTCAGGTATATAAATGACTTGTGGTTGATTGCCAGTGTAGTCAATAACGCCCAATACTTTTTCATGAATAAACCAAATATTACCTTCTTTATCTTCTTTCAAATATCGAATACTTTGGTTGCCTATAAGTGAAGTGTAGCTAGAGGCGACTTCAAACCTATCTTTTTCGGAATTGTACTCATATACCCCGTTTTCTGTACCAACTACAATTCTATTTTTTATTTTATAAATGTGGTTGTTGAGTAAAGCGGGCAGTCCTTCTTTTTTCTGATATTGTTTGGTGGTATATTGTCCATCACTATTTTTTTCAATTTTATATACGCCATGGTAAGGATGCGACACCCAAATGTTTTCTTCGCCATCAATGGTTACATACCTCGAGGATTCAATAAAGTTTGGAATATCTAATGATTGAAAAAGTTCATTGGCTTTTGCATCAAAAATGGTAAGCCCTCTATACGTGCCACCAACTACGATGCTAGCAGGTGACATATTACCCAGTGGTGTAAAGTTCCAAAACCCTGGTTTACTCGAAAAGGAGGTAGCCGTATTATTGTTTATATAAAACGCACCTTCATGATGGCCTAATAATAATTTGTTATTGATCAGAGAAAGTCCCCATGTTTGACCGCTTGTGTTTTGTACCAACGAAAAATCTCCTTTACTAAAACTTAAATCATGTAAGGGCTGCAGTGCAACCGTGTAAAGCCCATTAGATGTACCTATATAAAGTTGTTGGTTTTGAATCATAGCGGTGTAGCCTGATTCGTCGAGTAATTTGGGTGAAATATGTTTAATGGCACTGTTGTAGGCAATAAAATCCAGTCCATTATTTAAGCCAAGCCACAAATTTTGCTTGTTGTCTAAAAAGATGCTTAAAATATTATTACTCTGAAGCCCTTCGGTGCTTGAAAACTTTTGAATGATTTCGGCTCTGTTATTAATAATGTATACGCCACTATTGCTTGTTGCCAGGGCTGTCCATTCTTTATTAATGGCTATGGCGCTATAAATCCGTTCATTTTGCAAAAAATTGGCAGCTCCCGACTTAATTGGGGTAATGATATTATTGTTAAAGTAAAATATCCCGCTTTTGAGGGTTGTAATGATGGCCCCCGATCCGCTAGGTATCATGCCTGTAATGGGATCGGTTTTTGAAAAACTATAATTGGTTACCACTGGTTGCCAATTGTCATTTTCAAATGCCATAAGGCCCGTTTGGTAGTCGTGGGCGTACAATTTTCCGTTGCAACTTGTTAAATAGGCCCATTCGGAAGGGGCTTTAAATACGGTAATGGCGCCGCCAAAGTATTGGAAAATTTTATTGGGAGATCTAAAAAATAGGGCTGATCCAGACGAAACAATGTCCCAAACGTCTTCAAAAGACCTATGTTTTGCCGGAATTAATGCGGTAAGTGAATAATAAACTAGGTTTCCGTTGGCATTTGGGGCAAAATAACCAAGTTCGTCCTGCCCGCCCACGTATATTTTATGGTCGCTTCCAATGGATACTGACCTAACAATGGTTTTATTGGGCAGCGGATAGAGTTTCCAGTTTTTCCCATCAAAACTTAATAAGCCTTCATTGTTGGCAAAATAAACAATTCCGTTTTTATCTTGTTTTACATCCCAATTCTGAAGCCCTGCGTTGTAAGATAGTTTAGAGTAATTTATAATATCTGGAAGACCAATAGTGTTTTGGCTGATCGCAAAAAGGGGTAGAAGAAGTAAAAAGAGTATTTTTTTCACTGCTCAAAGATTTTATTAAAAATTAAATATATGAAATGTTCATTGATGTAGTATTGAAGTAATTTACATTATTGATAATCAATTAGTTAAAAATAGTGATGTAGTATTGAAGTGTTAAACAATAAAGATTTTGTAGTGTCTGTTACTATTTTTACGTTGCCAAAAATTCATTTTTTTTCTTTCACATAAACGATTGCATTATGAAAATAAGATTTATTCTTATGTGCCTTGTTTTGATGCTCGGGCTTGGCGTAGAAACGCTTTATGCTCAGTCAATTGCCGTTACCGGTAGCGTAAAAAACAAAAATACTGGCGAATTGCTAGTAGGGGCTTCTGTTTCTGTTAAGGGCAAATCTGTTGCCCTCACCGATGCCAATGGCCGGTTTTCACTAAACACAGCTGTAGGTTCTGTTCTAGAAATCACTTACACAGGCTTAATTACCTCCAAGGTTACGGTGGTAAAAGCGGGTCAAGTAGAGGTTTCTTTAGAGCAAAATCCTGCAAACACACTTGGTGATGTAGTAGTAGTAGGTTATGGCACCCAAAAGGTGACCAAAATATCTGGTGCTATTTCAACTGTAAAGTCAAGTGATATCGAAAAACTAAAACCCGTAAGAACGGAAGAGGCTTTACAAGGTAAGGCGTCTGGTGTTAACGTTATCCAATCTGGATCACCAGGTTCTAAGCCAACGGTATTAATTAGAGGTATTCCTTCTTTTTCTGGTACTGACCCAGTTGTTATTATTGACGGGGTTCCTCAAACCCTTACCGATCTTAATGCGATTAACGCTGCAGATATTGAGTCTATTAACGTCTTAAAAGACGCTGCTACCACTGCCATATTTGGTGTTAAAGGTGGTAATGGTGTTATTGTGGTTACCACCAAAGGTGGTAGAAAAAACCAAAAAGCAGCGATTACTATTAATAGTAACTATGGTGTGCAAGAAGTGATGAACACCCTTGGTGTTTTAAACGCTACAGAATATGCTGCCATGATTAATGAAGGTAGTACCACTGCAGGAGGCCCTATTGTGTTTCCAAACCTTTCTTTATTAGGTGTAGGAACCAATTGGCAAGATCAAGTATTTAAAAGAGCTGCTATGCAATCTCATACGATTGCAGCGCAAGGTGGTAGCGAAAATATGACCTACTTTTTATCTGCGGGTTATTTAACCCAGGGTGGTATTGTAGGAGGAAATGATAAATCTCGTTTTGATAGAGGTAACTTTTCTGCCAACTTAACTTTTGATATTTCTAAGAAACTAAAGTTCTTATTAAATACTACTGCAGTTACTTTAAACTCTAAAGGAATCCAAGAGAACTCATTTAATAGTGTTATTGGTAGTGCGATCAATTTTGATCCAACCGTAAGCGTATTAAATAATGTTCCTAATACAGCAGGTAAATATGGTTTCAGTAATTTATTATTATCTGAAATTTTTAATCCGCTTACTAAATTAGAGAACACGTACAACTCAAATGTTGGTTCTAAAATTTACGGAAAGTTTGAGTTACAATACAAGGTGTTAAACAACCTAACATTATCTTCTCGTTTTGGTTATACAAAATATGATGGCAATGCTAAAAGCTTTAACCCGCTTGTATTTTACGGCCCGCAAAACGTAGACAATTCAATGAACGCTGATGGTTCTACAGTTGTTGGTAGATTTAATAGTGTGGCACACGAAAAAGTAAGCAACTTCAATTATACTTGGGAGTCTTTCGCAAACTATAATTTTAAATTAAAGCAGGATCATAATTTTGAAACTGTGTTTGGTTTTTCTTTAGCAAAAGTAAGCGGTAACGCTGCAGGTGCAACGCGTCAAGATGTTCCATTTAATAGTTGGGAGTTTGCAGATTTTACAGCTGCAACTGGTAACAACACTGCTACCAATACCAACGCTTTAGCAGGTTACTACTATCAGTATTTTAGAAGAAACCTTTCTTATTTTTCTCGTATCAACTATGATTATCAAGACAAATATTTAGCTTCATTTAGTGCACGTAGAGATGGTTCTTATGCATTTGGTGTTGATAATAAATTTGGTAATTTCTATTCAGGATCACTAGGATGGGTTGTTTCTAAAGAAAAATTCTTTAAAGCAGACTGGGTAGATCAATTAAAAATCAGAGGTAGTTATGGTAGCATTGGTAACGAAAATGTGAACCCACAATTTGTGAGCATTGTTACTGGTGGACCAAGCTACGGACCAACTGCAAATAGTAATGGATATACATTTAACGATGTATTCTATCCAGGTTCTACAGTAGGTTCTTCTGCAAATACTACGTTGAGATGGGAAAAGCAAATTCAATCTAATATTGGTTTTGATCTAGTTGTGTTTAACAACAAGTTTTCTATCAACGCTGACTATTTCCAAAAAACAGTGGATGGTTTATTATTTACCCCAGCTGCTTCTTTGTATTTAGGAACGGTACCTAGCCCTATCGCAAATATTGGTGCTACCAAAACAAGTGGTTTTGACTTCACTTTAAATTACAATGAAGCCATTGGTAAAAACTTGAAATTCAATACAGCATTGACTTTCACAACAGCAACCAATTTAGTAACTGCCACCAATGATAATGGTACTGCTAAAATCTTAGGTGGTTTCTACTTCAATGGTCAATCACAAAGTGTTACTGTATTTGAAAAAGGATTTGCGCCAGGTTATTTTTATGGCTACAAAACAGCAGGTCTTTTCCAAAATGCTGCTGAGATTGCTGCATCACCTAAACAAGCAGGTGCACAACCAGGTGATATCAAATACGTAGATATGAATGGTGATGGTGTGATCAATGCATCAGACCAAACAAATATTGGTAATCCATTCCCTAAGTTTACCATGGGTTGGAGCTTTAATTTGAGCTACAAGAATTTTGATTTCAATACATTCTTATATGCTTCTGTAGGTAACGATATTTATAGAGCTTACGAGCGTAATGCTAACTTCTCTAACAAAGACCGTTCTGTACTTGGTCGTTGGACTGGAGAGGGTACTACAAACGATGCACGTTTACCGAGATATTCTTTTGTAGATGCAAATAGTAATATTAGAGTATCAGACAGATATGTAGAAGATGGTTCTTTCTTAAAAATCAAGAACATTCAACTCGGTTACACCTTTAATACGCCAGCTTCTAAAAAGTGGTTCAACAGTATTCGCGTATATGCACAAGTAAAAAATGCTTTTGTATTTACAAAGTATACTGGATTTGATCCTGAAATTGCAGGTGGCATTTTAGATACAGGTATCGATCGTGGTGCATATCCTCAAGCCAGAACATTTGCATTTGGCTTTGATATTAAACTATAATCTTCACTACTTAAATATACAATTATGAAGATCAATTCAATAAAAATAGTAGGCCTGGTTTTAGTTATTACCACGCTTATATCTTGTACAAAGTGGGTCGATTACAATCCTCACGAAGACTTTGTTATCACAGAGCAAGACTATTTAAAGTCTGCATCTGATTACAGAAATATGTTGGTGAGTGTTTACACGCCACTACAATGGATCAACCAAGTAGTACCAATTGGTGATATTGCATCTGATAATGCAGTGTCTGGTGGAGAAAATGCTTCAGACGTTTTATCGTTACAACAAATTGACGATTATACGCATACACCAGTAAACGGAACCCTTCAAGAAATATGGGTATCGGCGTATGAAGGTGTAAATCGTGCCAATTATATGGCGCAATACAAAGCAGCTAATTTAGCAGGTGAAAAAATTGAGTTTGCGGGTAAAGAAGCTTTGTATGGCGAAGTTCATTTTTTACGTGCGTACTACTACTTTACACTCGTACGTATGTTTGGTGATGTGCCTCTTTTTACAGACAAGCGTTTAAGTCTTGCACAATCAAAAACCTTGAAGCGTTCACCTAAAGCGGATGTTTACAAGCAAATTGAAGCAGATTTAACAGCTGCTGTAACAGCGCTTCCGGCAGTTCAAGTTCAAAAAGGTAGAATTACAAAGTATGCGGCTCAGGCTTTGCTTGGAAAAGTATACCTCTATCAAAATAAATTTGATTTAGCTGCTACTACCCTAGATGCTGTAATCAGTGCAAATGCATTTACACTTGTTTCTGATTTTGGTGCTATGTATTTAGCAAGTGGTGAGAACGGACCTGAATCTGTTTTTGAAATTCAGTATTCTAATGTATCTCCTTACTATAACTGGGGTGGAGCAACACGTGGTCAAGGTAACTATGCCATTCAGCAGTGTGGTATTAGAGGCTTAAATGGTTCTGATCAAATGCCGTATGCGGCAGGTTGGAGTACCAATTTACCTACGCAAAATTTAGCGGCTGCTTATGCTGCAGGTGATAAGCGTAAAACTGTAACGGTATTAGATATTGAAGCTTACAAAGCTGCAAATCCTTCGTTTAATATTACCTATCAAGTAGCTCCATTTAAAAATACTGGTTTATACAATCAAAAGTATTTACCACGTAAAGGAGAAACTTCTGGTCAAGTAGAATTAAACTACCTCAATAATTTTAGAATCATTCGTTACGCCGATGTTTTATTAATGGCTGCCGAAGCATTTAATAGAGCTACTGCACCTAATGATGCAAAAGCACAAGGTTATTTAAATCAGGTTAGACAAAGAGCATTTGGTAATGCATCTAATAATATTACTGCAACCGGAACTGCACTTCGTCAAGCAATTTGGGATGAGCGTAGATTAGAACTTGCAATGGAAGGAGATCGTTTCTTTGACCTTGTAAGAACTGGACAAGCTGCTTCAAAAATCACTGGCTTTAAAGTTGGTAAACATGAAGTATTCCCAATACCTCAACAAGAGGTTGATATTTCTGGTTTAACACAAAATGCTGGATATTAATCTCATTGTATAATCTATTGAATTAAATAGTATGAAAACATTAAAATACATATTGAGTTGCTTGATACTCATTGCTACATTCTCAGGATGTAAAAAAGAAATCAATGATGATGTTTCTTTCGTACAAACGACTGCAACATCTGCAAAATTGGGTGCTATGTTTACCATTACCCAAGATAATACAGGGCTTGTAACGATTACCCCTAATGGTGAAGGTGTTGCAAGTTTTGAAATTGCATACGGACATGGAACTGCTGGTCCTGTTAAGGTGTTACCTGGTGGCAGTACTTCAAAAGTGTATCCAGAAGGCGTATACGATGTAAAAATTACAGGTACAAACGTCGCTGGTGTTTCTACAACTGTAACGCAAAAGTTAACTGTAACTTTTAAAGCACCTGAAAATTTAGAGGTAACAGCAGTTATCGATCCTGCTAACAAATACAAAGTGAATGTTTCTGCAAAAGCTTTGTATGAAACTTTCTTCCAGGTTTATTTTGGAGATGTTGCCAATGAAGTGCCTACTAATTTTTTAGAAGGACAAACAATTTCTAAAACCTATGCTAAAACAGGTTCTTACACGGTTAGAGTGGTAGCATTAAGTGGTGGGGCTGCAACAACAACATTTACAAAAGTTATTACGATTGTAGATCCTGTTGTACTTCCAGTAACTTTTGAATCTACTACAATCAACTACGCTTGGAATGACTTTAGTGGTGGTAATGTAACGATTGTTGCAAATCCGCACAGTAATGTTGCAAATGCATCTACTAAAGTAGCTAAGATGGTAAAAAATGCAGGAGACCCTTGGGGTGGAAGTTGGATTGGTCTTGGAGGCCCTATCGACTTTTCTGCTAACAAAGTGTTTCGTATGAAAGTGTTTTCTCCAAGAGTTGGCGCTAAA
The DNA here is from genome assembly GCA_041302975.1 of Bacteroidota bacterium. Classification (GTDB taxonomy): domain Bacteria; phylum Bacteroidota; class Bacteroidia; order UKL13-3; family UKL13-3; genus UBA6183. Next base: position 9,615 of record JBFYQC010000042.1, read on the forward strand.
GTGCTTCTTAAAGTTGAAAATGCTGGTAACGGATCTATTGCTTTTGAAAAAGAAGTAGTAACAACGGTTGCAAATGCATGGGAAGACTTAGCGTTTGATTATAGAACTATTAATGCTTCTAATGAATATCACAACATCGTTGTAATTTTTGATAACGGCACGCCTGGTGACGGATCTGCTAATTACACTTTTTACATGGATGATATTAGATTAACAGATGCCATGCCTAATTCTAAAATAGATTTACCAGTAACATTTGATGTAGCTGGTGTAAACTATACGGTAACAGATTTTGGTAACAACCAAACTGTTGATGCAGTTGATCCTACCAATGCAAATAATAATGTTAAAAAAACAACCAAACCAAATGGTGCTGAAACTTGGGCTGGAACTACCATTGGTACTAGCACTGGTTTTGCAACTGCCATTCCTTTAACGGCTGCTGCTTCTCAAATGAGCGTACGTGTATATTCTCCAGCTGCTGGCATTAGAGTTTTATTAAAAGTAGAAGACCATACCAATGGTCAGCGTTCTGTTGAAACTTTTGCAACAACTACAACAGCAGGTGAGTGGGAAACTTTGATTTTTGATTTTAATAATCAAGCGCCGGGTACTGCTGCATTTAATGCCGCATATACATATGACATGGCTTCTATTTTCTTTGATTTTGGAAATAGCGGCAACGGTAAAGTGTTTTACTGGGATGATGTTAAAAAATTAGCAACCAACTATGTAGAAACGGTGAGTCTTCCATTAACATTTGAATCTAGTGCACTTACATACACTTTCAATGATTTTGATGGTGGTGTTGCAACGGTTGTTAACAATCCGCAATCTGGTGGAAGTAACACAAGTGCTAAAGTGGGCAAGATGGTTAAAAATGCAGGTCAAATTTGGGGCGGAAGCTGGATTGGTTTAGCTGCTCCAATTGATTTCTCAACTAAGAAAACGTTTAAAGTAAAAGTATTTTCTCCAAGAGCTGGTGCAAAGCTTTTATTAAAAGTTGAAAACCAAAATGATGGTGGCATTGCTTTTGAAAAAGAAGTAGCAACAACGGTTGCTGGCGCTTGGGAAACATTAACGTTTGATTACAGTGCTATTAATACATCAAACACCTATCAAAAAATTGTTTTGATTTTTGATTTAGGAACGGTGGGTGATGGCTCTGCAAACTTTACGTTCTTATTTGATGATATCACCTTAAATTAATTTGATAAAACCTACAATTATGAAAAATAATTTAAAATATATTGTTGCGGTTTTGTTTATCACAACTATTGGTTTTGTTTCTTGTCAAAAAACAGAGTATAGTTTTGGTAATATTAAAACGCCAACAGGCTTAACACTAACTACAGCAGTAGTTGGTGTAGATGCTACAAACCCTAATGGTAATGGAACAGGATCTGTAACCATTACGGCTAAAGCAACAGATGCTTTAACCTACAATATTGATTTTGGTGATGGCAAAACACAGGTGATTCCTTCTGGAACCATTACGTATAAATATGCAACACCAGGTGTTAATGATTATATCGTTACTGTGCGTGCCGTTGGTACGGGTGGTGCTGTTTCTGTGATTAGTAAAAAAGTAACTGTATTTGTTGCCTTTACTATTCCGCAAACAATTTTAGATGCGCTTACAGGAACAGGTTCTCGCACTTGGATGACAGATAAAGAAGCACCTGGGCATTTTGGTGTAGGCCCTTCTGATGGCTTTGGTCCAATTTGGTATGCAGCTACACCTAATTCTAGAGAAGCATGTGCATATGATGATGAAATTACTTTCACTAAGGATGCGCTTAACAATATTTCAATGACTATTGACAATAAGGGTCAGTCATTTTCTATTGGAGCTGCTAGTGGGTTTTACGGATTTAGTGGTGGTGATGCATGTTTTAACATTGTTACGACAGGTGCTAAAAAATTAGCATTTATGGATGCTACTTCTGCATCTACACCAGCGGAGTCTACTAGAATTCAATTTATGGTTCCAGGAAATGGTATCATCAACTTTGGAACTGGCGGTACAACCTATGAAATCTTAAGTGCAACAGCTACAAGTATTCATTTAAGAAATATTGGTGCCGATGGTAATTCATGGTATCAAAAATTAAAGGCAAAATAATAATTTGTAAGTGCGTTTAAATTTTTTATTGTTGATTTTATTTACAAGTGTATCATCTTTTTGGGCTTGCTCAAAAGGTGATGCACCTGTTGTAAACCCTGCACCCACTAATTTAACAGTTACTGCAACGGTTAGTACTGACAATAGTGGCAATGTAAATTTTGTGGCTTCTGCTACAAATGCAACTACGTATGAGTATGATTTTGGGAATGGTATTTTTCAAACGGTACCTAGCGGAACTGTTATGTATAAATATCCGGCATCTGGAAATTACACCGTTAACGTTATTGCAAAAAATACTGCGGGACAAACGATATCGAAATCAATTGATGTTTCTGTAACAGTGGCGCAGTCGTTAATTTGGTCCGATGAATTTGATGCACCAGGTGCTCCTAATCCTGCAAAATGGAATTATGATCTTGGTGCTGGCGGATGGGGTAACCAAGAGTTGCAGTATTACACCAACAGAACAGATAACGCCATTGTATCTAATGGCACTTTAAAAATTATTGCCAAAAAAGAAAATTATAGTGGAAGTGCTTATACTTCTGCAAGGCTTCTAACAAAAGATAAGTTTTCATTTAAGTACGGTAAAATTGAAGTACGTGCAAAAATGCCAGTGGGTATTGGAACCTGGCCCGCTGCATGGATGCTAGGGGCAAATATTAATACCGTAAACTGGCCTAATTGTGGTGAAATTGATATCATGGAACACAAGGGTAGTGACGTTAATAGAATTTACGGAACCCTGCATTATCCAGGTAATTTTGGAGGGAATGCTGTAGGTGGAACCAAGGTTATAACGGGCGCAAACACCGAGTTTCATGTGTATGCTTGTGAATGGACAGCGGTTTCGATCAAATTTTATATTGATGGAGCACTTTATTTCACTTTTGCCAACAATAGTACGTTGCCTTTCAATCAAAACTTTTTTGTCCTATTAAATTTAGCCATGGGTGGAACTTTTGGTGGGCCTATCGATTCAGGCTTTACCACTGCCACTTATGAGGTGGATTATGTGCGGGTGTATCAGTAGAACTTTAATACAATTAATTTATGCGTACGTTTCGAAATATAGCATTGGTTTTGTTTCTTTCATTTGTAGCTACTGTTACTCATGCTCAAAAAAGAACATACACCAAATTAGTATGGCAAGATAATTTTTCGATAAATGGTTTACCGGATTCTGCAAAATGGGGTTATGATATTGGAACAGGATGTCCCAGAATTTGTGGATGGGGAAATAATGAGGCTCAATATTATACTGGAGCGCGCAAAGAAAATGCACGTGTAGAAAATGGATATTTAATTATAGAAGCACGCAAAGAAAAATTTGAAGGTGCGAATTATACCTCTGCCAGACTGGTTACAAAAAACAAGGGCGATTGGAAATATGGCCGACTTGTAATTAGGGCTCAAATCCCTACTGGTAAAGGGTTGTGGCCTGCTGGATGGGTTTTACCAACTGATGAAGTATATGGTGAATGGCCTAAAAGTGGCGAGGTGGATATTTTAGAAGCAGTTGGGTTTGCACCTGACTCGGCATTTGGTAGTGTTCACACAGAGCGTTACAACGGCATGATTGGAACACAAAGAACCGCTTCTTTAATTGTGCCAAATTTATCTACGCAGTTTCATGATTATGAAATTGA
>JBFYQC010000043.1:0-10247 GCA_041302975.1 Bacteroidota bacterium
TCAATGTTAAAAGTTGGGGTATGCACGCTTGATGTAATTCCTTTGGCTTCATTACGCACCCCTAAACGGTAAAATGTAGCGGGTACTTCCTGACTAAAAAATGCGAAGTCTTCTGCCGCCATCCAAATATCCAAATCAACTACTTTATCCTCTCCTAAATAGGCAATAGCCGCTTGTTTGGCTCTAGCTGTAACTTCTGGGTTATTTTTTAAAAACGGATAACCATGGTGTATATCAAAATCGCAACTTCCGCCCATGCTTTCTGCAAGGCCTTCAGCTAATTTTTTCATTTTTTGATGCGCCTCAGCGCGCCATTTTTCATCCATGGTGCGGAAGGTGCCTTCCATTTTCACCTCGTTAGGAATAACGTTGGTAGCACCATTTGCAATTACTTTCCCGAACGATAATACGCATGGAATGGAAGGATTAGCCATACGACTCACCAGTTGTTGTAATGAGGTAATGATATGCGCGGCAATCAAAACAGGATCAATATTTAAATGCGGCATAGCACCATGACCACCTTTGCCTTTTACGGTTACATAAATTTCATCGGTAGAGGCCATGTACAAGCCACTGCGAAAACCAACCGTACCAACAGGTAATAGTGGCATTACATGTTGGCCAATCATACTTTGCACATCCGGGTTATTAAGCACACCTTCTTTAATCATCAGGTTTGCTCCTCCGGGTAATTTTTCTTCTCCGGGTTGAAACACCAACTTAATCGTGCCTTCAAACTCTGTTTTAAGTTCGTTTAAAATTTGTGCAGCACCCAATAAGCAACTCGTATGCACATCGTGTCCGCAAGCATGCATAACTCCGGTATTAACCGATTTATATGGCACATCATTTTGTTCTTCAATGGGCAAAGCATCCATATCGCCACGTAAGGCAATGGTTTTGCTATCGGGATTTTTACCTTTAATTAAAGCTACCAAACCTGTATTGGCCAATGGAGTTACATCGGCAATGCCCATGTTGTGCAGTTGTTGTAACACATACTTTTGGGTGTTGTATTCTTCAAAGCTTAACTCCGGATTTTGGTGCAAATAATGCCTGATTTCAACAATTTGTTTGCTGTGTTTCTGGGCTAATTGTTTGATGTGCGCTGCCGATATCATACCTCAAATTAAAGGTATTCCATTGGTTCAAGCAAATACAATAGCATAGCTGTTTATTGGTAAATATTGGGTTGTGGATTAAAAACACTTTGGGCATTAACCCAAATCAATAATTTTGCCCGTATTAATATTTACTGCGGTGTACAAACTTTTAGTTAAACTACTTTTCTTAATGCCTGCCGAAACGGCTCATTACTTCACATTAAACGTACTTCAAACCCTACAAAAAATACCGGGTGTTTTTGGTTTGATGCGCAGTGTGAATTTTGTTAAAAATGAAGTAAATTTTGTTGGAATAACATTTCCGAATAGGGTAGGTTTGGCAGCCGGGTTTGATAAAAATGCCAAATATTTGAGAGAGTTTCAGTCGTTGGGATTTGGTTTTGTTGAGATTGGAACCGTAACACCACTTGCACAACCGGGTAATGATAAACCGCGTTTGTTCCGTTTGATTAAAGATGAAGCCATTATTAACCGCATGGGTTTTAATAACGATGGTGTTGATGTAGTGGTGGAGCGATTAAAAAACAGACCGAAAGATTTAATAGTAGGGGGGAACATTGGTAAAAACAAAATTACACCAAACGAAAATGCACAACGCGATTACGAAATTTGTTTCGAGAAGTTGTATGATGTGGTGGATTATTTTGTGGTGAATGTGAGCTCGCCAAACACACCAAACTTGAGGGCGTTACAGGACAAAGAGCCGTTGACTAAAATTTTATCGTCATTAATTACCATGCGCAATGGTTTTGTAAAACAAGGTAAAATGGTAAAACCGGTATTGTTAAAAATTGCACCCGATTTAACTGTTGAACAATTAAACGATGTGGTAGATATTGTTAAAGATACGCAAATTGAAGGTGTTGTAGCTACCAATACAACCATAAGTAGAGAGGGTTTATTGGCAAGTAAAGCCGAGATAGAACAAATTGGTGCCGGAGGATTAAGCGGTAAAATTTTGTTTAATCATGCTACTGAAGTGTTGGCTCATTTGCATCAAAAAAGTAATGGTGGTATTCCGTTAATTGGTGTTGGAGGGATTGATTCGGCAGAAAAAGCATCACAAAAAATAAAAGCAGGAGCTACCTTGGTACAATTATACACTGGCTTTATTTACAAAGGACCTAAGTTGGTAAAAGCGATAGCGAAATTGTAGATGATCAATCCGTTTTTTTAAACCAGACCACGCGCCATTTCCCTGGATATATCGCGTTTTTTGATGTCCTCACGTTTGTCGAAGTTTTTCTTACCCTGTGCAACTGCTATTTCTATCTTGGCATAACCAGTTTCTGATAAAAATAATTTGGTAGCAATAATGGTAAACCCTTTTTCAACAGCTTTACCTTTTATTTTTTTGAGTTCTGAACGTTTAAGTAAAAGTTTGCGTACACGCAGTGGTTCGTGGTTATAATAAGATCCTTGTTTCCAAACACTGATGTGCATGTTGCGTATAAATAACTCACCATCTTTAATAAAACAAAATGCATCAGTAATGTTAGCATGCCCATCACGTATCGATTTAATTTCGGTTCCGGTAAGCACCATACCTGCTGTATACTTTTGTACTAAATGGTACTCAAAGCCGGCACGTCTATTTACTATATGTATTTGGTTTTTCTCCATGTATGGGCTGCAAATGTAGTAAATATGCGGCTTATCGAGTGAGATTTATTTTGCCTTTTTCTTCGTGCAATAGTCCCAAAGGTTCGTCTTTAACAATTAGGTAGCCATCCAAATCGGCATAATTGGTTAAGCTACACATATGAAAAGCACTTGAAATACCCAATGATGTTTCAACCATGCAACCTACCATTGTTTTTAAGCCGTGGTTTTGTGCTTCAGTTATAATGCGATGTCCATTCAGGTAACCACCAGCTTTCATCAGTTTCATGTTTACATAATCAAACTGTTGTGCAATAGCATGGAAGTCGGCATCATCACAAACACTTTCATCAGCCATTAACGGAAAAATATGTTGTTGTTTTACGGCCTTGTAATCATCTACACAAACAGCCGGCATAGGTTGTTCAACCAATATAATGTTATACGATTTAACGGCATTTAAAAAGTTACTTAACTCATCAGCATTTTTGTATGCTTCGTTACCATCAATAATTAATGGTTGCTTGCAAAAGGTAGATATATGTTTAATCAACTCATTGCCATTATCCGCATTGGTTTTAAGTTTAATCACCTCAAAACGTTCCAAGTTATTTGAGCGGTAAAAGGGTTCAACCTCTTCAATTTCCATAATTGGCAAGGTGTAGCTGGTGGCAATATCTTTAGCAGCTGGTATGCCTAAAAACTCATGTATTGGGGTTTTATCTGCATAACACAACATGTGTATATAAGCGCTTTCAATGCCAAAACGTAAGGCATTTTTAAGTTTAAGCGAGTCCAATAATTCGGTTAGTTCGCCTAAATCATTCACCTTATTGCCACCTGCAGCTATAAAACGTTCAAACTCTTGAGCAATAATTTCTGGCGTTTCGTTGTAACGTATATTAGGAGCAACCTCACCAATACCTTTCCACGTATTTTTTTCGCATTGAATAATAAAATTGGTTTTATGCGTGCTGCTGTTGCGCGAAATTTTCCAAGTGTATTTAAGCGCTAATTTAATGGGGTTTATTTGCCAGTTAATCATTGCTTACTATTTAATTAAAATACCTATTGCTGTAATCATGGGTTCTGTTTTTCCTGAATCGTTTGTTGTTTTAGAAACCTTACCTCTAACAACAGCAACTTTACCCGTAATGTTATGAGGCAAAATAAATGCTTTGTTTTCTACCTCAACAAATAAAGGTTCGCCTCCTTGATTTTCCAGTGTTAGCCAGCAACCTTCGCCTTTACAATATTCACTTATTAATCCCGTAACGGTTGCGTTAAACTCATTTTCGGTATTTAGTTTAACAAGTGCATCATTTACTGTGATGGCATCGTTTTCAGTTACCTCGGTTCCGAAATTTCCAGCAGCAGGTAAATCTTTCCTTGGGTCGTTATTGCATGAAATAACCAATGCAGCAAACAATATATAAATAAGCTTTTTCATATTATATTTTGGTTTGATTGATAAACAAAAGTATACCTATGTGCCACATAAAAAAAGTGTACAATAATTTATAATGGATTAATAAATGCGATGCTGTTGATAAATGCATAATTTGTTGCATGAAGCTTTAAAACAGAAGCGCCCCGTTCGGATTCCGAACGGGGCGCTTTACTTATTAAATTAGCGTTTAGCCTATTGCTTTACTAATTTTTGCACAGTAGTGTTACCATTTTGGGTTACTTTAATAAAGTATACACCATTGGTTAATTGTGTTAAATTAATGTTTGTAAAAGAACTGTTGTTGTTAGTTGTAGTGTTGTATACATTAACACCTTCCATAGTTACTACTTCTATAGTAGCAGGGGTATTATCAACTAAACTCACGGTAACATTATTGTTAAACGGATTAGGATACACTTCAATGTTTGTATTGTTAACATCGTTAGTATTAACGATAACAATTTTGCTCCACTCAAATGAACCATCTACATCTAAAGATTTTAACTTGTAGTAAACCTTGTTGTTATTAGCCAAGGCATCAACATCAGTGTAAGAATAAGTAGAAGTACTACTTGTATTACCGTTAGCTTTAACCTCGCCAACTTGTTTAAAGTTTTTACCGTCAACTGAAGCATGTACTTCAAACAAACGAGCGTTTTTCTCGCTAGCAGTTTGCCACATCAAGTCGGCATTTTGGTTGTTGGCTTTACCTGTAAATATGGTTAATTTAACAGGTACTGTTGCCGCTGCAGTAACAAAAACTGTATCATAAAAAGTACCACACGTGTTGGTGTAACTTGCAACATAAGTGTATACACCAGGTGTAGTCCATGGACCAAGTGTGGTGCGAGGCGTATTACTAATTGGCGATCCTAAATAGTTCCAGTCAAAGCCTGTTAATGAAGTAGGACTTGGTACAGTAACACCTGTATTTACAATATTTGGGTCTTGAGGATTAGTAGCGCTACTCACTACCCAGTTGGTTGGAGAGTTTAAGTCGTTACCAATTAATTTAAGTCCGCATGTACTTGTTGATGTAGGCATAAATCCTGACCAATCCAATGCAGTAACACCAGCAGCAGCAGGGAAAGTGTAACTAGAGTTACCACTGTAGGTAACAACATCAATAATTCCCCCTGAAGAGTTTTTTAATATACGTCCTGTAGGCGTTATTCCTGAATCGAAAGTACCTGTGTAACTACCATTTCCTAGATAATAGAAGTTAGTAGATGAATTTACACTTGCTCCTACTGTACCTACTGCAATAATAGCAGTTCCATTAGGGCTTAAAATAGTTCCAGTAGGGAAGGTGTGCGTGCTGATTAAGGCAGTAGCATTCCATTGCTCCAATATAAATCCTCCTAAATCAGAGTTTGGTACACCTGTTATTTCAACGTAGTCGTCAGCAACATGGTAAGTTGGCCAGCCACCTACAGGAGCTCCGGTTGTTGTTTTTAAATGACACACCTCTGTAAACAAAAATCCTCCACCTGGGAATAAAGGAGAATTTGCTTGTGCTACCACCGTGTCATTTGGTCCGGTAACAGTGAAGTTACGTTGGGTTACAGATAATATAGGTCTAACAATTAAAGATGATGCATTAAATAAAGTGTCATTTAAAGCACTAGCGTTTACGGCATTTGGCTCTATAAATACAGTTAAGTTGTAGGTTCCTGGCAACGACATGTCAACATTGTTAGCCCATACCATAGTATCTGCACTTGGAGCAATTGTTCCTGATGTTAACACTATAGTTCCATTTGAGTTAATAGGTCCTGTAGAAATCCATTTAACTGATAATGGATTTACACCAAAATCAACAGTTGAACCAATAATATTTCTTACGGTTACAAAAACAGAATCAACATTAGAATAACATGCACTTGAACGTTTTAATGAGCCCGAAACTACGCTGATATCGCCTGATAAACCAGTGAATTCGTATGCTCCTGCATCAGGTGTGGTTAACGAACGGGTGTTACCTGTAACGTCAGTAAGAATACCAACTGGAGTACCAATATTATCAACATTAATAGATAGTGGTGTGTGGTTTCCTGAGGCCGGAGCAGTAAATACAGGATTGAAGGCTACAGAGTTACTATCTAATAAACTAGCAGTATTCCACGATGCAAGTGTAGTTTGATCGGTAGTTATAAATCCAACATGGTTAATACCACCAAACGCTCCCATATGAAGTACATTGTAGTTTGATGAAACCGATGCAGAACCTGTTGTTACATAAATTAAATGCTTAGTACCTGTTCCGTTTCCACGAACACTAATAATGTTGTTTTTAAAATCGTGATTGTTAGGTGCAGTACTAATAAATAAAGCCCTAATTGTACCTGTACTCGATATTAAGTCTAAATCAATGGTGTTGTGATAAAACTTCATACCATCTCTAGTACCAAGTAAATAGTACCCATAAATTGTTCCTGTTGTGTTGATATTGTAAATTACATTATTTGTAAATTCAGTTTCAAAACCAGCACTGTTTACAGATGTTGTTACGTATACAGGGTATGCAGTATATGTACCGTTTCCACTATTAAATATTTTGTTGTTACGTACTTTAATATTTCTGGCGGTGCTCAAATAAATACCATAAAAGGTACTTATTGTTGCTCTGGTTGCGCGTGTAATTGTATTGTTAATTAAAACGGTTGTGTCTGCATTTAACAAGTATGGTCCGTATAAATAAAAGTCACGGAAAATATTGTTGCTGATGGTGTGTCCGAAGTTACTTAAATAACTAGCATTACCACTCAGAACCATGCTGTAATATCCACCAATTACCTCATTATTGGTTATGGTTAAATATTGTGCATTGTTTCCAGCTGTGGTTACAGCTGTAGATGATCCTGATGCAACAATACCTGCATTGCTGGTAGCTGTTGATGTTGTTCCAACATCAATTTTATTATTATTTAGTGTAATATATCTTGATTGGTTAGCAAAATATACACCAAATCCAGCATAGCCAGATGAACCCACAATATTAAAACTATCAAGAGTAATAAATGACGCATTACTAAATGTTACTAGAGGACTTAAATTTCCTGTTATTGTATTTCCATTTCCGTTAAATATTACATTGTTTGTAGCAGATGCATTAGGGATGTTACTAAATGTAATTCCTGCGTTGTAAGGACCGCTACCTGCAACAACGTTAATAGTCACAGGACCTGTAACACCAACACAATTCAATTCTTCAAGCAATGCCTCGAAATTGGTATAATTTGTAGCGGTTGGAGCTGCATTTTTGTTTAATGTATATATACCAGAGAATGGTGTGGTTGTAGTTCTAATATTGATAACACTTGATGTATCTCGGTTTGTGCCTTGGCATGTTAATATACACTTGTACCAGCTAGTTATTGTTTGTGCTCTGTCGAAAGTTCTTAATGTATCATTAGTTAAGGCGGTATATGTTCCGTTTGCTCCAGTAGTTGAAACCAACCATTGGTAAGTTAACCCTAAGCCCACAGATGCACTATCCAATGATAAGGTGAAGTTTTGATTAGAACATGCATAGCTTTTATTAGTAATAGCCACACCTGCATCAGGAGTTCCAGAGCAAACAACTGCTGTTGCAAACTCGTATGCACCAATATCTGGTGTACTCAATGATCTACTTGCATTGTCAATATCAGAGGTTACACCAACAGCAAATCCTAAGTTATCTAAAGGAACAGAAAGTGGCTTGAGGTTTCCTAAAGTTAAATTAGTGAACTGCGGATTTAAATCATTAGAGTTTAAATCTTGGCCCGATGCAGTTTGCCAGTTTGCCAAAGTTGCTCTTGTAGCTGTCCAATAACCAACATTATTATTTGACGTGGTTGCAACCACAATATTATTATTGTTAGATATAAATGTGGTTGATGTTGTTGTAATATAAATACCAGTTTTTACACCTGTTCCACCACCAGTAATGTTAATAATGTTATTTCTTACATTTACATCTGTAATAGCAACACTTAAAAACAAACCTCTAATAGCACTTGTACTACCTGTAGGTACATTATAGGCAATGGTGTTGTGGTATATATTAACTTTATTTAAAGCCGTTGTTAAACTATAAATACCATAAAAAATACCAGCAGTTTGACCGATGTTGTAAATAGTATTATTTGAGATTTCGGTTTCATAGCCAATACTATTCACACTATTTAAAATATACATTGGATAAGCCGAGTATGAGGCAGCTCCAAAATCATGAAATTTATTTTTCTGAATCTTTACAAAACGGCTACTGCTTAGGTATATTCCATATAAAGTACTAATTGTACCTCTTGTTGCACGATTGATATCGTTGTTTAAGAATACTGTTGAATCTGCGTGTAAGAAATACACTCCATACAAGTAGAAATTTGTAAATTTATTATTGGCAATGTAATGACCGTAATTATCAGCATACCCCGTATTGCCTATAAATGAGGCACTATAATAACCACCGATAATGGTGTTGTTGGTAAATGTGATATATTGAGCGTTATTTCCTGTAGTAGTTGCGCCTGTAGCAGAACCAGATACTACAAAGCCCATGTTGGTTGTTGAAGTTGATGTAGTTCCTACATCAATGGTATTTGCATCAAAAGTTAAATGATGACATTGGTTGGTAACATGCACTCCTGTTCCTGCATATCCTGTTGCCCCAATAATATTGAAACTATCTATTGTAATATAGCTTACATTATTAAAACTCATTATTGGACTTGCAGCGCTTGTAATAGTAGCACCATTTCCATTAAACGTTATTGTATTTGTAGGAGAGGTGCCTGCTATTATACCATTAATTAATATTTGTCCGGTATATGTTGCGTTGGTAACGTTAAATACTACAGGACCGCAAATACCTTTTATTTTAAGATCGGCCACAGCATCATTAATTGTTGGATAAGTACCTGTTGCACCAATGGTATATGTACCCGACATTGCAATTGATTTGTTTACCGTTGCCGAGTCATTCGTTAAAATCGTGTCATTAGTATTGTTCGGATTAGATGTCCAAGCCTTAATTTGAGTAATGGCATTGCTCGGGAAAGTGTAAGATCCTAATAAAATTTGTGTGTTATTAGCACCTACACCGCCTGCAGTATCTAGTGATGCGGTAGAAGAAACAGGTGTTTGCGAAACACCATTAACTGACCAATTAACGTTAAATCCGTTGACTTGGTTTTTACCATAATTAACTACTCTGGCTACAATGTTTTGCGTGCTAGTGCAAAATGTAGTAGGGGAGTCAATGGCTGCAACTCCTATATCATCATTAGCTATAGAACCTTGCCATATTTCAATTTCACGGAAGTTTACATTTGAACTTTGCGATCCAACAACCACCATATCAATAATACGAAGTTGATTGGTTGCAACGGGTAAGAAGTTTATATCGTAATTACAAACATTAATGTTTGATTGTGTAAATGTGGTAACCGTAAACCAAGCACTTCCATTCCATGCTTGGATTGTTCCTCCTCCAAGAAATCTTGATCCTTGTTGACCAACGTGAATGGTTAATCCTCTTATTACTTGAGGTAAACTCCAGTTAAATTGAATAAAAATAGTAGCACCGGGGTTGGTTGCAGCAGAGGTAAGCCATACTTGCTGTGTACCACATGTGCCATAACTCAGGTCATTAAATGACGTACACGCACCACTTTGACAAGAACTTGCAGAAGCAGTAGCTAGAGGTGCTAAATTGATGTTTTGGGCGAAAGTCATTGTGCTTAATAGCAACATAATTGTACTAAGTGCAATGGACTTAGAATTGGTGTAATAAAACAGTAGTTTTCTTTTCATGTCTATTTATGTTTATTATTTGTGAAATAAGGGTTTTTTAATCGATTTTTTGCAATTTTTCACGTCATTTTTTTATGGCAATATAATTAGTTGTATGGCCTATTTTTTAACGAGTAGCGGCATTGGTAAATAGTTAAACGTAATACAGTATTAGTGGTTTAAACACAAAAAAGCGCCCCGTTCGATATATCGAACGGGGCGCCAAAAGATTAAAATGAATTAAAGGAGTATAGTTATTGCTTAACTAATTTTTGCACAGTAGTGTTACC
>JBFYQC010000044.1:0-15656 GCA_041302975.1 Bacteroidota bacterium
AGTAAACCACTTAAGTTGTGTCGAGAAAACTTTGTTTTTTTTATCTTATTAACTGTAGGGTCAATCAAAAAGTTAATGTTGGTGGTAAAGTCAATACCTTCTATGTTAGTTTGCTCAAATACTGCCTCTATAAAATCGCAATTGTTTATTTTACTTGATGAAAGATCTGTTAGGGTGAAGTTTGCACCCTTCATTAAGCAATCGTTAAATTTACTTTTGTTCAATTTTTTGCGTTCGAAAGTTGCATAACTCAAATTACAATTCTTTGCCGTTATACAAAACCCAAAATCTTTAACACGGTTAAAATTCAACCCAACCAATTTGCAATCATTAAATATACAATCGTTTAGTATGCATACATCAATATTTGCATTACTTAAATTACAATTTATAAACTCACAATCGTTAAATGTAATACCTTTAATACTGTTAAAAATGCAGTTGTTAAATGTGCAGTTCTCGTATTCGCTGTCTTCTAATTTCTGCGCAGAAAAATCAATATTGTTAAACGCTTGTTTGTACATGGCTAGTTTATTTCTACTCCGGCTATAATTACTTTATCTATCAAATCAACCCCAAAACTATAAGGTATATAAGCCAACGATGAAATAGGTTTGGTAATAAATACATTGCCCAATTTGCCTTTACTAATGCTTCCGTGTGTATGGCTTAATTCCAACGCATATGCTCCATTAATGGTTGTTGCATTGATGGCCTCTTCGGGTGTCAATTTCATTTGTGTACAAGCCAATGCGACCACAAAACTCATACGTCCGTTTGGTGATGAACCAGGGTTATAATCACTGGCTAAACAAAAGGGTAAACCTGCATCAATCATTTTGCGGCCAGGCGCGTATGGTATGCCCAAAAAGAAAGAACAATTTGGTAAACCTACTGGCATGGTGTTTCCTGTTTTTAAACTTTCAATTTCAGCATCACCGGTATATTCTAAATGATCCACACTTAAAGCTTGATGTTTAACTGCAATTTGTACGCCACCTGTATAGCCGAGTTCGTTACCATGTATTTTAGCTTTTAAACCGTATTGTTTTGCTGCTATAAGTATACGCTCGGTTTCTTCAACCGTAAAAAAGCCTTGGTCGCAAAATACATCACAGTAATCAGCTAAATTTTCAGCAGCTACTCTCGGCAACATGTCATTAATCACCAAATCAATGTAAGCTTCACGATTTTGTTTATACTCAGCAGGAATGGCATGTGCACCTAAAAATGTAGCTTTAATGGTAATGGGCGAAATAGCCTTTAATCGTTTAACCACACGCAACATTTTCAGTTCATCTGCTACAGTAAGTCCATAACCACTTTTTATTTCAATAGCACCTGTTCCGTATTTTATCACTTCAAACAAACGTTCCTTCGCGCTTTCAAATAATTCATCCTCGCTCATGGCTTTCAGTTTACGTGCAGAGTTTAAAATTCCACCACCGGCCGCTGCAATTTCTTCATAACTTTTACCCTTAATGCGCATCACAAATTCTTCCTCTCTACTTTTAGCAAAAACAAGGTGTGTGTGTGAGTCAACAAAGCACGGTAATACATATCTATTCTTGGCGTCTATAGTTTGTACTGATGTTTCGGGTATATTACTCATCTCACCATAATCAGTAATAATTCCATCTTCAATTAATAAATATGCATTTTCGATGGCATCAAGTTGGGCCATTTCTGTACCCGATTTTTTGGGTACGGATGCATCGTTTATAATGCCATTAAGTGATTTGATATTTTTTATAAGGACTGATTTCATAACAGCAGCAAATAACGAACATGTTGAATAATTTAAAAAATAAATCACTCTGGGGTTATTTTTGAATGATTTACTTTGCATAACAATGAAAGATTTACAACAAATTTTGCAAACACCCATTAGTAAAGGAAATGATGTGTGGATTGCTGATACTGCACGTGTTTTTGGATTGGTTACTTTAGGTAATGAATGTTCGATATGGTTTGGTGCTGTTTTACGTGGTGATGGAGATACCATAACCGTAGGAAATAGAAGTAACATACAAGAAAATGCTGTGGTACATGTTGATCCCGGTTTTCCTACTCAAATAGGTGATGACTGTATTGTAGGGCATGGAGCCATAGTGCACGGTGCAACACTTGGTAATAACGTTTTAGTAGGCATGCATGCTACGGTTTTAAACGGAGCAAAAGTGGGTAATTTCTGCATTATTGGTGCGCATGCATTGGTAACCGAACGGATGATTATTCCGGATTACAGTATTGTAATGGGTGCTCCGGGTAAAGTAGTAAAGCAATTGTCTCTAGAACACATCGAAAAGGTAAAAAGAAATGCCCAATCTTATGTTGACATAAGTAAGGAATATTTGAAGTATTGGAAATAATATCACTTTTTACTTGTTAACCTCAATTTAATTCGGCAAACTTTGCAGCGCAAATTAAACATTGCGTAGCTATGAAGGCTGAATACAACAGCAACCAATTGCCGCACCTCATTTTAATAGGTGGCGGTTTTGCCGGACTCGAGCTTGTCAAAAAACTCAACGGTAAACCCATTCGAATTACGGTTTTCGATAAACACAACTATTTCAATTTTCAACCCTTAATGTATCAAGTAGCTTCAGGTGGTTTAGGCCCCGATGCGATTGCTTATCCGTTAAGAAAAATCATTGCACCTATGCCCAATGTGGCTTTTAGGATGGCAGAAGTTTTACGAATAAATACAAAACTAAATGAGGTTGAAACAAACATTGGGAAGTTTAACTACGATTATTTATGTATTGCTACAGGAGCACAAACTAATTTTTTTGGTAATACCGAGCTGGAAAAATACAGCATGCAACTTAAATCAATACCGGATGCTTTAGACTTACGTAGTGATATTTTGCAAGAGTTTGAGAAAGCACTAAGTGAGAGCAAAACAGGTGATGTAGAACGTTATTTAAATTTTGTGGTTGTTGGCGGAGGGCCTACTGGAGTTGAAACTGCAGGCGCATTAGCCGAAATTAAGAACCATGTTTTACCGGCTGATTACAAAGAAATTGATGCATCAAAAATGAAGGTGCATTTAATTGAGGCAGCCTCTCGTGTACTTTCGCCCATGAGCGAAATTTCATCAAAAAAGGCGCAACAATTTTTAGAGGAATTAGGTGTTAAAGTTCAGGTGGATACTGCTGTTAAATCATACAATGCAAAAACTGGTGAGCTTACTTTAAGCAGTGGTGAAATTTTAAAAACAGACACCGTAATTTGGAGTGCAGGAGTAAAAGGCAAAACCATTGATGGCATTCCTGAAGAAAGTATAACACGTGGTAATCGCTATAAAGTTGATGCTTACAATAGGATTGAAAATTGTGATAATGCTTTTGCAATTGGAGATATTGCACTGATGACAACCGATGCTGCTTATCCTAATGGACATCCCATGGTGGGAACAGTGGCGCAACAACAAGGTCGTTTGTTGGGAAAAAACATATTAAATCTGCTTCAAAACAAACCATTAAAACCATATAAATATTTAAACTTAGGTAGTATGGCTACTGTTGGCAGGCATAAAGCAGTATTAGAAGTGTTTGGTATTAAAATGCAAGGTTATACGGCTTGGTTAGGTTGGATGTTTTTACATTTAATGTTGTTGGTTGGATTCAGAAATAGGATAGTAGTGTTACTAAATTGGATGTGGAATTACTTTAGTTACCAACGTGCCATACGTATTATTACGAGGCCTTTTGTACACAAGCAATAAATTATGGAAGTGTTTAATAAAGATGTGTTTAACAAATTTCCGGTATTAAAAACTTCACGGCTTACACTTCGTGAAATTAGGGTTGAAGATGCAAAACGTATATATGATATGCGCTCTAATGGGAGGGTGAATCAGTTTATTGCACGCACCAATATGCAAGCCGAAGATGATGCCATGAAGCTGGCAGAAAGAACAATTGCTGCTTATCATAACAAACAAGCGATTGGTTGGGCAGGTATTTTGCGTGATAATCGAGAAATAATAGGCACTTGTGGTTTTAATAGTATTGATGTGATGAATTTACGTGCTGAAATTGGTGGTGAAATGGCTATAGAATATTGGGGTAAAAACATTGCACAAGAGGCTGTTCGTGAAATATTACGTTTTGGTTTTTATAGTATGAATTTACATGCAATTGAGGCTAAAGTATCGCCACAAAATAGAAGTGCTATTTGTGTGCTTAAACAATTGGGTTTTGAAAAGGAAGCACACTTTAAAGACAGGATTTACTTCAATGGAAATTATAGTGATATGGCCGTATATACTTTACTAAAAGGGAAAGAGCTGTTTATTTGTTAAATAGTAATGCCCGATATTTGTGTTATAAGTTTCTCTTTACTTTTTTAGTATTCATTTAATAGTTGTTGGGCATAGTGATAAATATCATAACTGTTTTTAATAAAATTGTGATTGCAATCTTGTTAAGTTGTAAAATACAATCATACCTTTGTATTGCGTTTTGAAAAAAATAATTGCCATAATATTGCTTTCAACCATAATCCTGCAATTATGCAATAGGGTTGGAATTGTTGCATGGTTTAATCTCAATCAGGATAAGGTAGTTGAGTTATTTTGTATCAATAAAAACAAACCCGAACTTGATTGTAAAGGAAAATGCTATTTGGCTGAAAAGTTAAAAGAGGTCAATCAAAACGAGGCAGGAACATCTGTTCCCGGTTCTAAATACAAACAAACATCAGAAGAAATTTTATTCTTTGAAAAAATCGCACTTCTCAATATTCCTAGTAGTGCTCATCAAATTTCTTTCTCATTCAGTAAATCATCATATGCACATCAGTTTATGATGTCGGTGTTTCAGCCTCCAAGGGCATAGTAGTTGCAATTATTAATTTTGTACCTAGCTTATTGGTGCAACTACTACTCATCACTAAAAAAAAACACTAATATTTTATGAAAAAATTGAATACCATCTTATGGATGATGGCTGCTGTTGTTATCGGTTTAACATCATGCAAAAAAGAATACAATACCACTCCTTCAAATACTAATAATACCAATCCTGATGCAGGATTGGCCATACCTTCAAACTTGGTTAAGTTAGGCGAAGCTTATATATCAGGTGCAGCTACAAAAGCTGTTGTATATGCAGATAAATCAGCGGCTGTCGGTTATATAAAAATATACACAGCTATGTATGATTCAGCTACAAATACACGTGTTAAGGACGGACATTTTTCTGTTAATCCAATAATGGATATGGGTACCATGAAACATAGCGCTCCGGTGGAAAATGGTTCAGAATCTGTTCCTCCTGATCAGTTATTTAAGTCGGCTGTAGTGTTTTCTATGGGTGGAACATGGACGTTGGATATTCATTTCCATAACCATGTAAATGATAAAGAAGGAAAAGGCGTGTTGATGTTGAATGTTACCAATCCAACAACAGCTGTTATGAGAAATTTTATTGTGGCTGCCGATGATAGTGCACGCTTGTTTGTGTCGTTAATACAACCTGCTAGTCCTAAGATTGGTATAAACGATTTTGAAGTTAGCATACACAAAAAAGCAAGCATGATGAGTTTCCCTGCTGTAGAGGATTATACTTTAGAGATTGAGCCTGAGATGCCTTCAATGGGACATGGTTCGCCTAATAATGTAAATCCAACACACATTGCTAACGGCCATTATGCCGGTAAGGTAAACTTTACAATGAGTGGCTTTTGGCGTGTAAAATTAACCATTAAAAAGAATGGGGTGTTGTTAAGTAACGACCAGTATTTTGATATTACATTTTAATGATAATGTACAAACACGTTTGGTATTTGGCTGGGCGTGTTTGTTTATAAAATTGAAACACAGAATTATTAACCGCAAAGTGTCGCAGAGGTCATCGCTTAGAGGAGAGATATGGCATAGTCGATAGATGATAAGAGTGAAGGAGATTGCTTCGCAATAATGTTTAGAAGAAAATTAAACCGTTGGAGAAGACCTCTTCCCAATGCCGCAGGCGTTTTTCTGTGTAATCTCTATTTTGCGAATAACAATGCTCTAATCAGCTCGCAACTGTTTACTTATCTCTGTGTTAAAACTGACGCAGTAAACTTGATATACAATGAAATTATTTTACACGATTTTTTGCTTCATCTTTGTTTTGGATGTTCGAGCACAAACCTCTATTAATGATTCGTTAAAATCTAAAATTGAGTTGAACGAAATTGTAATTTGTAACGATGGTAAAGACCGCTCAAACGAAGCTTTCAATTTTTATCGCAGCAGTAGAATTAGCTCTACAGAAGATATAATGGCTCGTATAGAAGGAGTAAACTTAATTAGACGTGGTGCTTTTGGTATGGAACCCACATTACGTATTTACAGTGCCGGACAAATAAACATGATGATCAATGGTATGCGCATGTATGGTGCCTGTACTGATAAAATGGATCCCGTATCATCATACATTGAGCCGGGTAATCTGAGTAAATTACAGGTTAATCAAGGAGCAAGTGCATCGGAAATGGGCACCACTGTTGGTGGTAGTATTAACTTTGAGTTAAAAGAGGCGTCATTTCATTTTCATAATAAACCTCAACTTAATGTATACACACAATATTCATCTGTAAACAATGCTACCAATTCAGGATTTAATTTTAATATCAACCGTAACAATATAGCAACCCGTTTAAGTGGCGCTTACCGCAAAGCAAACGATTATCAAAACGGATACAACCAAATTGTGAAGTACACCGCTTACGAGAAGTTTAACATCAACTCGAGTACTGCTGTTAAGTTTGGAAAAAAAAATACGGTGTTGGTTGATGTTATTTATGATAAAGGAGTAAACATTGGTTATCCGGCTTTGCCTATGGATGTTTCATTTGCCGAGGCTTTTATTGGTTCGTTTACCCATCGCACAACTATTAAAAAGTGGAATGATGCCACCTTAGAAAGTAAAGTGTATTATAACACAGTTTCACATTATATGGATGATACCAAACGCCCAGAAACTGTTATACACATGGATATGCCCGGATGGAGTAATACCAGAGGGTTTTACAGTAAACTTCATTTTGAAAAAGGAAGACACTTATTGCAATTGCGTGTTGATGGACATAGAGCCTATACCCGTGCAGATATGACCATGTATCCTAAAAACGAAAAGGAGATGTTTATGCAAACCTTGCCGGGTAATTACTTAAACAATATGGGTTTATTTGCTCAGTATAAATATCAAATCACCACTAAATATTTTACGGGTGTTAATTTTAGGCAAGATTATTTTGAGCAGCATGCCATTGATGAAATAGGTATTTTACAATGGGCCGGTTTTGGTTTTGATGTAAAAAAATCGCGTAGTAATTGGTTAAATAGTGTAGGTTTAAATTTTGGCAGAGAAGTTAAAAAATGGCAAAGTTTATTAACTCTAGCTCGTGGCAAACGATTACCAACATCAAACGAACGCATGGGTTTTTATTTGTTTAATCGCGCTGATGGTTACGACTATTTGGGCAAATACGATTTATTACCAGAACAAGCTGTGCAGGCTGATTTTAAAAATACTTTTATGTTTAAAAAAGTAACGTTAGGTGCCACTTTATTTTATCACCACATTAACCAATACATTTATGCGCATGTATTAAATGGGTACAGTGCAATGACTATTGGTGCACGTGGTGTTAAAACCTATCGTAATATTGATTACGCTACTTTAACAGGTTTTGAATCTTCTATAAAATTTAAAGTGATGAAATTGTGGTACCAAGGTAATGTAAGATACACACATGGTAACTTAAGTAATGGATTGGTTATGCAACAAGTACCACCATTAAAAATATTAAGTGCTTTAAGGTACCAAAATGATAGTATGCAAATGCAGTTAGAACATGCTTTTGCTGCTAATCAAAACAGAATTAATCCTGAGTTTGGCGAAATAGCTACGAACAATTGGCATACGTTTACGGCACGGTTTTCTTATTTAAAAAAGGTCAGGAAATCAGTATTTCAGCTAAATCTCGCGGTAGAGAATATATTTAACACTTATTACCGTGAGCACTTGGATTGGGGCAACATTCCGCAACCCGGTCGTAACTTTATAATTGGATTAAACTACTATTTAAACTAAAAACGTGCCTGCTATAAATCATACAAATGTTATGATTACACGCACAAGAGGCTTTGGTGTTTATGATGAACTTTTATGTTCTCATAAACACCAAAACATAATGAAAAAGTTACTTCAAATGATTGTGCTAATGGTAGTAGTCAATTATTTCAAACCCATCATCCATTTTATAAACTTTAATTTGCCATTGGTATGAGGAAAATATTTGAGTGGCGGTTCTATCCATGTATTTTTTTCCAAAATGCTTTTATAGTGCGAAAAACACCTAAATCCGTTTTGGCCATGATACGCACCCATGCCGCTATAACCAACGCCACCAAAGGGTAAGTTACTGTTGGCAATTTGCATAATGGCTTCGTTTATAGCTCCACTACCAAACGAAATTTCGTTTAACAGCTTGTTTTTGGTTTCGTTATTGGAAGTAAAAATATAACACGAAAGTGGTTTCTCTCCTGATTTAATTTTTGCAATCACATCATCTAATTCTGTGTAAGAAATAACCGGTACTATTGGTCCGAAAATTTCTTCTTGCATCACTTTGTCCTCAAAATTTACTTGGTGCATAATGGTGGGTTCAAACACTCGTGTTTGTTCATTGTATTTTCCACCATAATAAATTTTTTCTTTGTCTAGTAAAGCCGCTAATCTGTTAAGGTTTTTAGGGTTGATGATTTGTACATAATTTTCGTTTTGAATAGAAAATTGTTGTGATTCAAGCTCGGCTTTTAACAATGCCAAGAATTGTTGTTCCAGTTTTTTCGGCACCAAAACATAATCAGGTGCTATGCATGTTTGTCCTGCATTTAGGAATTTTGCCCAAACCAATCGTTTTACCGTTATTTTTAAGTTGCAATCGGCTAAGATTATTGCAGGGCTTTTTCCGCCCAATTCTAAAGTTACGGGAGTAAGATTTTTAGCTGCTGCCTGATACACAATTTTACCAACGGCTGTACTTCCTGTAAAAAATATTTTATCAAAACGTTGTTCCAGTAATGCTGTTGTTTCTGCAACGCCACCTTCAATTACTTTAAAATATGCCGAAGGGAAATTGTTGTTAATTAATTGTGCCATTACCCTGCTGCATTCCGAAGCTATTTCACTTGGTTTCAGCATAACGGTATTTCCTGCACCTATTGAGGCTATTGCCGGAAGCAGTGATAATTGAAAAGGATAATTCCAAGCGCCAATAACCAACGTAACACCCAATGGCTCCGGTATAATGTAGCTTTTTGCTGGAAAGTTGATTAAGTTAGTTTTTACCTTTTCCTTTTTTGCCCAACTCTTTATATTACGAATTGTTTCGTCAATTTCGGTATATAAAATAGAAAGTTCACTGGTAAAAGTATCAAAAACTGATTTTTGAAAATCGGCATAAATAGCTTTGTACAATAGTGGTTCGTTCTCCTTTAAAATTGTACGAAGTTTTTTTAACTGCGCTATTCGCCAATCAATATTTTTAGTTTGATTAGAGTTAAAAAACTCTAATTGATTTTTTACCGTTTCCTTCATCATATCATTACTAAAGTTAGTGTGCGAAAAACTCATTCGTACGTATTCCTAAATCTTGGAATAAAACTATTGAATTTTGTTGAAGAAATAACAGGCAATAGTAATTTTTAGTTTGGTGCTAATCGACACAAGCACGTCACTTGCGCGTGAACCGAGAAACGAATTCAATGAACTGTTTTCAGCAAAAGGCTTCTATTTTCTCGAAGTTACCAACCATTCTAAACTGTCGAATTTTGTTTTCAATGATCATTTTTACATCAATTACCGCATCGATATGATGAATAATGTCTCTTGATAATTCACCGTTTGTTGGACCTTTCAAAATAACATTTTTTCCAATATTAATTGAAATGTATAGTTTTAATGATTTACTTTCAATTCTTATTGTTTGTATTTCAGTATTTTGATCGAATGTAATTGTACTAATGTTTCTCAACTCACGAAGGTCAATTTCCATACCATCAATTCGAAAGTGACCAACATGTCGAATAAATGTCTTCCCTAACCATTTAATCTCTGCACGTGAAAACAAAAGACTGATTTGGGGATTTTCCGGATCAATTGCGTGAAGCCAAAAATAATTTTCAGGAAAGGAAGTTCCCCAATTCTTTTCCAAGTATCCCATTTCATTAACCAACGAATATTGACCATCATCGTGGCGTATTTCTCCCGAAACAAAATGGCATGCATTCAATACAGAATGATAGCAAGGAAGATTTGGAACAAAGTACGAATAACCCATCGAATTTTTAAATGTTTGAATAAGTTGATTATTCTTGAAATTCAACTTGATGCTGATGTCTTTCGTGTCAATTTCAATCGAGTCTTTAGACAATTTGTTCTTTCCCATCACCATGATGTGATTGTCCTTGTCACATGTAATTTCATTTTTAGGAAAGTAAAAGAGCCTTGGCAATTTGCCGGGAAGGAGCAATTGAATAAATCCGAAAGTATCAAGTGAATTGGCCGTTGCATATCCGTATATGATAACAAAGGATGCTTGATGTTCGGAAGAATATACTTTTTGAAACCAACCTTCGAAATACTTATTCCTATCAAAAGCGCCTTTTAAACTTGATGGCTTATATTTTCCGAGCATTTTATGTTATTTATAGATTTTCTTTGATCATTTTTTCATATCGTTCATGTGCCGATTGCAATTATAATATCATGATTCTTTTTCCCATTTGGTCACAAACTTTTCCTTGCTTAACCCACCGTTCTCCTTTAAATCATTTTTCGATTATAGTTTTTTCTTCGTTTGTTAAACTAATAATTTGGTTTATGTTTTCCATTAAAGTTGCCATCTGTATTTTTTAGCATTTCTGTTCACGCTTGCTGGTAACGTAAGCGTGTAAAAAAAACTCATTCACACTTTGTGATGGTAAAACTATTGAATTTTGTTGAGGAATCAACGCTCAAAAATTATAATTAGCTTGTGGTTTGTAAATTTCGGCACACGAACGGCACGCGCGCGTGAACGGAGGTTAATTGTTATTTCTATAGCAATAACATAATTCAAATTTATTTTAATGAACTATTGCCTAAAATTACTTTCATTTTTATGACACACTCTTACTACTTGTTGTATTTTAAATGCGTTTATATAGCGGTAAAAGGCTTGAGAATAAATTAACGAATTATGTCTGTATAAAAATTTAGATTTAAATTTTTGTATATGGTAAGGAATTTAATAATTAGATTTTTTGTTTTTGGCGTTATTGGTTGCTTTGCAATTAGCAATGCTAAGGCGCAGCGTAATTTGGTTGACAGTTTAGTTGATATAACAAATTCAAACCTTCCCGACACGGTTAAACTAAAAGCGTATTGTTTATTAATGGAGCAACCATTAAAAGATTCCTCCATTAATTATATGAATTTATTTAATCAAGCTATCGTTCTTGCAAGTAAAGTTAATGGTAAAAGTTATGAAGCGGAGCTTTATAATAAGCTTGGTGCACAATTAAGAAAACATAACAAGTCAAACGAATCATTGGTTGCCTATCAAAAATCATTAGAAATAAGTACAGAAATTGGAAACCAAAAATACATTGCATTTAACCATAACAATATTGCCAATTACTACAACAATAAGGGTGATTATTTAAAAGCAATTAGTTATTATCTTTATGCTTTAAAGATATTTGAACAAATAGAAATGCCTGCCAAAGCTGCTTCAGTTATGATGAGTATTGGGAATATTTATGCTGACCAGCGCCTCCCTCAAAAAGCATTAGTATATTATTTTAAATCACTAAAAATTAAAAGGCATATTTACGACTCCAATGGAATTGCGTCTAATTTGGTAAATATTGGATCAATTTATACAGACATCAAAGATTATAAAAAGGCTTTAGCTGTTTTTAAACAAGCAAAAGATATTGCAGAGCAAATTGGCTTTAGTCGTGGCATATTTGTCTCACTTAACAATATTAGTGAGGTATATATTAAACAAGGTAATTACAAGGATGCTTTAACCTATCAACTTAAGTCGCTTGAAATGCGCAAAACTGATGGAGAATTAATAGATATTGCTCTAGCGTTAATACAATTAGGAAATACTTATCTTAAACTTAACCAACCAAGTTTAGCAAAGTCGTATTTCGATAAAGCCGAGCTTATAAATATTAAAGAAACCTCTTATGAAAACAATGCGGCACTTTCCGATGGTTATGCTCGTTTTTATGATATAGTAGGTGATGCCAATAGAGCCAATAGTTATTTAAAATTATTTATTCAGTATAAAGATTCGTTATACAATGAGAATAAACATAATCAAATTACCGATTTAGAAACCAAATATCAAACAGAAAAGAAAGATTTAGAAATAAATGAACAAGCATTAATGATAAAAAATGCTGAATTGGAAATTGGTAAACGCAAATCCCAATTACAATTAATGGTTATTACTATTTCTACTGTTTTATTACTCATTTATTTATTTTACTATAGAAACAAGTTAAAGCAAAAAGCATTGTTAGATGCCGAATTATTGCATCAACAAGAGTTAAGAAACAAAGCAATTATTGAGGCAGAGGAAAAAGAAAGAATAAGAATTGCTAAAGATTTGCATGACGGTGTTGGACAACAATTGAGCGCAGTGAAAATGCATTTGTCTGTTTTATCAGAGGACAATACTTTGAAGATTGATAAAATGAATGATAGTTTTAATACGTTGTTAACCCTAGTTGATGAAGCAGTAAAAGAAGTGCGTAGTGTTTCTCATAATATGATGCCAAATGCATTACTAACCAGTGGAATTAGTGCAGCTTTTAGGGAGTTTGTAAATAAAATTTCTACAGCGGGTTCACTAAAGGTTGACTTGCAAATTATTGGACTAACCGAGCGATTAAATAGCAGTACAGAAACTGTTTTATATCGTGTACTTCAAGAGTGTGTCAGTAATATTGTAAAGCATGCACAAGCAAGTTATATTAGTATACAACTAGTAAAACATAATAACTACTTAAATATGATTATTGAAGATAATGGAAAAGGATTCGATACTAAGAAAATAAATAGTTTTGAGGGTATTGGTTTAAAAAATATTATTTCTAGGGTTCAATTTTTAAATGGTTGTGTTGATTTTGACTCGACTATAGGTAGTGGTACAACAATAAATATTGAGATACCGCTTTAGTAGTTAAAATGATAAGAGTTTGCTTAATGATTGTAAGCTATTTTTTTACTTACAATTAAAGATAATTTGTTTATCAAATACAGTTTAATTATAACATTGAATGTATTGTATAAATTAAGCCGTAGAATTGTATTCTTAATTTAATCAATGCAAATACTTGTTAATTACTTAAAGCGATACAAAAAATTAGTGGTGCTGTCCATGTTGTTTGCCACCATTAATCAGGTTTTTTCTTTACTAGACCCCCTAATTTATGGTAAAATAATAGATAAGTATGCACAACATGCAATGGAGTATACTCAACGCGAATTTATAAAAGGGGCTGGGTTATTAATTTTAGCAGCCGTTGGTGTTGCAATGGTTAGTCGTATTGCAAAAGCTTTTCAAGACTACACGGTTAATTTGGTGATACAAAAATTAGGTGCTGATATATATACTGATGGCTTACAACATACCTTACAAGTGCCATTTAGCGAGTTTGAAGACCAAAGAAGCGGAGAGACCCTAAATATTTTACAAAAAGTTAGAATTGATACAGAGAAGTTTATCATGAGCTTCATCAATATACTTTTTGCTTCACTTGTTGGAATTGTGTTTGTTATGGTATATGCCATTAATGTGCATGGTGGGTTGATTGTTATTTATGTTGTTGCAGCAACATTTTTAAGTATCATCACCAATTATTTGTCAAAGCGTGTTAAAAAAGTGCAAACTAATATTGTTCGCGAAACACGCATGCTTGCCGGAAGTACAACGGAGAGCCTACGTAATATTGAGCTGGTAAAAAGTTTGGGTTTAACCAGCCAGGAAACAAACCGATTAAATACCGCTACTAAAAAAATATTACAATTAGAGTTAAAAAAAGTACGCGACATACGCAGTATTTCTTTTGTGCAAGGTACTTTGGTTAACTTACTTCGTCAGTCTATATTATTCATGCTTTTGTACTTGATTTTTGAAGGACAACTAACTGTTGGCGAAATCATCACCTTACAGTTTTATTCATTCTTTATTTTTGGTCCTTTACAAGAAGTAGGTAACGTAATCATCAGTTATCGTGAGGCTGAGGCTTCATTGGATAACTTCCAGCAAATTATGAATACACCATTAGAGCTTAAGCCGGTTTCACCCAAACATCTTGGACCTATACAAAAAATGCGTTTTAATGAAGTGGTATTTAGGCACAAATCTGCCGGATACGATGCCGTTAGTAAAATTAGCTTTGATGTAAATAAAGGTGAAACCATTGCTTTTGTTGGCCCAAGTGGAAGTGGTAAAAGTACATTGGTAAAATTATTGGTAGGACTATACTCGCCTAATTCGGGTAATATTTTATACAACAATATTCTTTCAACCGATATTGATAAGGACGAGTTGCAACAACAATTAGGATTTGTAACACAGGATACCCAATTGTTTTCCGGAACCATAAAAGAGAATTTGTTGTTTGTTAAACCTAATGCAACAGATGCAGAATTGGATGAGGTGTTACAAAAGGCAGCATGTAGCAACATTGTAAAACGGAGTGAAAACGGTTTAGATACGATGATAGGAGAGGGTGGGATGAAATTGAGTGGTGGAGAAAAACAGCGTTTATCAATTGCACGCGCATTGTTACGTCACCCACGTATTATGGTTTTTGATGAGGCGACTTCTGCCTTGGATTCGATAACAGAGGAGGCGATTTCAGATACTATCAAAACCATTTCAGATAAAAAGGATAGCATAACGGTATTGATTGCACATCGTTTATCAACCATTATGCATGCCGATAGAATTTTTGTATTGGAAAAAGGTGTGGTCATTGAAACCGGTAAACACCAGGATTTATTAAACGAAAAAGGTTTGTATTATGCCATGTGGCGCCAGCAAATTGGCGAACGCAGAGAATAGTTAAAAAGCAAAATGGTCGATTTAAATCGACCCTTTTGTGTTTAGATGGCAATTTGAAACTGTACTACTACCATTCCTTTTTGAGCTGTTTGTTTTAAAGTTACCTGATTTACTATTGGTCGGCCTTGGTAGTTTAAACTTATTTTTGATTGTTGTACGTCAATTAACCAATTAAGATAAAACTACTTTAAAGGCGTTTTGTCTTTGATGTATTTTACATGATAGGGCAAAAAATGATAAAATCTTCAAATCAATAAATCTATTATCTTCGCCCACTTTTTATCTATAATGTTAAGTGATTATAAGTCATATTTTCTAAAAATTATAAAACTCAGTTATCCAATCATCATTGGGCAAATTGGTATTGTTTTAATGGGTGTGGCCGATGTGGTGATGATAGGAAACATCAATGCCACTAATCTGGCTGCAGCGGGTTTGGCTAACTCTGTTTATTTTCTGGTATCAATCATTGGTATTGGAACCTTGTCGGCAGTATCGCCAATTGTAGCTAAAGCAAAAGG
>JBFYQC010000045.1:0-33352 GCA_041302975.1 Bacteroidota bacterium
GATGGTAGCAGCTGTAATTTGGTACACACTGCGTTGCTCCTGGTTGACCCTCTACGCGCCAATAAGAAGCACTATCGCCTGTTGAGTTGTTTATAAATGCATAAGGACTGTTTATCCATACTGTGTCTATACCCTTGTCGTAAGCAAAACTTGAGATAGGAGGCGCTAAAAATGGATTGCCCCCTCCAGGACCACCAGTAGGATTAAATACTAATCGCATGTTACATCTTACAGTGGTAGGTGTTACGGTTGGAGCTGTACCACAAACACCAGTAGCATCATTTTGAGCAAGCAATGCAGAATTAAAAGTTGTTGTAGAATTAAACACACTTGCGTTACTTGTTACAGTCCATGCTAGGTCGTTATTACAAACTTCAACAACAATATTTGAAGTTCCATCCCAGAAAAAAGGAGCAGAAAATGTGTGCATATTCCATCCTAAAGTAGGTGTATATGTTGCCGCATAAAATACCTGGGTTAATCCTGATTCCCATGGGGCAGTACCAGTAAAAGCATTGTAAGTAACATTTTTTAACCTGATAAATGTTTCTTTGTAACCGCCACCTGGAGTAGAGTTTAAAGCTGCAACATTAAATCCAAGAGATGTTATTGGACCAGCAGTATTTATTCCAAGAGCATTCAGTTCAGATTTTAGAATTAAAAACTGTTGCTTAGAACCCCAAAAATAATTTTGATAAGGACTTGGAAGCAACTGATTTGTATTGGATGCTGTTCCTGTACCAATTTGCACAACTTGAGCTTGAGAATAGAAGCTAAGTAATGCTAAAATAAATGTTAAGCCTTTAAAAGCAATAGACTTAAATTGATGTAAATATATATTCATAAAACGTAAATTATTATTTGCACAGTTTATCTACTATCAAAATTATTAAATTTATCTTCAAAAACAAGTCTTAATTTCATTAGAGAGAATAAAAATAAAGTGTTCAAAAGAATAAAACTTACTAAAGCCGTGTGGTCTGAAAGATTTCACCCTAAAAGGGCCATTTTTAATTAAAATTTAATGAATATGGGAAACTTATTGTAACTAATTTAAAAAAAATCAAAGTTTAATCCCTAAACTTTCAGATGCCTTTTCAGCAGCCATTTGTTCTGCTTTTTTCTTAGAGATATGTTCAGCTACACCAAGTTCATTTCCATTGATTATAACCTTTATTGTAAAGATTCTTTGCTTGCGGCTATTATCTTCTTGTGTATCAAATTCAATTGAAGCATTTTGTCTTTGCCCCCATTCAATTAATCTTCCTTTGTAGTTTTTTTCTACATGCTGAAGGGTATCTAAATCAATATGTGTGATTATTTTATTGAGAATAAATTTTTGGGCTAAAGAAAATCCTCCATCCAAGAAAATTGCACCTATAAATGCTTCTAATGCATTACCAAAAATGCTGTTTTTTGTATGAAGTCCTATCGCACGTTTGTCATACAATACAATTTGACTTAAACCTATTTTAATTGCTAAATCATTAAGACTTTCACGACTCACAATTTTACTTCGCATTTCGGTTAAGAAGCCCTCGTTTTTGTAAGGAAATCTGTTAAAAAGTAATTCTGCTACGACCGTATTTAAAACTGAATCTCCCAGATATTCTAGTCGTTCATTACTATCACGAGATCCATTTTTATGAACAGGACTGGAAGCAGAGTGATGACGTAATGCTTGTATGTAACAAGTTAAAGCTCCCGGATAAAATCCCGTGATATGTTTTACGTTCTTGTATGATGTGCGCTGTTTTGAGAATAAAGAATAATAGATGCCGCTGATTGTTCGAAAAATCAAAATGGTAACTATTTAATTAATTAACCTTCGTATTTACTAAACAAAACCGAGGCGTTGTGGCCGCCAAAGCCAAACGTATTACTTAAAGCGAACTTAACCTCACGGCTTTGTGCTTTATTAAAGGTTAGATTTAACTTCGGATCTATTGCCGGATCAGGAGTTACATGATTAATTGTTGGAGGAATAATTCCTTTTTCGATTGCCATTAAGCAAGCTATCGCTTCAATTGCACCTGTTCCGCCTAATAAATGGCCTGTCATTGACTTTGTTGAGCTGATATTCAGTTGATAAGCAGCATCTCCAAATACATTTTGTATGGCTTTTATTTCTTGTGCATCACCTAGTGGTGTGGAGGTTCCGTGGGTATTAATGTATTGAACTTCTTCTGGCTTAACACCTGCCTCTTCTAATGCCATTTTCATTACAAGACTTGCGCCTAATCCTTCTGGATGTGGGGCTGTCATATGGTATGCATCAGCACTTGCACCGCAGCCTACTAATTCGGCATATATTTTTGCGCCACGGGCTTTTGCATGTTCTAGTTCTTCTAATATTAAAGCTCCTGCACCTTCGCCAAGAACAAAACCATCACGGGTTAAGTCGTATGGGCGAGAAGCAGTTTGTGGTTCATCATTACGCTCTGAAAGCGCCTTCATTGAGTTAAAACCACCAATTGCAGGTTCACTTACGCTTGCCTCAGATCCTCCAGTTACAACCATGTCAGCTTTACCTGCTTTAATGTAAAGGAAGGCATCACTTATGGCATTAGTAGAACTAGCACAAGCAGAAACTACTGCGAAATTAGGGCCTCTGAAACCATACTTAATTGAAATTAAACCAGAAGCAATGTCTGCAATCATCATTGGAATGAAAAATGGACTAAAGCGAGGAGTACCATCACCTTTACCAAATGCCATTACTTCTGCATGAAACGTACTTAAACCACCAATACCAGAAGCCCAAATCACACCTACACGATTTTTGTTGACTTTTTCCAAATCAATACCTGAATCAACTAAAGCTTCATCTGCCGTAACCATAGCATATTGGGTATACGGATCCATTCTACGCGCTTCTTTGCGGTCGATGAAATTAGTAACATCAAAGTTTTTAACCTCGCAGGCAAACTGTGTTTTGAATTTGGATGCGTCAAAACGGGTGATTGGGGCAGCCCCACTCACACCGTTTGACAATGCTGTCCAATAATCCTGAACATTGTTACCAATAGGCGTTAAAGCTCCAATTCCTGTAACAACTACTCTTCGGGATGTCATTTAAATACGTTAGTTAAATAAAATTAAGCTTTTGCGTTTTGCTCAATGTAAGCAACCGCTTGACCTACAGTACCAATTTTTTCGGCTTGATCATCCGGAATTGCAATATTGAATTCTTTTTCGAATTCCATAATCAATTCAACGGTGTCTAGTGAATCAGCACCCAAATCGTTGGTAAAGTTAGCTTCGTTAGTAATTTCACTTTCTTCAACGCCAAGCTTATCTATAATGATAGCTTTTACTCTTGTTGCTACGTCTGACATTTTAGTATTTTATTTTAGTTTCGAATGTGCAAATAAAGTGTTTTTTTTAACTAAAAAGCAAACGCAACATATTTTTTGATATTTGTGCACAAATTTAATCCTCAATCAATCTTTGCTTACGCTTATTTTAGTTACTTCGCACAAATAATAAATTCTATCAAAAAATTTGATTTAGATATTGAGTTTGAATACGACTTTCTGCTTTACGGCATAGTATCGCAGGAAAAAGCGCATCGCTTGGCTTGGTTTTTAAACAAAATCAGTCCTTACAAATTTAGCAGGGATGAAGATTACGGACTTGAAATCTCATCAAAACCCTGTGCTTTTGCACAATTCAGTTTTGTTGATGAAGAAAATCATACCACCTATATTTTATTAAGTAATAAGGATGAATCGCAATTCTTAATACCAGAGTTAAAAAACTTCGACTACTTACTTTTAATAAAGGGCGCTCTTGATTTTTTTGAAAAAGAAACTTTAAAAAACAACATCAAAACAGTTCCAACTATACAAATAATATTTGAGGTTGAAACGGAAAAACTCAAATCAAAACAGAACCTGATTTATGTTTGATACACACATTGAGAACAATTTATTAACCCTGCAAAACAATAATTAACCTACATTTGAGTGCCCTAATTAGGGAAAAAGATATTAGAATAAACATGAAAATAGCAAATTTTAACCGTACCAAAATTGTTGCCACTATAGGCCCAGCCACATCCAGCTACGAAATGCTTAAAAGTATTATAAAAGAAGGTGTTGACGTTTGCAGGCTAAATTTCTCTCATGGTACATATGAAGATCACAAAAAAGTAATTGATAACATTAAACAAGTAAATCAAGACTTAAATACACATGTGAGTATGCTTCTTGATTTGCAAGGACCAAAGCTACGTGTTGGAGAAATGCAGGATAATAAAGTTGAACTTAAAACTGGAAGTATAATAACGGTTAGCACTAAACCAATAATTGGCACATCCGAAAAAATTTCGGTGAAATTTGAAACCCTTGCTAAAGATGTTAAACCGGGCGAACTGGTTTTATTAGATGATGGAAAAATTGAAATAGAAGTAGTAGAGACTAACGGTGAGGATGAGATTAAATGTAAAGTGAACTTTGGTGGCTTTTTATCTTCAAAAAAAGGATTTAACCTCCCACAAACTAAACTATCTATTCCGGCAATGACCGAGAAAGACAGAAACGATTTAATCTTTGGATTAGAGCAAAAAGTAGATTGGATTGGGTTGAGCTTTGTGAGAAAAGCAGAAGATATTCTTGAACTTAAAGAAATCATTGAAAAATCGGAATGGAAACCTAGGGTTATTGCTAAAATTGAAAAGCCAGAAGCATTAGATAATCTAGATGAAATTATAGCCGTATCGGATGGTGTAATGGTAGCCCGTGGTGATTTAGGAGTAGAGTTACCAATGGAAAGAGTTCCCGTTATACAAAAGCTTATTGTAAAAAAATGTATTGAGGCTGCTAAACCGGTAATTATCGCTACCCAAATGATGGAAAGTATGATTACCAACTCATCGCCTACACGTGCTGAAGTTAATGATATTGCTAATGCTGTAATGGATGGTGCTGATGCTGTAATGCTAAGCGCTGAAACATCTGTTGGCGCATTTCCAATTTTAGCGATAAAGCACATGCAGCGCACCATTGCCGAAGCTGAAACAACAAATGCCCCATTTTTTAAAGGTAAACGTCCTCATGACGAATCTCCTACTTTTTTAAGTGATGAAATATGTTTTACTGCAGTAAGAATATCAGACCACTTAAAAGCTTCTGCTATTGTAAGCATGACTTTTAGTGGTTACACTGCCTATAAAATATCATCATTCAGACCTAAAGCAGCCATCTATATTTTTACTGGAAACCAACGCTTATTAAACACATTAAGTTTAGTTTGGGGTGTAAGGGCTTTTTACTATAAAAACTTTGAAAGTACCGACCAATCTATCCAGGATGTTAACGATATACTTAAAGAAAAAGGATTAATTACTGCTGGTAATTTGGTTATAAATACGGCAAGCATGCCAATTAAAGACAGGCCAAGAACAAACGCAGTTAAAATTAGCGAAATTGAGTAAAAAAAATAGGCTGTTACAATAATTGAAACAGCCTGTTTTTTTAATGGTTGATTTATTTAGAATCCGATCTTCTTTCTTCCATGCTCTACTTTCTCTGCCTTTTCAAGCACCTCTTCTTTCATTTTATCTTTATAGACTTGCATCGCATCTGCTAATTCATTGTTGTGTGTTGCTAATATTTGTACGGCTAACAACCCTGCATTTTTCGCATTGTTTATAGCAACTGTTGCTACTGGAACACCACCGGGCATTTGTACGATTGATAACAATGAATCCATTCCGTCTAAAGCCTTTAGTTTAACAGGAACACCAATAACCGGAAGTGTGGTTATTGAAGCGACCATGCCCGGTAAATGAGCAGCCCCACCTGCACCGGCAATTATTACTTTTAAACCACGATCGCGAGCTGTTTTTGCATAATCAAACATGCGCTCAGGCGTGCGATGAGCTGATACTACGGTTATTTCATAATCCACCTTAAAATGATTTAAAACTTTTGCAGCTTCTTGCATCACTTCAAGATCGCTATCGCTGCCCATTATTATTCCTACTGTTTTCATATCAAATTTTTATTATTCCTATTAATCAGCAACAAACTTAACAAGTTTGCTTACTTGCTTGGCTTTTTCTTTAGCAGCATTGAGTGTTGAGGCTATTACAGTTACATGGCCCATTTTACGCATGGGTTTACTTTCTTTTTTACCGTATAAATGAACATATACACCTTCCATCGCACTTATTTCTTCAAGCCCTTGTAATCGGTATGTTCCACTAAAATCATCAGCACCAAGTAAATTCAACATAACACCTGGTTGAATTAAGTCTGTACTGCCCAATGGCAATCCCATTAATATGCGCACCAGTTGCTCAAACTGAGATGTATAACAGGCTTCAATAGTATGATGACCTGAATTGTGCGGGCGAGGAGCAACCTCGTTCACCAATATTTGATTGTGGTGGGTTAAAAACATTTCAACTGCATAAACACCAACACCGTTTAGCTTTTCAATGGTATGAAGGGCAATTTCACGAGCCTCATGTTCCTTTTCGGCAGAAAGATTTGCTGGACAATCTAAAAACGTAACCAAATTTGCAATTGGATCAAATTCCATTTCAACAACCGGCCAAGTTTTTACATTACCTTGTGTATCGCGGGCTACCATAACCGAAATTTCTTTTTGGCACGGTATAAAGACTTCTATTAAACTTGGGCTATTAAAAGGAATATTGGACACATCAGATAAAATATCTGCGGTTTTGAATATTGTTACACCTTTACCATCATAACCATCCTTACGGGTTTTTGCAACCAGTTTTTCGCCACCAAACTGCTTCACCGCATTAAGCCAATCATTTGGAGTATCAACCATAGCAAAAGGTGCAGTTGGTATTTGATGCGTTTTAAAAAATTCTTTTTGAACGCCCTTATCTTGTATAATTTGTAATACTTTTGGCGATGGAATAATCTCTTTACCCTCAGCCTCTAATTGTATCAACGTTTCTACATCAATGTGTTCAATTTCAAAAGTAAGCACATCACTTATTTCGGCTAACTTTCTAATTGAGGCACCGTCTGTAAGTTTTCCTACTATGTGATTTTTAGCCAATTCGGCACAAGAACAATCTGCAGCGTCTAAAATATTAAAGTCGTTATTCAAGCGAAGAGATTCTTCAATCATCATACGGCCAAGTTGGCCACCACCTATAATGCCGATGGTTTTGCGAAGCGGATTGGTATTTTTCACACAGCAAATTTAGACTTATCGCCCACACATTAAACAGATTTTTTTGAATACTTAATATTTATAGCATCCTGATAAAAAACTTTTTCGTCTTAAATCAATTAAAATTATTAGTTTTTATGGGATTGATTGTTCTATTTTTGCGGCCTGAAAAATTTTTAACACAAACAAAATGAGCGGAAAATTAACATTTACCATGATTAAACCGGATGCAGTAGCAAACGGTAACACAGGCAAAATTATCGACCATATAATTGGCAAAGGATACAAAATTGTTGCTATGAAATATACTCGCTTAAGTGCTGAAAAAGCCGGTGAGTTTTATGCTATTCACCGTGAGCGTCCATTCTTCAAAGACCTAGTAGATTTTATGATTTCGGGCCCAATTGTAGCTGCTGTATTAGAAAAAGACAATGCAGTTGCTGATTTCCGCGAGGTAATTGGCGCTACTGATCCTTCAAAAGCAGAAGCAGGAACCATTCGTAACTTATACGCAAAATCTATTGATGCTAACGCCATTCACGGTAGCGACAGCGATGAGAATGCCGCTATTGAAGCTTCATTCTTCTTCAATGCTTTTGAGAGATTTTAATCAACACCCAACCAGGTGAACCGAAAAGCCATTTGATTTAGGTCAAATGGCTTTTTTATTGTTACTATTCAAATATTAAATAACAATTTGAGTTAAATTTGTCACACAAATTCTTATGGAACTACTTATAATTATAAGCCTCGTGCTTCTCAATGGCATGTTTGCAATGTCTGAGCTTTCGTTAGTATCATCAAAAAAATACAAACTTGAAAGCGCAAAAAAACGTGGTAGTTCAGGTGCTAAAACAGCAATTGATTTATCAGAAAACCCAACCAAGTTTTTATCTACAGTACAAATTGGTATTACCTTAATTGGTATTTTATTGGGTGTTTACAGTGGCGAAAACTTGACAAATGATGTTAAGGAAATTTTACTCCAAATTCCGGTTATTGCACCATACGCGCAAAGTTTATCAGTAATTATTATAGTTATTTTTATTACCTATTTATCTATTGTTTTAGGCGAACTTTTTCCCAAACGGTTAGGTATGACTTTCCCTGAGCCAATTATCATCATCATGGCCAGACCTATGCAAATTCTGGCAAAAATAACTTCCCCATTTGTATGGACATTAACCATCTCAAACGATTTATTGCAACACATATTTGGTATAAAAAAAATAAGTGAGAGCAAAGTTTCTGAGGAAGAAATCAAATCAATAATTAAAGAAAGTGCTGAAGGTGGAGAGATACAAGATATTGAACAAAATATTGTAGAGCGTGTATTTGAATTGGGCGATAGAAAAGTAAACACTCTTTATACACATAGAACAGACATTGTGTTTTTTGATGAAAACGATACTTGGGAGGTAATTCGTGAGAAGATAAATACTGAAAAACATTCTGCCTACCCAATAAGTACAGATAAAAATTTGGACCGTGTAATTGGGATTGTATTGTTAAAAGACTTGTTCAGCGGCAATTGGGAAAAAGACTTTCATATTTCACAATATGCCAAACAACCTCTATTTCTAAACGAGAATATGTATGCTTACAATGTACTTGAATTATTTAAACGGGAAAAGATGCATTATGGAATTGTAATTGATGAATATGGTACCACACAAGGTATTGTTACCATGGATGATGTGGTAGATGCGTTAATTGGTGATGTAACAGAAATTGATCAAGACGAATACAAAATTATTGAACGAGGCCCAAACAGTTGGTTAGTTGATGGACAATTCTCAGCAATAGATTTTGCTAAATACTTTGATTTATATTTTGACGAAGAGACACGAGACGAATTCACCACTGTTGCAGGGTTAATTATTTATATGAGTAATCACTTGCCTGAAGTGGGTGATAAAATTACAACAGGCGATTATGTACTTGAGGTGATTGATAAAGATGGGCAGCGAATTGATAAAGTTATTGTTACAAAAATAACTTCATGAAGCTAATGCATGACAATGTATTCCCACAAATGAATTAATGTTCCATCTTTTAAAATAGCAGATTTATATTCAATAGAAATCACTGTACGTGTATTAATCTTGATATCGTGAATTTTACCAGGTAACCTATCAGCCAAACTCCTAGCCACAAAAGCACTTAGTTTCTCTACATCAGGTATTGTATTTGACAAGGAAATAAGCATATCAATACAATTAGTTCCTTGTAGATTTTCCACAGCCTCTCTAATATCAAACAATCGGGTAAATGCTTCATTACAAAAAAGTATTGTTCGCTCATTATCTTCTATTAGCTGAGCGGGTTCATTTTTTGCAAGTATTTTTATTTCAGTAGAAAACATATACAGATTTTGACTTCACGATAATAAACAAATACTCCATAATATCTTAATTTTAAAATCACCTAGCAGTTAATTATACAAAACGCTAGTATAAACTGCTTCTTTTAAATATTATATTCGGATGTTAATTTCAGATAAACATGAAATCCAAAATTAGGCCGTTGCTAATATTTTTGTTGGTAGCTTCAGTTATTAGGGCCCAAGAGGTTCCTACTCATTATGTACTAAAGTATAGCCCGTTGTGTATACAACTATCCGATTCATTTGGAATACCGGCAGATTTAATGTTAGGTTTAGCTATGGTTGAAAGTGGTGCAGGAACAAGCAAAAATGCCATAATTCTTCATAATCACTTTGGATTAAAAGCCGGAAACAAATTACGAAGTGTAAAGGGGATACAAACTCGGTTTCGTGATTACGAATCAGATTCGGCTAGTTTTGTTGATTTTTGTACTTACCTATCCAAAAGAAAATTTTATACCACATTAAAAGGTAATTTTGATTATAATGCGTGGCTATATGCAATGGCCAAAAGCGGCTACAGTGCCTCGCCACAGGCATGGATAGCTAAAATTAAAACCCAAATAAAAAAATATAATTTAACGGAGTTAAATACCCGAAATGCAGCAACAAGACAACCATAATAAACCGTTTCTAATAGTCGCTTTCACCTGCATTATTCTGTTTTTGATCAGTGTTGTAATTCCTCCAACTTTCTGGAAAAAAAATAACCTGAGTGTGGTGCACATTTTTAGTGAATTAGAGTCTACAAAAAAAACCAAACACCAATCAACTTACAAAGTAAAAAAGAAAAGCATCCGATTAAAACAATTGGTAAAAGATACCATAGAAACAAACAAGGCAGTAGCCCAAATTATTAGAAATGATGTTGGAATAGAACATCCCGATACGGTAGGAGAACAAAATGGCATGGATGTTTTTTTGGCCGCATTGCATCAACAATCAAACAAAAAAAACAGAAAAGTACGCATTGGTTATTTTGGAGATAGTATGATTGAAGGCGATTTAATTACCCAAACTATTCGTACTATTTTACAAAATAAATTTGGAGGTGATGGTGTTGGATACATTCCTGCAACCAGTATTGTCGCACATTTTAGACAAACGGTTAAAGCATACGCCAACCAAAATTGGGAAGATATTAATTATAATAATAACAAACAGAAGTTAATGATTGGCTTTAGCGGCCATACCTTTTTTGCCAAAAACAACGCTGGTATTACTATTAAACCGGGTGGTGGCAAGCATTTATCAAGCTTATACAATGTAAGTATTTTGTACGGTAACGGCATTTTAGACTTAGCCTGTAACAAACAAAATATTAAACTTATAGGTGACGGTTTATTTAATGTGGCCAGAATTACCAACGACAGTAATTTAAAATTACTAGAACTGAATTTTAATGAAAATAAAACTCCCATATTTGGTTTTGCATCCGAAAGTAGAATAGGTGTCATACTTGATAACCTATCTTTTAGAGGAACTAGCGGAACCGAGTTAACTCGTTTAAACTCTAAAATGTTAAAACAAATTGATTCGTTACGACCATACGATTTATTGGTTTTACATTATGGTCCAAACCTATTGTACAGCGATAGTATTATTAACTTTAACTATTACCAAAAACAGCTAGAAAAAAGCCTTAAACACCTGCGTAAAGCATTTCCGCGTACCAGTATTCTTATTGTAAGCACAGCCGATAAAGCGTTTAAAATTGAGGGTGAATACCGGACAGGAAATGGCGTAGAAAATTTACTTAAAGCACAACAGGCTGCTGCACAAAAATATGGATGTGCATTTTTTAACTTGTACGAGGCCATGGGTGGATATAACAGTATGAAAACATGGGCAGAAAAAAAACCTATACTAGCCGGAAGTGATTATACCCATTTTAACCAAAGTGGTTCTGCTAAAATTGGAAGATTAATTGGCAACGCAATACTTAATGAATATGAACAAGCTTATCCTAATTATTAGCTTACTATTTATGCAATTGTGTATTGTGGCACAACCTGTGCTTATGCACGATGATAATGTAATTTATCAACCACAAACAGTTACAGTTGATACTTATAACAAGGTATTTAAAATTGTTCATATTGGCGATTCGCACATACAAGCTGACTGGTTTAGCGGTAAGTTACGCAACCTGCTGCAAGAGCGCTATGGAAATGCTGGTGTAGGTTTACTATTCCCCTACCGACAGATAAAAACAAACAGTCCGCCAACTTTTAGTTCTGTAGCAAGCGCTCCATTTATTGCTTCAAAAATAACCAAATGTAAAACCGAGTGTAATGTTGGTATCGCTGCCTACAATGCACAAATACCTGCAAATAGTATGGTGGTTTTTAACATCAAGAAAGATACGCAACCACAATTTTTGAGTGTAGTTTTTCAATCGGAAAATGAGCAAGCAATTGGTTTTAATCACGATAATGAGACAGAAAACTATACCACTCAAAAATCACCAAACTACAATATAACCACCTACAACAAACCATTAAGCAATAGTTTTCACCTGAACACAAAAAGTAATGTTACCTTAAACGCATTAATAGCAAGCAATGGTAATCCAGGTGTACTATATTATACCATTGGTGCAAATGGCGCTACATTTAATAATTATACCAACTCTAATTTATTTTTTGATCAACTTAAATCACTTCAACCCGACTTAATTATTGTTTCAATGGGAACAAACGAAAGTGTAAGTGATATTTCTGCGGATAGTTTTCAAGTTCAATTGCAAAACTTTCATACTAAACTAGCTGAAACAGGTAAGGCAAAGGTAATTTATACCACCCCTGCTGATAACTACCTGCGTAAATCTATTACCACACGAAAAAAGGTAAAAGGTAAATGGCGAACCAGAAGAACTGTAGCATATATCAACAACCATAAATTAGAAACCATTAGGCAAGCCATGATTAACTTTTGTAACCAACAAAACGTAATGTGCTGGGATTTATACCGCGCAATGGGTGGTGATAGAAGCATGCGCCAATGGGTACAAACTGGTTACGCGGCTAAAGATCACATTCATTTTAGTAAAGGCGGATATGAAATTCAGGGCATGTTATTGTTTGATGCGCTTCAAAAATATGTAATTAACAAATGAGCGATTTTACACAAAAAATAATAGCACAACTGCTTTATAACCCCGATGAGCCGATACTGTTTAATACAGGGTTCTTTTTGTACTTTCTATTGGCTTTTATGGGGGCTTATTTGGTATTACATAAAAATACCAAAATACGCACCTTGGTGTTTACATTGTTCTCGTTATACTTTTTTTATAAAGCCTGCGGATTTTATGTTGGATTAGTTATTGTAGCTGCCGTTGTTGATTTTAACTTATCAAACCTTATTTATAAAACCAACGATGTAACCAGAAAAAAACTGCTACTAACATTTAGCATTATTATTAATTTAGGGTTACTTTTTTACTTTAAGTATACCAATTTTTTTATTGGCATTAGCAATGACTTAGGCTTTACGCAAATTACGCCATTAAGCTTATTACTTCCTATCGGAATATCGTTTTATACTTTCGAAAATATTAGTTATACGATTGATGTTTACCGCGGAGAGTTTAAACCGGTTCGTAGTTTTTGGGACTATCTGTTTTTCTTATCGTTTTTTCCTAAATTGGTAATGGGCCCTATTGTACGTGCTGCTGATTTTATTCCCCAAATTCATAAACCGTACGAACTTAATAATACTTCGCTTGCCAAAGGTGCATACCTTATTGCTGCGGGTTTAATCAAAAAGGTCATCATTAGCGATTTTATTTATGTTAACTTGGTTGAGCATGTTTTTGATGCGCCTATGCGCTACAGCGGGGTAGAAAGTTTATTGGCTGTTTATGGTTACGCCTTGGTTATATACTGCGATTTTAGTGGTTATAGCGATATGGCTATTGGCTTGGGTAAATGGTTAGGATTTGATATTAATATTAATTTCCTTTCACCCTATCAAAGTAAAAATATTACCGAGTTTTGGCGCAGATGGCATATTAGTTTAAGCAGTTGGTTACGTGATTATTTATACATTCCATTGGGAGGAAACAAGCTTGGTAAAATTCGTCAATACATTAACTTATTTATCACTATGCTAATAGGTGGCTTGTGGCATGGTGCAAATTTTACTTTTGTTATTTGGGGTGCTTTACATGGTATTGCATTGGCATTTGATAAATTAAGAATGACTTA
This sequence comes from Bacteroidota bacterium, assembly GCA_041302975.1. Classification (GTDB taxonomy): domain Bacteria; phylum Bacteroidota; class Bacteroidia; order UKL13-3; family UKL13-3; genus UBA6183. The sequence goes on from JBFYQC010000045.1 coordinate 13,759, forward strand.
TTTAAAAGGTGTTTTCAATTTTATACCAGCACTTTTGCGCAAGCACATTGGTACTTTTATTACATTCCACTTTGTATGTTTTGCTTGGATATTTTTTAAGTCAGAAAGTATGAGTGTTGCTTTTGATATGATTCATCAAATTACTACAAACTTTCAGATACAACTCATCCCACAAATTTATTTAAACTATGCTCCGGTAATTGGCATGATGATGTTTGGATATTTGCTACACAGCTTAAGAGATAAACTAGCTGATGATGTAATTGCCAGGTTTAACAACGTCCCGTTATGGGTATATGTTGCCGGATTTACCGTTCTAATTGTTTTGTTGGTTCAGTTTAAAACGGCAACCCCAATCATGCCTATTTACCTGCAGTTTTAGTTTGTATCCATTCCATCACGGTAATGGGTAAAAGCAAACAGGTTAAGGCGTATACCGTATCTTCTACAGGAATGGTATGTAAACGTATTCCAAGATTTTCGTTGTTGTTGTACCAAACCACAGGCTCAGTAGTGACAGCACCTGTCAGTATTCCATTTATAATAAAAAAGGGCACCAAATGTATGATGTAGGCCAACCAAAAGTACCCCATCCAACTACTTTTAATAAAGAGGTAATGTATAAGCAAAAGTACTGAGGCAATGAGGCAATTATAAAATGTGTAAGTTTTATCAGAGTTAAGTAATGCCATTACAAAAGTTAAAATAAGAAACAACAAGGTGATGTTATGTTTATTTTTGACAAAAGGATCTGTTTTGATATACGCTTTTAAACAAGCATAAATAAACACGCTTGCATATGGAACAACAAAAAAGAACATCCATTCTTCTATAGGTAAATCGTTAACTCTCGTAGCCCATACGTAATCATTGTTAAAGCCCCAAACCCCAGTTCTTGAAAACCATCCATCCCACAAAATAAAAATCAAACCATTTAAAAAAATACCAGCAAAAAGTGGTAGCCAACTTTTATAAAAAGCAACCTTTTTATCAAAACTCAACAAAAAAGGGCCAACAAATGATGCCAACATTAACCAAGCATATAAAGTCATATTAGGTTTGAATTATTTACTGGTATTAGGATCCTTCCAATATTTTAATGGAACGATAAGCATTCCAAAATTTTCACCGCGCTCTTTACCCAAATGTTTGTGATGCATTTTGTGTGCCCTTCTTATAGCGCGCACATAACGGTTATTCCAGCGGGTAAATATTTTAAACCTTTGGTGAATAATAATATCATGCACCATAAAGTAGGCCAAACCATACAGCGAAATACCGATGCCAATGTATAATCTAAAATCGCCACCGGCCATCAAACCCGTCATGTAACAATACGCACTTGGTATGGCATAAATTAAAAAGAAAGCATCATTCTTTTCAAAAAATCCAGGTTCAACCTGATGGTGATCTTTGTGTAAGTACCACAAAAAACCATGCATCACAAATTTGTGGGAGAACCAGGCCATAAACTCCATAAAAAAGAAAGTGGCCAATACAATTAATATATTTACAAGTATCATACTATTTATAACAATTAAGTTAAGGCAAATGTTTAGCGCAAAAACACATTCAAACCAACAAAAAACAACAACTGTAACATATACAATAATGCAGCAACTTTATTATTGCTATGCAGTTGCATACGAACGAATAAAAAGTTGAAAGCGAATGAAAACAAGAACCAAGCGGTATAATTTTGAATCGGTACCGTACTGTTTTTCCAATACCAAAAATCAAGTCGCTGACAAAGTTGTTCAATCCAAAAATCAGAAAACACCATTAATACAGCACCTATTGTTGGAGCTATAAATTGATGTTTTAACATATTAAACCTATCGCTTAAGATACCCACAATACTCATACTGCAGTAGCTCAGCATCACCCAGTTTATTCCTATAATTAAAGGAACATCTGCTAGTTTTATGCCCAAGTTTTTGCCGTAAAAGTACTGACCGAATATTTTACCGGTAGTTATTCCGGCCAATTCTAACAAATATCCAAAGGAGTATACAATTGCTAAATAAAATACAAACGACTTACTATAGCCCTTATGAAACCACAAAACGATACCAATACTGATAAGTAAATTAATAGGAGTCAACTTCATTAGGTCCTCATTAAAAAATGCAGTTCCAATTAAACCTACTGCATGCAGTATAACAAGTATTGCAATGGCTACGTATGATGGTTTTAATTTCATGAATAATCTTCGTTTATTATTTCCGATACAATTTTAGCGCTATTTAAACACAATGGTATTCCACCACCGGGATGCACACTACCCCCACAAAAGTACAAACCTTTTATGCTGCTACTAAAGTTTTTGTGCCGTAAAAATGCAGCATACATGTTGTTACTAGAATTGCCATAAAGCGACCCTCCAAATGATGATGTTTTGCTTTCAATAGTCAAAGGATTAAGCTGTGCCTCAACTACAATATGTTCCTCAATTTTTGTGTTTAGCAAACGATTTATTTTTACAATGATTTGTTTTTTGGCTTGTGCAATATAAGCATCCCAATTTTGTGTACTATTGGCTGGAACATTAACCATCACAAACCAATTTTCGCAACCTACAGGAGCATCATCCATTTTATATTTACTTGTTATGTTAATGTATATTGTCGGGTCGTAGTAAATACTTTTATAGCTAAATATGTGTTTAAACTCCGTTTTATAATCTCCACTAAATAAAATATTATGTAAGTCTAGCTGGGGAAACTGTTTATTGATTCCCCAATAAAAAATCAGTGCAGAGGATGACTTTTCCTGAGAAAGTAGTTTCTCAGGTTGAGGTTCATTTTTTAAAAGTTTAGTATAAGTTGGATGAATATCAGCATTGCTAATTATAAGCTCGGCTGGAACAAACACACCTTTTACCATTATACCTTTTACCACTTTATTATTTTTTATTCCCTCTGTTTTAATCTCTTCCACATTACTGTTAAAAACAAACTTAACGCCCAATTCAACTGCCAGCTTATAAATACTGTTTGTAATTGCAATCATTCCCCCTTTAGGAAAAAAAGTTCCAACATTATGTTCTAAATGTGGAATCATCGTGAGCATTCCAGAAGCCTTGTACGGACTACTACCATTATACGTAGCAAATCTATTAAAGTATTGCACCAAACGCGGATCTTTAAAGGCGCTTTCATTTACTGTATTCATGGTTTTTGAAAGCTGATAGGTAGCAATGTTTACCAATGCCTTCAGGGTATTAATATTGGTATATGTATTTAGCTTGTGTAAAGATTTTTCAATAAATAATGGAGCAATTAAGGCATATTTTTGGGCCGATTTTTTTAAGTACTTAAAAAGCGGTTTTGTGTTATCTATACCAAGCTTATTAGTTAACTCATTTGATAGTTTTTGCTTATCGTGATAAGCGGTAAAAGTTGTTCCGTCTTCATAAAAATAGTTACATGCTTTTTCTATTTGCTCGTATTCAAAATAATCAGAAGGATTTTTACCCGCAAGCGTAAACAAATCGGTAACTAAATTGGGCAATGTAAATAAAGATGGACCCGCATCAAACCTGTACCCATTTATATTCATTTCACTGAGTTTCCCTCCAGGGTAAGCATTACTTTCGAAAACAGTAACTTGATGCCCAGCAACAGCCAATCTTACGGCACTGGCCAACCCAGCTATTCCAGATCCTACAATTATTACATTCATGGTTATTAGATTAAGACTAATGCGAAGTAAACACTAAAATTAAGCAGATAAAAATTTATCTCATTGTATTTAATGCTTCAAGTTCTATCGAAATTTTTTTCTCATTATATTTATGAAATAACTCTAGTTTACTCAGTATTTGTAAAAGTTGCTTTTTCTCTGACTTATTTAAGTTACCAGTTATTTTAATAGACACAGCTCCCATTTTTGCATAAGCTTGATATATTATTCTTTTCCCCTTTTCTGTTATTTGTAAAAGCTTGCTTCTTTTATCTTTTGGATTAATTATTTCTTTTGCCAATCCCTGTCTAACGAGCCTTCTAATAATATCTGTTCCAGTAGTTTTACCATCTAAACTACGCAATATAAGTTCTGTTTTAGTTATTTTTTGATGTGTAGATAAATGTGCCAGATACCCAAATTCATCAATGGTGTTGAGTGGTAAATGTTCAAGAGCAATTTTACTGTAATGTTTAGCATACTTATTCAACATACCCAATAAAATCCCAACTGCAGAATCTATGTCATTCACTCCCTCGTTAGCATAACCGTCTTTTTTACCCATTTGTAGATGGTGTTTAAGATTTGGTGTGTTTTTTTGATGCTGTAACCAATAGCTAAAACCCTCTATTGTAGGCTCTTTTGATTCCTTTTCGAAATCTTGAAAACGAGATATAAGCTGGGCAATTACCGATGTGTTCGACATGATTACAGAAAAAAATGTAAACAATAAAACAATATCGAACCAGTTTGGTTTTTATTAGTACAAATTTGTACTAAAATGAAGAAACTGCTATTTGTATTATTTTCAATTATTGCTTTATACAATACCGCAAAATCCCAATCAAAAGGCACAATTACCGGTGTGGTAAAAGATAAAAACAATCAGGAATTACTAACCGGGGCAACTATACTTTTAGAGGGAACTTCCTTTGGTGCCCAATCTGATTTAGAAGGAAAATTTAAGATAGTAGGAATTACTCCGGGATCATATAATATCAAGGTTCAATATATAGGTTATCAACCTAAAACATTATTTAATATTGTAATAACAACTGGTAATGTACAAACCTTTAATATTGAGATTGAACCAGAAAGTAAGGGTTTAAATGAAGTAGTGGTGCAAAGTAGAACATTCGGAAAAAAAACGGAAACCCCTCTCTCGGTACAAAATTTAACTGCCGAAGAAATTAAAAGTAACCCCGGAGGAAATTTTGATATCAGTCGTGTTATACAAGCCTTACCTGGTGTAGGGGGTAACACTGGTGGTGGCGCATTTCGTAATGATATTGTAATACGTGGTGGCGGACCAAGTGAAAATGTATTTTATATTGATGGCATAGAAATTCCGGTAATTAATCATTTTAGCACCCAGGGGGCAAGTGGTGGCCCACAAGGTATATTAAATGTGAGCTTTATTGAGGAGGTTTCTTTAACTACCAGTAGTTTTAAAGCCAATGTAGACAATGCCTTATCATCAGTCTTAAGCTTTAAACAAAGAGATGGAAATAGTGAGCGTATTCAAGGAAATGTAAGACTAAGCGCATCAGAGTTTGGTTTAACATTAGACGGGCCAATCAGTAAAAAAACCACCTTTTTAGCTTCAGCACGTAGAAGTTACTTGGAGTTTTTATTCATGGCACTCGATTTACCTATTCGCCCTAATTATTGGGATTTTCAGTATAAAACCACCACAAAAATTGACAATAAAACTATATTAACTACATTAGGTGTAGGAGCAATAGATCAATTTAGTTTTGCAGTACCTAAAAATTCCACCCCCGAATCGGAATATATTTTACGTGCAAATCCATTTATTAACCAATGGAATTATACCATTGGAACAACCCTTAAACGAAGAATTAATAATGGTTTTGTAAACATATCGGCCAGCAGAAACATGTTTGAAAATAAATTAGACCGATTTACTGATGCCAAGAATAAAGACGAAAGCACGCGTACCCTAAAAGTAAAATCGCAGGAGATTGAAAATAAATTTCGTTTTGATATTAATAAATACAGCGGCAAGTGGAAATACAGTTATGGGGGGATGTTTCAATATGTGAAATTTAATAACGAAGGTTTTGCTGTATTCAGAAATCCAGCTAATGGAAATAACTTCAATGTACCACTCAATACCAATATTGAATTTTTTAAGTATGGTATTTTTGGTGATGTTAGCAGACGTGTGTTAGCAGATAAATTAAATATTTCTTTTGGTATACGAACCGATGGAAATACCTTTTTAAATAATGGAAACAAGATTTGGGAAACGCTATCACCACGCCTATCTGCATCATATGCAATAAATTCCAACTTTAATATCAATGCAAGTGTTGGTCGTTACTACCGCATGCCAGGATATACAATTTTAGGTTACAAAGACAGTTTAGGAAGTTTTCAAAACAAAGACAATAAATACATTGGTGTTGACCATTACGTTGCCGGTATTGAATACCTTCCAACAAATACTACACGTATTACTTTTGAAGGGTTTTATAAGCAGTATTTTAATTATTCAATTTCTGAAAGAGATGGTATTTCTTTGGCCAACCAAGGAACTGAATTTGGCGCCATTGGAAACGAAAACATAAGCAGTACAGGTAAAGGCCAGGCCTATGGTTTTGAGCTTTTTTTACAACAAAAACTGATAAAAGGATTTTACACCACTTTATCGTACACCTTTTTTTACAGCCAGTTTAGTGGAGCCAATACAAAATACGTTGCTTCAGCTTGGGATAACCGACATTTAATTTCTGCCATAGCTGGATACAAATTTAAAAAAGGCTGGGAAGTGGGTTTAAAACATAGGTTAGCAGGAGGAAGTCCTTACACACCATTTGAATTAAACCGTTCACAACAAAATTATCTGTTAACAGGTTCGGGCACGCTTGATTATTCATTGCTAAATACCATTCGGTTGGGTGCATTTAACCAAACAGATATTAGAATTGACAAAAAATGGAACTTCAAACGTATTACATTGGATGTTTTTTTAGATATTCAAAACGTATTACGTTCAAAAAATCCAGCTATACCACAATATGCTTTTGAGCGAAATGCTGATAATTCAGGATGGGCTACTACAGACGGTCAAACGATAAAATCTGATGGAAGTAATGGCATTCCGAAAATTATACCTAACTTTAACGACACGTTCTTACCAACATTTGGGTTTATAGTTGAGTTTTAGTGATAAATGTCAGAAAACATTAAACAATTTACCAAGCGAGGTGTTTTAATTAAAATTTAGAAACAAAACTTAAACAATGACTGCAAAAACAGCAATCGTAATAGGATCGGGAGTAGCAGGGCTGAGCGCTGCAAGCTATTTAGCTCAAAAAGGGCTGAAGGTTACTTTGCTCGAAAAAAATAGCGATGTTGGAGGCAGGGCACGTAAATTTGAAAACCAAGGCTTTGTATTTGATATGGGCCCAAGTTGGTATTGGATGCCAGATGTTTTTGAAAAATTTTACAATGATTTTGGACACACCACCTCCGACTTTTATGAGTTAAAACGCCTAGATCCAAGTTACCAAGTATTTGATAAAACTGGTGAGGCAGTTGTTATCCCTGCAAACATGCATGAGCTTGAGCAATTGTTTGAACGTTATGAACCAGGAAGTGCAATTAAACTGAGAGCATTTTTAAAAGAAGCTCAATACAAATACGAGGTAGGTATCAACGATTTGGTGTATAAACCAAGCGTAAGTTTATTAGAGTTTGCTGATGCTCGTTTGCTGAAAGGCCTGATAAAAATGGATGTGTTTACCAGTATAAAAAAACATGTACGCAGTTTTGTTACGCATCCTTTTTTGATTGAATTATTAGAATTTCCTATTTTGTTTTTAGGTGCTTTATCAAAAAACACACCCGCGCTTTACAGTTTAATGAATTATGCCGACATGAGTTTGGGCACATGGTATCCAATGGGCGGCATGTTTAAAATTATTGAAGCGTTTAAAGCCATTGCCATAGAGCAAGGTGTAAACATTAAGGTTAACCATGAAGTTTTACAGATAGAAACGGAAAACGGTATTGCAAAAAAAGTAATTACAACAACCGGTAATTACGAAGCTGATGTAATTGTGGGTGCAGGAGATTATCACCACATAGAACAAAAGCTACTACATGTTACAGACCAATCATACAGCGATAATTACTGGGACAAAAGAAAAATGGCTCCATCTTGTTTGTTGTATTACATTGGGGTGAATAAACGTATACCGGGATTACAACATCATAACTTATTTTTTGATGCAGATTTTACTCGGCATGCACACGAAATTTACACCGAGCCACAATGGCCTACAGAACCTTTGTTTTATGTATCGGCACCAAGTATTACCGATAATACAGTAGCACCCGAAGGTTGTGAAAATTTATTTATGCTAATACCTGTTGCGCCCGGCATGGTTGATAATGAAGAGATACGTGAGCGTTATTTCAATATAATCATGCAAAGGTTAGAGCAACACACCAACACAGAAATTTTACCACATGTAGTTTACCGTAAAAATTATGCGTTCTCCGATTTCGTTTCAGATTACCATGCATTTAAAGGTAACGCATATGGTTTGGCCAATACATTGGATCAAACTGCCATACTTAAACCACGTATTAAAAGTAAAAAGGTTAAAAACTTGTACTATGCCGGTCAATTAACCGTTCCGGGACCAGGTTTACCGCCTAGTATAATCAGCGGAAAAGTTGCCGCTAACCTTATTGCCAAAGATTTTAAACTTGTTACAAACTAACATATGAAAGCATTATTTGACGACATTTCCGAGAGAACCAGTAAAATGGTAACCAATTCTTACAGTACCTCGTTCTCTCTTGGGGTTAAATTTCTAGCTAAAAAATTTCACAACCCTATTTATGCCATTTATGGTTTTGTACGTTTTGCCGATGAGATCGTAGATACTTTTCATCAGTTTGATAAGAAGATTTTATTAGATGATTTTAAGGCAGATACATACAAAGCCATCAAACAAGGTATTAGTTTAAATCCCGTATTAAATAATTTTCAGAAAGTAGTAAACGATTACCACATTGATCATGAGTTGATTGATACATTTTTACACAGCATGGAAATGGATTTAACCGAACAAACCTACGACCAAAAAGGCTATGAAGAATATATTCTTGGTTCGGCAGAGGTAGTTGGTTTGATGTGCTTAAAAGTATTTGTGGAAGGCAACCAAACACAATACGATGAGTTGAAATACAGTGCTATGAAATTGGGTTCTGCCTTCCAAAAAATAAACTTCTTACGCGATTTTAAGGCAGACGTAGATGGTTTAGGAAGAATGTATTTCCCGCAATTGATCACCCAAACTTTTAATGACGAAACCAAACGTGAGATTGAAGCAGATATCATGAAAGATTTTGCTGCAGGTTACGAAGGCATTAAACAATTGCCTAAAGATGCCCGATTTGGTGTTTACGTAGCCTATATTTATTACAACAACCTCTTCAAAAAAATAATTAACATGCCTGTTAATCGTATATTAGAAGAACGTGTTCGCATACCCGATAATCAAAAGTATGCCTTATTTTTTGGATCATATCTTCGTCACAGTTTTAACTTGCTTTAATGTTTAAAGGAGTTGTTTTGTTATTGGTTTTATGTTCGTTTACAACCGCTAACTTATCTATTACGGAGGTTAGAACCGTATACGAAAAAGCTATCTATAGCCAGCAAATTGCTGTTGATTTGATTGATAAACTTAATGCATCAAACAACAATACTTTTTTAGGTTATAAAGGTGCAGTAACAATGATTATGGCCAAGCATGTTTTTAGTCCTTATAAAAAATTAAACTACTTTAAAAATGGTAAAGAAATTTTAGAAAAAGCATTACTAAAAGAACCATTAAATATTGAGTTGCGATTTTTAAGGTTTTCTATTCAAAGTAACTCACCAAAGTTTTTAGATTACCATTCAAATTTATTTAGCGATAAAGCGTTTTTACTTAAAGAAGTGAAAATCATTAATGATACCGATTTAAAACAACGTATCACAAAATTTTTACTAAATAGTAGCGAAGTTAGTAAGACTGAAAAGCTAACTTTACAACAATAAAAAGTACGCATGCAAGAGTATGTAATATTGGTTGATGAACACAACAATGAAGTTGGTTTGATGGAAAAATACGAAGCCCATCAAAAAGCTTTATTGCACCGTGCTTTCAGCATTTTTATTTTTAATAATAATGGCGAATTATTGTTGCAACAACGTGCTTTAGATAAATACCACAGTGGCGGTTTATGGACCAACACTTGTTGCAGCCATCCGCGTGCAAACGAACAAACCATTGATGCTGCTCACCGCAGGCTTGTGGAAGAAATGGGCTTTGATTGTGAGTTAACTGAAAAATTCAGGTTCTTATACAAAGCACCATTTGATAACGGTTTAACCGAACACGAACTTGATTTTATTTTTACCGGAACATACAATGGCACACCCAACATCAACCCACAAGAAGTAAATAGTTACAAGTGGATGCCTTTGCAAGATGTGGTAAACGATGCCAAACAATCTCCACAATTATATACAGAGTGGTTTAAAATTATTTTAAACGAATACATGAGTCATTTGTAATAAGACTTGTTAATTTTTATACGCTTTGCAAGCGTTAATACTCTTAATTTAAAGAAAGCTCTAATACAGGCGTAAGCGGTGTATTTAAAAAACAGAATAGCGATTTAGTTATTACTTTACTCGGACAGAAACCAGAAAAAACAGGACCATAAACTTGCATGGTAGCTATTTAAAATTACAATGATGAAAAAAACAGTTTTATTCAGTGCCTGTTTGGCTTTATTTACTTCTTGTAATTTAGTAAATGATAAGGTTGATGCGTCTACAAAGTTGGATGAAATTAATTCTAAAAGTAAAATTGATACTTCACACCAAGTTACCGCAAGTAAGACCTTTAAAAAGAATGATACTTTAACTGATTATGTTACAATAGGGAATTTAGATGTTATGATGCATGATGTTGGCTTTTTTAATTCAAAACAAGCCGAGGTAGCATGTGCTAAACTTGGTAGCGGTTGGCGATTGCCCAATGAAACTGAACTAAATTTGATATACGAGCAAAGTAATACTTTAGGAACATTTGCAACTAATTATTATGTAGGACAGGAATTTGATGAAGAGGAGAAAGTATTCCTTAGAATATCAATAATCAATGGGGAAATAGTAATTCTACAAAGTGACCAAGAGGTTCATTCTGTTTATGGTTTAAGGGCCGTGCGAGATCATATACATTAAATAATATCAAACATAATATGCTTTAATGCATAATTGTGTTGATTCTTTTAGATATTAGAATGCCCCCAATAAGTATCTAACTTTTTGGGGGCATTTTATATACGTGAGACTTTATATTTAAGTTAAACATACCGATGAATGATGCGAGCAGCATTCCTTTGTTTAGATCAACATCGCATCAATAAATAAACAATAACTGTTCAAATTCATTATAAATTATAACTCTTTTTTACCATCGAAAAGTATAGTTTATCTGAAAGTAATTTTCTTAAAATTAACAACATCGGTCCAGGCTTACCAACTGCATACCTCATTTGATTGCTGTTATCTGTAGCCGCTTTGTAAATTGACTTCGCTACCACATCTGGGCCCTCAGCGTCTTTCATTACTTTTGCAGCAGCATCGTTAAACTTTTGAATAAACCCATCATATTGATTTGTTTCAGTTGACTTAATGATTTGACGGCTTCTACCATAGAAATCAGTAACAATAGGCCCTGGCTCAATTAGTTTCATTTTAATGTTAAACTGATTCAACTCATAGTGCAAAGACTCTGTAAAGCCTTCTACTGCGAATTTTGTAGCATGGTATATGCTATATAAAGGGAATGTAATTTTACCGCCCATACTTGAAATTTGAATAATCGTTCCTCCCCCATTTGGTCTCATTAATTTAATGGCCTCTCTGGTTACCCTCATCAATCCAAATACGTTGGTATTAAATTGATTTTCTATGATTTCATCAGACATGGCTTCAAAAACCCCATCCACTCCATATCCAGCATTATTAACTACAACATCAATTTTACCAAACTCCTTTTGTGCGGCATTCATGGCTTGTTTAATGCTATCAAGGCTGGTAACATCCAAAGCATACATTTTTACATTGGAAAGCCCATTAAAATCAGTTTCTTTATCCGGATTTCTTTGGGTTGCAACAACGTTCCATCCCATTTTTGCAAACTCAAATACAGTTGCCTTACCAATTCCACTTGAAGTTCCGGTAATCAATACAGTCTTTTTCATAATTCTTTAATTTACAGCAAACCTATTAGGTTAAATTCAAACCTACAACATTAGAGTATGCTCTATGGTTGATATTTATTTTTCAACACCATATATTTGTGGCATGTTAATAAACGAACTATCAAAAAAAACTGGGATTTCTGTCCATACCATTCGCTTCTATGAAAAGTCGGGACTAATCCAAGGGAAACAAAATGAAGCGATCAAGTCTAACAACTACTTTCATTATGACGAAGTAACCGTTGATAAACTAGCATTTATAAGCGATGCCAAATCAGTTGGATTTACCATTAAAGAAATTGGGCAAATTATTGATACTTGGTATAACAAAAAATATTCGAAGAAGCAAAAACTTGAAATTTTAGACGATAAGTTAATTTCTCTAGATCAAAAGCTTAAAGAGATTAAAGAAATGAAAAAAAAGATATTCCTTCTAAAAGAAGATGTAGTAAACAACCGTTGTTAGAATTGGTAAAATAAAAGAAGGACCACTAAAATTTTCAACTTACAACTTTTAATAATACCGCTAATACGATTAATTAATACTGGATGCGAATAAGGTAGTATTGAAAATTGAAAAGGTTGATTAGTATTGCTTACCTTTTTCTTGAAGTAAAGTAAAAGCATCATCCCAATTGGGCAACTCGGCAGCTTCATAACCATATGTTTTTCCTGTTGCAATATTAGAAAATGCTTTCATTGCTTTTAGATGAGCGCCCTTTCTCATAAAGTCTAACATCACCTCCCGATTTTCCCAAGCAGTAAGTGTGCATTGGTAATCCTTAATACGCTTTACTGCACAATGTAAGTTGCCCTTTGCTGTTTGCGCCTGACGGAAAGTTGGAATAGCCAATATCCAAAACCTTGCTATGCTCCATATGTTTTTGGGCTTTAACCCCGTGATTGAAATATACATCATTAAGCTAATTTAAATATAATAGTCAAAAGTCTATCAATTCTTTAGCCACATACCACCAACAAATACGCTGGCAACTATTAATAAATGTATAATTAAAACGGCTTTTTGCCAAAATGGCCTATCATTCCATTTTTGCTCGGGATTAAATGGATCAAAAGCAAGGGCTATACCCATTGAAGCGGCAGCCTGCATGTAATCCTTAGCAACCAAAGCTTGGTAAATGCCTAATAATAAAACCCGATGTACAATACTTTATTAAATGGTGTATGCATAAATATTAATTTAATTACTACAAGTAAACCCTTTATGGCTAAGCTACTGTGTAACATTACATGGGTGGTTAGATTGTATTGATTGTCGGGTTTAAAAAGTTGTCAATACGGTGATCGGATACTAAATCTTATTACTATTTAATGTCGATACTTCTTTTAAACTATCATGTAACATTAATCTTAAAACACGTTTACCCGCAGTTGTTTTAAAATATAACTCTCGTCTTAACGCATCTGATTTAGCATGATAATACTCGCAAAGTATTGGTATAAAAGGCCTTCTTGGTGCTGTACTGAAACTTTTACCTTCGGCATGCTCTTGCATTCGTCTTTCAAAATTTGAAGTGTAACCGATGTAAAACATTTGATCTTTTAGGCTGTACAGCACATAAACAGCATATTTCGGATGTTCCATCATGACTTAGTGTAATGGTTAATACAATCCGAATGTAACAAATTGAGTTGATAAATAACGCTTTACAGCATTGAACTTTTAATGCGGTAAGTATACTTAAGCTATAAAACGAGGTATTTTTTAATTGTAGAAAACAAAAAAGCCACCCGAAGGTGGCTTAGTACTTTTGTCGTTATAAAGTAGAAAAACTCGTTATCTCGTTTTACACTTTATAACGATGAAGCGTAACGCTCGCGTTTCTGCTTCATCGCTCCCTGACCTGGACTCGAACCAGGGACCTACTGATTAACAGTCAGTCGCTCTAACCAGCTGAGCTATCAAGGAATTTGGTTAGTTCCGTTTAGTAACTTTGTTGCTGAAACGGGATGCAATGTTAGTTTGTTAAAATTAAAAATGCAATATTTGCTGCAAAAATTTTTTAAAAATATTTTACATGAGTTTATTAGTTGTTGGTAGTGTGGCATTTGATGCCATTGAAACCCCCTTCGGAAAAACCGATAAAATTATCGGTGGCGCTGCTTCTTACATTAGTTTAGCGGCAAGTTACTTTACAAAACAATCGAAATTGGTAGCTGTGGTAGGCGAAGATTTCCCAAATGAGTTTATCCAAACCTTACAAAACAAAGGTGTGGATACCGAAGGTTTACAAATTAAACAAGGCGAAAAATCGTTTTTCTGGAGTGGTAAATACCACACCGATATGAATAGCCGCGATACCTTAATCACAGAATTGAATGTATTGGGGAACTTTGACCCTATCATTCCTGACTCATACCAAGACTGCGAATATTTAATGTTGGGTAACCTCACTCCTGCTGTTCAACAAACAGTAATGAATCGTTTAACCAAACGCCCTAAACTTATTGTAATGGACACCATGAACTTTTGGATGGAAATTGCATTAGACGATTTGAAGAAAACAATTGCCATGGTTGATGTATTAACCATTAACGATGAAGAAGCGCGTCAGTTATCAGGAGAATATTCTTTGGTAAAGGCTGCTGCAAAAATTCAAGCTATGGGACCAAAGTATTTAATCATTAAAAAAGGTGAAAACGGTGCATTGTTGTTTCATGACAAAGAAGTGTTTTTTGCCCCGGCATTACCACTAGAAGAAGTGTTTGATCCAACAGGTGCAGGCGATACTTTTGCAGGTGGCTTCATTGGTTATTTAGCCAAAACAAATGATATAAGTTTTGCCAACATGAAAAACGCAATCATCTACGGTTCGGCAATGGCTAGCTTCTGTGTAGAGAAATTTGGTACAGAGCGCATTATGAACTTAACCGATGAAGAGCTAAACAACCGCGTTTCAGCATTTAGTAGCTTGGTTAGATTCGACTTAGCAAGAATGTAAAATGTAGTTTGGTAAAAACGTGGCAAATGTTACATTTGCCCTGCTTTAAAACACAATAACATGTCACAAAAAACAGCAACACACAGCAACGACAACCCGTTTGAGTCGATGATGTCACGCTTTGACGAAGCCGCACGTATTTTAGGATTAGATGAAGGATCTTACAACGTATTAAAATCACCACAAAAATCTGTTATCGTATCAATACCTGTTACTATGGATAACGGAACCGTTCAAGTATTTGAAGGATTCCGTGTGGTACATAACGCAAACCTTGGCCCTTCAAAAGGTGGTATCCGTTACAGTATGGATGTTAACCTTGATGAGGTAAAAGCACTAGCCGCCTGGATGACATGGAAATGTGCCGTAGTTGGTATTCCATACGGTGGTGGTAAAGGTGGTATTAAATGCGATCCACGCAAATTAAGTAAAGGAGAATTAGAAAGATTAACCCGCGCATACACCGATTTAATGGTTGATGTATTTGGCCCGGACAAAGATATTCCTGCTCCTGATATGGGTACAGGCCAACAAGAAATGGCTTGGATCATGGATGAGTATTCTAAATTAGTTGGTTATTCATCTCCTGCTGTAGTTACCGGTAAACCATTGGTATTAGGTGGTTCATTAGGACGCGTAGAAGCAACCGGTCGTGGTGTGATGGTATCAACCCGCAGTGCATTATCTAAATTAGGCATTAGCCCGGTAGGTTGCACTTGTGCAGTACAAGGTTTTGGTAATGTTGGTTCTATATCTGCTAAATTATTGGCTATGCAAGGCATGAAAGTGCTTGCTATTAGCGATGTTACCGGTGGTTATTACAACCCAGAAGGTATTGATGTAGAAGCTGCAATTGCTTACCGCGATACTAACGGTGGTACACTAGAAGGATTCAAAGCAGAACGTATCAGCAATGAACAATTACTTGAATTAGATGTAACTGTTTTGGTTCCTGCTGCAATGGAAAACCAAATTACTGCCGATAATGCTGATAGAATTAAGGCAAAGGTTATTGTTGAAGGTGCTAACGGACCTACAGTAGCTAACGCTGATGAAATTTTGAACAGAAAAGGCATTATGGTTGTTCCTGATATTTTAGCTAATGCAGGTGGAGTAACAGTAAGTTACTTTGAGTGGGTTCAAAACCGCTTGGGTTACTTCTGGACTGAAGAGCGCGTTAACCGTAGAGCAGACAGGGTAATGAAAACTGCATTTGAAGCTGTTTATGCCGCTTCGCAGAAATACAACATCAGCATGCGTATTGCTGCTTATGTAGTATCTATTGGTAAAGTTGCCGAAGTAGAAAAACTACGCGGTAAGTTTGGTATTTAATTACTACTTTTACATAGCCACAATTTGTAACGGGTAAGTCTTATCCTTACAAATTGTGGCATATTTATTATTAAGAATTTATGTTACACAAAGAAGGCAAAGCCACAATTTTAATCACCTTATTGGTGTTGTTTGCATTAAATGCAGGTGTTCAATTTTTATTACCCGAAAATGTAATTATACAAAATATTGTTATCGGCATTTCGGTGGTTTTATTGGTAATTGTGTTGCAGTTTTTCCGCAACCCTACTATTACACCAACCATTGGCGATAACTTGGTTGTTTCGCCTGCAGATGGTAAAGTGGTGGTGATTGAAGAGGTAGAAGAATCCGAATATTTTAAAGGCAAACGTTTACAAATTTCGGTATTTATGTCGCCTTTTAATGTGCACGTTAACCGTAACCCGATTGGTGGTTTGGTTAAATACTTTAAGTATCATCCCGGGTTGTATTTGGTAGCTTGGCATCCAAAATCATCAACTGAAAACGAGCGTACCACAACCGTAATTGAACATAAAAACGGAGTTGAGGTATTGTTCAGACAAATTGCCGGAGCATTGGCCAAAAGGATTGTTTGGTACGTGAAAGAAGGCGAATATGTAGCGCAAACCGGTGAAATGGGTTTTATTAAATTTGGCTCACGTGTAGATATTTTTCTTCCGGTAGGCACCAAGGTAAGTGTGGCATTAAACCAAAAAGTTAAAGGAGGCCGAACAGTTTTAGCTGAACTTTAAGAACTACCCTGCACTTTATATAAATAAAAAGCGTTAAGTTTGTTTAACACATTAATACAGAAGTAATATGAAAAAACTATTGGTATTAGCAGCCTTTTTAGGTTTAGGATATGTTGGCGTAAATGCACAAACTGTTGCTCCTAAAAAAGAAGCTCCAAAAGCACAAGTGGTGCGTAACGAGGTTAAACCTGAAAGCACAACACCGGTTGTTATGGAAGATGCGCTTCCTGCAGAAAAAGCAGAGAAAAAGCATTGCGCACCAAGCGACAAAAAAGAATGTGGTACAGGTACAAGCAAGAAAAAATCTTGCTGCAGCACTAAAAAAGAATCAACCACACCTGCTCCTCAGAACTAAAATTTTAGCATCCATTACATAAAAAAAGCGATTGAAATTTCAATCGCTTTTTTTATGCTTTAGTATAAGTGAATTTTAGTTACCTATTTTATCTTGACAAACTTGTCTCCGTATAACTCATTTTTTCATGGTTATATTATTTTATTTTTTGGCCAATAAATTCGTCATGCAATAATTGGCTTTGCCAATTCGGCCTACCGTTTGCCGCGGTATCCTTGTGATAACTGTAAACAATTTTTAGTTCATCATTTTTCAATATGCCATAACCATCGAACCAACCATATTGAAATGTTGATACAAAAGAGACAGAACCACCAAAAGGGATTCGGTTTATGGCTTGTTGTGGTGTACCATCATGTCTTAATGCGTATCTTGGTGGGTCATAGTTTTCATAAGGAATGTTTGTCATGTGAGTTCCCCATAAACTATTGAACATAGTAGGTCCTATAGTATCTATGGTTACAATTACTTCTTTATTTGGGTTTGATTTTTTGTATCCTTTGTAAGAACCAAAAACAGGCCATTGTTTCTCCTCGAGCAATAATGGTGGATCGGCTGTTACAAATGAACGCACCAAAGTATCCACTGTTTTTAATTTACCTACACACCTCGCATCAACACTTTTATAAACAATAAGCATTGGTTTAATGGTGCTCTTTTTCGGATACCCTTGTCTTGAAAACTGGGCTACCCTCAATGTTTCCGTACCCAAAATCCACAAACAGCTGTCATATTTTGATGTGGTAACTGTATATCTTATGGATCTAACTCCGTCTAAAGGACTTCCAATTTCAAACCACCTGTCCCAAACCTTTTCTTCCATCACAAAATCTGCTTTAAGTGGGGCCTCACACTCACAAGGATTATACGTTTCGCAATCCTTATTGCAAGGATTTTCGCAATCGTCTTTGCATGATTGTAACGCTGACAGAAGCATCACACAAAACACTAATTTTATTATGAGTAATTTTTTCATAGTAGGGTATTGTTCTTTTTAGCAAAATTCTCAGGTAATCAACCCATACCATTCTCCAACTCTTCCCAATACTCCGCAGCTCTTCGGGTATGCGGTATTACAATGGTTCCACCAACAATATTAGCTACTGCAAAAATCTCGTATATTTGGGCGGTAGTTACACCTTGCTCTTTGCATTTACCCAAATGGTATTTTATACAATCATCACAACGCAAAACCATACTGGCTACTAAGCCTAACATTTCTTTGGTTTGGGTTGATAACGCTCCTTCATCGTAGGTATTGGTATCCAGGTTAAACAAACGTTTTAATACCAGATTATCTTGTGCCAAAATCTTCTCGTTCATTTTGGCCCTGTATGCGTTAAATTCTTCTACTTGATTAGGCATGATGTATTAAATTAGTTTTGTACTCAACTTTTCTATTTCTGCTTTAGCAGGTTTATTGTTGTATATGATGTTATATACTGCTTCCGCTATTGGCATATCAATATGTAATTGCTCAGCATTCAATTCAAACATACTCTTGGTAGCGTAATAACCTTCGGCAATCATATTCATTTCTAATTGGGCTGATTTAACCGAATAACCTTTGCCCAACATGTTACCAAACGTACGGTTACGGCTGTGTTGTGAGTAGGCCGTTACCAACAAATCACCCAAATAAGCCGAGTGGTTTATTTCGCGCGGATGTGCATGCACTTTGTATAAAAAGGCCTCCATCTCTCTAATAGCATTACTAATCAATACCGCTTGAAAATTATCACCATACCCTACTCCATGACAAATTCCACTGGCTACTGCGTATATGTTTTTTAAAACTGCTCCATATTCTGTTCCGGTTAAATCTTCAGAAATAATGGTGCGTATATAACGGCAAGCCAACAATGATGCAAAGTAACTGGTTACCTCTTTGTTTTTTCCGGCAATGGTTAAATACGACAACTTTTCGGCAGCCACTTCTTCGGCATGGCATGGACCTGAAATAACCAAAAGGTTTTCTTGAGAAACGTTAAACTCATTCATCATAAAGTCTGCTACAATTTGTTTGCTGTGCGGCAACAAACCTTTAATAGCCGATACAATAAACTTACCTTCAAAATCTTTGGGGGTAAGAGTACTTAACGCATCTTTTAAAAATGCTGATGGAACAGCCAACACCATGATATCTGCTGTGTTGACTACATGTTTAATATCGCTGGTAACTTCAACCAACTCTGGGTGTATTTCAACAGAACTAATGTAAT